>NZ_BAAAQD010000027.1:0-164817 GCF_039531485.1 Dactylosporangium maewongense | reverse complement strand
CGGAGCTCATGCCGTTCTGGCTGGCCGAGGCCATGTCCGACCAGTTGGTGAACAGGCCGAAGCTCATCGAGCCGTACGACCCTCCACTGGAGACGTTCGACGCGTAGACCAGGTGCTTGCCGTTGTAGACGACGCTGGTGAAGTCCTTCAGCGACACCCACCCGGACTTCGGGTTGGCCAGCGCGCCTGTCGACGTCCACCGGTACGACGACGGCAGCGAGCACGACCCGCCCGGCGGCTGGGACGGCGACTGCGACGGCGAGGACGGCGGCGGCGAGGTCGGGCCGCCGAGCGAGACGAGCTTGAACTGCTGGTTGGCCTGGCCGTGGCAGTCGTACAGCTGCACCTGCTGACCGTTGCCGGTGCCCCACACGTCCAGGCAGCGCCCGGATTGCACGCCGCTGATCGTGCCGTTGGCGTTGACGTTCCACTGCTGATTGGTCCCGCCGTTGCAGTCCCAGATGATGATGGCGGTGCCGTTGGCGGTGCCGTTGGCGTTGGCGTCCAGGCACTTGTTGCCGTACACCTGCAGCGCCTTGCCCGACGTGTACGTCCATTGCTGGTTGGACTGGCCGTGGCAGTCGTACAGCTGCACCCGGGTGCCGTTGGTCTGCGTGGCGTTGGGGACGTCGAAGCACCTGCCGGACTGCGTGCCGACGATCTCGTTGGTGCCGCCCGGCGTGCCGGGCGGGGTGCTCCCGGTCGGCGAGGAGGTCGGGCTCACCGTCGGCGAGGTGGTCGGGCCGGCGGCGTTGAGGGCGTTGAGGACCGAGGTGTAGGCGGCCTTCTTGTTGCCGCCGCCGTCGAACAGCAGCGGGCTCTCGTTGGACCGCCACGAGTCGCTGTCCCGCACGCCCCAGACGGTGATCCCGACGCAGCGCGGCACGTTCATGCACGCCTGGGTCAGCCCGCCGTACTGCGACGTCGAGGAGTTCGTGACGTCGACCTCGGTCAGCGCCACGTCCACCCCGAGCGCCGCGAAGCTCGACAGCGTCGTCTGGAAGTTCCCCGGCAGCGAGCTACCCCCGGTGAAGTGGGTCTGCAGACCCACACAGTCGATCGGCACCCCACGGGACTTGAAGTCCTGGATCATCCGGTAGACGCCCTGCGTCTTGCCGTAGGACCAGTTCTCGATGTTGTAGTCGTTGTAGCAGAGCTTGACGGACGGGTCGGCGTTGCGCGCAGTGCGGAACGCCACCTCGATCCAGTCGTTGCCGGTGCCCTGCAGGTTGGACTGCCGGCGGCTGCCGTCCTCGTTGAACGCCTCGTTCACCACGTCCCAGTAGGCGAGCTTGCCCCGGTAGTGACCCATCACCCCGTTGATGTGGTCGATCATCGCCTGCCGCAGGTTGCTGCCGGACAGGCTCTGCATCCACCCCGGCTGCTGCCCGTGCCACGCCAGGGTGTGCCCGCGCACCTTCATCCCCCGCTGGGTCGCCCAGTTGTAGATCTGGTCGCCCGAGCTGAAGTTGAACTGCCCCCGCTGCGGCTCCGTCGCATCGGGCTTCATCTCGTTCTCGGCCGTGATCATGTTGAACTCACGGCCGGCGATCGTCGTGTACGTCGAGTCGCCCAGCCGACCGGCCGCGACCGCCGTGCCGAAATACCGGCCCGACTGCGCCGCCGCCGCACCCAGCGTGCTCGCCGCCGCGTCCGCCGCCGGCATCATCACCGCGGCCACGGCGACGGCCACGACACCGACCACACCAGCGGTCAGCGCTCTGATGGCGGACGATCTCTTCCGCCGGCTTCCAGCCACCTCGGTCTCCCTTGCTTCCGGTAATCGATGCACCGCGTGAGCGCTAACATCCCAGACCGGGCGTGACCTTGGCGCCAGCAGCGCCGGCCAATCAGCGAGCGCCTGGCGGAACGTTCGCACCTGAGACCGCGACGCTGCCAGAATCGCCGGCAACATTCAAGTCGAACGACTGCAGAATCGTACCCGAAAATACATATTCCCAGTTGGGACGACCTGCCTGTCGATCCACGGATTGCGTAATTTTCGGCGACGACCCGGCCGCATGGTCACGAATAACAGTTTTCCGGAGCCAATTCCGGGGACCCGAACAGCGGCCACGGTTTTCGAAACAATTGACCCGCCAGACGCATGCACGCAGAATTCAGCAATCGATCAATATCGAATTCTAAGGAGCGCCATGACCGACTCGCACATCGCACCCGGCGGTCGCAGACGACCGGCCGTCGCGGCCGGCGCCCTCGCGGTGGCCGCGGCGCTCGCCGGCACGGTCGTGGCCGCCCGCACCCCGGCTCTCGCCGCGCCGATCGTGCCGGGACAGAGCACACCCATCGTCGGTGCCCAGTCGGGACGGTGCCTGGACGTCAACGGCGCCTCGACCGCCAACGGTGCACAGACGCAGCTGTGGGACTGCACCGGCCGCACCAACCAGCGGTGGACGTACACCTCGGGCAGGCAGCTGACGGTGTTCGGCACCAAGTGCCTGGACGCCTACGGGCGCGGCACCACCAACGGCACGGGGCGACCCACGACCAGCGCGGCGTCTCCGCCTTCAGCCTGGCCGACCGCTCCCGCACGACGGTCGCCGCCGACTACGACGGGCGGCTGTTCAACTCACCCAACGACCTCACCGTCGCCGCCGACGGCACCGTCTACTTCACCGACCCGACCTACCAGCGCGGCAACCGGCCCGATGCCATGAACGGCGTGACCGGCGTCTACCGCGTGCGCGGCGGCCGCGTCGAGCTCGTCGACGGCGGCCTGCGACAGCCCAACGGCATCGCCCTCGCACCGGACGGCCGCACCCTGTACGTCGCCGCCATGGGCACCAACCAGATCTTCCGGTACCCCGTCGGCGCCGACGGCAGCATCGGCGCGCGCACCCTGTTCGCGTCGATGAACGGCCCGGACGGGGTGACGATCGACTGCGCCGGCAACCTCTACTGGGCGTCGAACCCCGACGGCACCGTCCAGGTGTACGCCCCGAGCGGCACGCGGCTGGGCACCATCACCGTCGGCCGCGGCACCACCAACGCGGCCTTCGGCGGCCCCGACGGCCGCACCCTGTTCATCACCTCCGGCACGCCCTCGTCGGGCTCCGGCATCTTCAGCGTGCGCCTCAACCTGCCCGGCAACCCGTACTGACCCGGGCCGCGCCACACGCCGCCCAGTGCCGCCCGCGGCGTCCGCCAACGCCGCGGGCGGCGGGGCGCCGCACGGCCGGCCGGTGGATCCGGCCGGCCGTACGACCCAGGCAGCGAAAGCCTTCAGCCGCGCAGGCTCCACTGCTGGTTGCTGCCGCCGTTGCAGGACCAGAGGATGATCTTCGTGCCGTTGCCGGTGCCGGCTCCGTTGGCGTCCAGGCACAGGCCGGACTGCACGCCGGTGATGGTGCCGTTGGCGTTGACGTTCCACTGCTGGTTGGCCTGACCGTTGCAGTCCCAGATCACCACGGCCGTGCCGTTGGTCGTGCCCCGGCCGCTGGCGTCCAGGCACTTGGTGCCGAACACCGTCAGCTGCTTGCCCGAGGTGGCGGTGAAGCGCTGGTTGGTCCCGCCGTGGCAGTCCCACAGCTGCGCCTGCGTGCCGTTGGCCGGGTTCGTGCCGCCGATGTCGACGCACCGGCCGGACGCGCCCCCGGCGATCATCACGTTCTGCTGGCTGCTGCCGCCGCCCTGCTGCCGCACGAGCCACTTCGACTCGGCCGACCGGTTTCCCTGCGCGTCGAGCACGAACAGCCGGTACTCCCCCGCCGACGCCGGCACGGCGATGGACGTCGCGGTGCCACCCGCGCTGGTCATCGTCGGACCGGCGACGAAGCTGGTCGTGCCCGACGGGGCCAGCCAGACGGTCCTGGTCGCGTCGCCGGCACTGCGGATCGGGACGCTGGCCGTCGCGCCGGCGACGAAGGTGCTGGCCGGCAGCACGAGGTTCGCGGCCTGACCCGAGGCGACGATGTCGCGGTACGGCTCCTCGATTCCGGCGTTCACGGCGATGCCGTACGCGGCCGCCGGCCACACGTAGTCGGCAGAGACGACGATGTCCTGGACGGTGCTGTTCGGCAGCGTCTTGTTCGAGACCTTGTTGATGGCGCCGTACGTAGCAGTGATGCTCAGGTCGTGCTTGCGGCCCCAGTCGTCGGAGTTGATGAGCCACGTGACGTTCTTGTCGACGCTGAGCACGTTGTCCCTGAAGGTGATGTACGCCGATCCTTCGTCCGGATGCAGTCCGTACTTGTGACCGGCCGGGACGCCCTCGAGGTAGTTGTTGGTGACGGTCGTGCCCGGCTGGCTGCCCAGCGTGTAGATCGGGGCCGTGTCGCTGAGGCGCTGCACGGTGTCGATGATGTGGTTGTAGCTGATGGTGTTGTTCCGCGCCGTGGTGGTCGGCCGGTTCGGCGCGATCGAGCCCGCCGACCCGTCGAAGTTCCACCAGCCCCAGCCGAGGGTGATGCCCGCCCAGGGCGCCTTCTCGATCCGGTTGTGCTGGATGCTCAGCGTGTCGGCGAAGTACGCGGAGACGGGGCTGTGCCCGTTGAACAGCACGGCGCTGTCGTACAGGTAGTTGTTCTTGATCTCGATGTTCTTGCTCAGGCCCTCGACCTGGGCGGAGTACTTCTCGCGGTTCGTCGAGGTGCCGTCGCCGATGTACACGTGCTGCGGATGGCCCACCGTGACCGCGGAGCCGGCGATGTCGTTGGTGGCGTTCCCGATCAGCCGGCTGTTCTGCACGTCGTTGACCATGTTGACGCCGTCGGCGCCGGTGTGCTGGATGCGGTTGCGTTCCAGCACGATCCCGTCGGCGTTGTCGATCTGGACGGCACCGGGTGCGACGTCGACGTTGCGGTAGTAGTAGTCGTGGAAGTTGCCCTTCGCGTACGCGAAGGCACCGAGATTGCCCTGCTGCGCCTGCTTGAAGGCGGAGCCGGCGACGTTGAACAGGTTCCAGTCCGAGTGCTCGACGGTGAGCCCGGAGAAGGTGATGTTCCGGACGTGGCTGCTCGTGGACTGACCGGCGACCCGCAGCGCGGTGGTCACGTTGTTCGGCGCGTACACCGGCGCGGTCGTCATGTCCTCGGAGCTCGACTTGTAGTAGTACAACACCCGGCTCGTCTTGTCGAAGAAGAACTCGCCGGGCGCGTCCAGGAACTCGTAGGCGTTCATCAGCTTGTGGCTGCCGCCGGCCTGGGCGTCGCCGTTGTACGAACCCTGGGCGATCGCCGCGCCGGGCTGCTGGAACAGCGCCACCCGGTTCGCGCCGTCCGCGCTCGTGGTGACCTGGCGGACCCCCACGATGGCGGTGGTCCAGGTCGTCGCCGTCTCGATCTCGATGTCGTCCTGGTTGCGGGCGACGGCGGGGAAGTCCGCGAGGCTGTACTTGGACCCGTCGCATTCCGAGCCGGACTCCCACGCCCAGGCGGCCTGTCCCGCGCTGACGGTGTAGGTGCCGTAACACCCGGCCGAGTTGACGGTCTTGGTGGCCATGACCGCCCGCTTGCCGTTCACGTACAGCGACCGCAGCTTGTTGCTCCGGTTGAGCGGTGCCTTCCAGATGTTGCCGCTGTGCTGCGTCCAGCCGGTGACCTGAACGCCGGCCTCCAGCACGGGGCGCTCGTTCTGGTAGGCGGCGTACACGACGCGGTAGCCGTTCGTGCCGGAGTCGCTCGGCGTGAACTCGATGGTGCTGGAGATCGGATAGCTGCCGCCGCGGAGGTACACGTAAATGTCGCCGGTCATGTTCGCGTTGACGGTGCGGACGGCGTCCCGCGCGCGCTGCACGGTCTTGAACGGCGCCGCGATCGTGCCGGCACTGGTGTCGCTACCGTCGGGGGCGACGTAGAACGTCGCCTGCGTGGCGGCCGCGGCCGGTGGCGGGCTTGCGACGGCCGGCAGCAGCACGGCGGCGACGGACACCGCAACCGCCGTGAGCAACCTTCCAGCGGTGGAGAACGCTGACTTCACGTTTCGGTCCCTTCTTCTCTGCCCGTCGGCGGGGCTCGCCGGCCGTTCGTTCGGCGGTGAACGGCGCGCCGGCGGGTGATCGCGTCGGCTGGGGTGCCGGTCGGCGCAGGGCTCTCACAGGGCGGCCCGTCACCTCGGACCGACGCGCCACCACGCAGAGAGTAAACATCATACGTATGAGGAGCAAGGTCTTGCATGTGTCGATGCTTCCCTCTGCGCGGAATGCGGCCGTGCGCGTCGAAGCCGCCGGGAAAGTTCCGGAACACCGCGCCGGCCCAGGACGGTGCCGCCGCCGGGAACGTCGGCTACGACGGCGGCATCGCACCGGTCCGCCGGGGAGCGCCCGGCACAGGTGACGCGCCCGGGTCATCGGCCGAGCCAGCCTCCGTCGACCGGGATGACGGCGCCGTGCACGTAGCTCGACGCGTCGGAGGCGAGGAACACCGTGACGCCGGCCAGGTCTTCGGCCCGGCCCCAGCGCCCGGCCGGGATCCGCTCCATGATGGCGCGGTTGCGGTCAGGCTGGTCCCGCAGCGCCTGGGTGTTGTCGGTGGCGATGTAGCCGGGTGCGATCGCGTTGACGTTGACGCCGCGGCCGGCCCACTCGTTGGCCAGGGCGCGGGTCAGACCGGCGATGCCGGACTTCGCGGCGGCGTAGCCGGGCACCGTGACGCCGCCCTGGAAGCTCAGCATGGACGCGGTGAAGATGATCTTCCCGGCGCCGCGCCGCAGCATTCCCCGGCCGACGTCGCGGGCGAGCACGAACTGGGCGCTGAGATCGACCTCGAGGACGTGGTCCCAGTCCTCGTCGGTGTGCACCTCGGCCGGAGCCCGGCGGATCGTGCCCGCGTTGTTGACCAGGATGTCGACCGTGCAGGCCGGCCCGCTCAGCCACGCCGCGAGCTCGCGGACGGCACCGCGGTCGGACAGGTCGGCGCGGTACGGCGTGAACGACCGGCCTTGGCGCTCGACCCTTTCGGCGATCTCGCTGCCGGTGTCCTCCAGCGCGGCGCTGACGCCGATGATGTCCGCGCCGGCGCCGGCCAGCGCTTCCGCCATCGCCATGCCGATGCCGCGGCGGCATCCGGTCACCACGGCGAGCCTGCCGGTCAGGTCGAACGGGTTCGGGACCGACGGGCTCACGTGTCGCCTCCGCAGTCGACGAGCACCTTGACGTCGCCGCCGGCCTCGAGGGCCTGGAACGCGGCCGCCACGTGCTCCAGCGGCACGATGCGGGAGATGAGCCGTCCGGCCGGCACCTGCCCGCTGTGCACGAGGCGGACGGCCTCGTCGTAGTCGTCGCGTTGGTAGACCCGGACGCCGATCATCTCCAGTTCGCGCCAGAAGACGCGGTGCAGGTCGACCTCGCGCGGGGCCGGGTGGATCGCGACGACGACGAGGCGCCCCCGCACGGCAAGGAGTTCCGTGGCCGTTCGTACTCCGGCAGCGGATCCGGACACCTCGAACACCACGTCGGCGCCCGCGCCGCCGGTGGCGTCCCGCACGTGGGCGGCGGGATCGAGCGCCACCGGGTCGACGGTCGGCAGGCCGAGGTCCGCGGCGACGGCACGGCGGTGCGGGTCGAGCTCCAGGACGGTGACCGCGGCGCCGGTGGTCTGGGCGACCTTGGCGATGAGCAGCCCGACCGGGCCGGCTCCGATGACGACCGCGTGCTCACCGGCGCGGAGCCGGGAGCGGCGCACGTCGTGCACCGCCACCGCGGTCGGCTCGATCAAGGCCGCGTGCCGCAGGGGCAGGTCCGCCGGGAGCGGCACCAGGATGCCGGCCGGCACGGTCCAGCACCGTTGCATCGATCCGGTCGAGTCGATGCCCACGAAGTCCAGCCGGTGGCAGATGTGGGTGTGCCCGGCGGCGCACGCGGGGCAGTTCCCGCACCAGTTCAGCGGCATGACCGTCACCGGATCGCCGACCGTGTGCCCGGTGACGCCCTCGCCGAGCGCTGCGATGCGGCCGGACATCTCATGCCCGATGACCGCGGGCAGGCGCACCCGGTGGTCCATGGCGCCGTGCAGGATGTGCAGGTCGGTGCCGCAGATGCCGGTGTACGCCACGTCGATGCGCACCTGCCCCGGACCGGGTGGCACCGCATCGGTGTCCTCGACGACGAACGTGCGGTCGCCCACGTAGCGGGCACTGGGGTTCATGCGTCCTCCTCGTTCAGGTGCCACACCTCGCGCATCGGGGCCCACCAGTGCCCGGAGCCGGGCTCGGCCAGGGACTCCTGACACGGGTCGGTGAGCGTCCACCACTGCTGGGTCTGCGGGTCCGCGGCGATCCTGGCCTGGTCGGCGGCGTGGTCGGCGCCGACGTACTCGTAGTAGCCGAACAGCAGATCGCCGTGCAGGAAGATCGTGTAGTTGCGGATGTTCGCCTGTCGCAGCGTCCGCTGGACGCTGGGCCACACGGCGGCGTGCAGCCGCAGGTACTCGTCCCGGTGCTCCGGCCGGAGCCGGATCACGGAGCCGTAGCGTTGCATCTGGGTCCTCTTTCGGATGTGGTGTCGTTGTCCTCGCCGGAGCCGGCACGGCCGGGGTGTCCGACCGCGGCAAACATCTGATGTATCTATAGTGGAGGTCCGCCGGGACGCCTCCCGTGCCGGCGGGTCCAGGACCGGCTCGGAGGAGACGCGGTGGCACTGACCGACGAGGCGATCACCAGGATCCGCACCATGATCCAGAGTGGTGAGCTGCCGCCGGGTTCGCGGCTGCCCCCGGAGCAGCAGCTCGCCGCACAGATGGGGCTGTCGCGCAGCGGGGTGCGGGAGGCGGTGAAGGTGCTCGAGTCGGCCCGCGTGCTCGACGTGCGCCGCGGGGACGGCACCTACGTGACGAGCCTCGCGCCGCGGCTGCTGCTGGAGGGTCTCGGCGTCGCGGTCGAACTGCTGCGCGACGACACCCTGCTGGAGGTCATGGAGGTGCGGCGCATGCTGGAGCCGGTGGCGACCGGCATGGCGGCGCTGCGCATGTCCGAGGATGACCTCGACGAGCTCGCGCAGATCCTCGAGGACATGCGCGGCGCCGCCGGCGACGCGGAGAAGCTCATCGGGTTCGACACGGCGTTCCACCGCACCGTGGTCGCGGCGACCGGCAACGAGACGCTGACCTCGCTGCTGGACGGGCTGTCGAGCCGCACCCTGCGGGCCCGGGTGTGGCGCGGGCTGATCGAGGGTAACTCGGCGCACAAGACGATCGACGAGCATCACGCCATCTACCTCGCGCTGCGGTCCCGCGATCAGCTGCTCGCCCACGCCAGCGCGTTGCTGCACGTCAACACCTCCGAGGCGTGGCTGCGCGCGGTGCTGTCCGCTCCGATCGGCGACGGCCGGTAGCAGGACGCGGCGCGGCAGGCGGCCCGCGACGGCGCCGCGG
Organism: Dactylosporangium maewongense; assembly: GCF_039531485.1. Classification (NCBI taxonomy): domain Bacteria; kingdom Bacillati; phylum Actinomycetota; class Actinomycetes; order Micromonosporales; family Micromonosporaceae; genus Dactylosporangium; species Dactylosporangium maewongense. The sequence continues at coordinate 155,491 of NZ_BAAAQD010000027.1, read as the reverse complement.
GTCATGCCGGCGCGCCGGACCGCCGTGCGGGCCGCAGCCGCCCGGCCAGGCCGTAGGTTCGGATCGCCGTCCCGGCGAAGATCTCGGCGTGGTCCCCCGGCGACAGCGCAGGCAACGCGTCGCGCAGGGCGGCGAGCACGCCGCGGTAGTCGGCGACCAGCAGGCACACCGGCCAGTCCGAGCCGAACATCAGCCGCCCGGGGCCGAAGCACTCCACCGCGACGGCGACGAACGGGCGCAGCGCCTCGACCGACCACCCGGGCCCGGCCTCGGTGACCATCCCCGACAGTTTGCAGGTGACGTTGGGACTGGCGGCGAGGGCGGCGAACGGTTCACGCCACCGCCGTAACCCCTCCTCCCGCTCGTCGATGCGTGGCTTGCCCAGATGGTCGAGCACGAAGCGCAGGTGCGGCACCGCCCGCGCCGCACGCGCGGCGCTCGGCAGCTGATCGGCCCGGATCACCAGGTCGAAGACCAGCCCAGCCGCGCCGATCTCGGCGAGGCCGCGCCGCACGGCGGGCCGGTCGAGGTAGTCGGGGTCGTCCTCACCCTGCACCTGCGCGCGCAGCCCGACCAGCAGCTCGCCGCCACGCAGCCGGCGGTACCGCCGGATGGTCGCCGCCACACCGGTTGCCGCCACGTCGATCCACGCCACGACGCCGGCGATCGCCGGGGTGTCGGCGGCGTGTCCCAGGAACTGCGCGGCCTCGCCGGGGTGGCAACGGCCGCCCTCGACGAGGACGGTGCCGGCGACACCGGCCTCGGCGAGCTCGGCGGTCAGGTCGGCGGGTGTGAACGGCCGCCGGATGGCTTCCAGGCCCGGCTCGTCGAGCCAGTGATAGCCCTGTTCGGGCTGCCACAGGTGGTGGTGGGCGTCGAGGATCACGTCGCCTCCGTGGTCGTGGTGGATGCGGGCGTCAGGCGACGGTGGTGAGCGGCTGCGCCTCCGCGGCCCATTCCGGGCCGTCCGGGAAGCGGAACGCGGCCAGCGACGCGGGGACGATCTGCGCGCTCATGCCCGGCGCCGTCGGTGCCAGGTAACGGCCGCCGCTGATGCGCACCGGGTCGACGAAGTGCTCGTGCAGGTGGTCCACGTACTCGATGGCCCTGTCCTCGGTGCTGCCGCTGACGGCGACGAAGTCGAACATCGCCAGGTGCTGCACCAGCTCGCACAGTCCCACGCCGCCGGCGTGCGGGCAGACCGGCACCCCGAACTTCTGCGCGAGCAGCAGGATCGCCAGGTTCTCGTTGACGCCGGCGACCCGGCACGCGTCGATCTGCACCACGTCGATCGCGCCGGCCTGCAGCAGCTGCTTGAACATCACGGCGTTGTGGCCGTGCTCGCCGGTGGCGACCTTGACCGGCGCGACCGCTCTGCGGACCGCGGCGTGGCCCAGCACGTCGTCCGGTGACGTCGGCTCCTCGATCCAGTACGGGTCGAAGGCGCTGAGCTCGCGCATCCATCCGATGGCGTCGGGCACGCCCCAGATCTGGTTGGCGTCCACCGCGATGCGGATCTCCGGACCGACGGCCTGCCGGGCGATGCCCATCCGGCGCACGTCGTCGGCCAGGTTGCCGCCGACCTTCAGCTTGATCAGCTGATAGCCGGCGTCGACGGCCTCCCGGCACAGCCGGGCGAGCTTCTCGTCGTCGTAGCCGAGCCAGCCCGGGGTCGTGGTGTAGGCCGGATAGCCGCGCTCCAGCAGGATCCGTTCCCGGTCCGCCCGGCCGCCGGCGGCGCCCCGCAGCAGCGCGAGCGCCTCGTCCTCGGTGAGCGCGTCGCGCAGGTAGTGGAAGTCGATCTGGGCCACCAGCTGCTCGGGGGTGAGGTCGGCCAGCAGCTTCCACAGCGGCTTGCCGGCCCGCCGGGCGGCGAGGTCCCACACGGCGTTGACCAGCCCGCCGGCGGCCATGTGCACGACGCCCTTCTCCGGTCCGAGCCAGCGGATCTGGCTGTCGCCGGTGAGGCGCCGGGCAACGGCGCCCGGGTCGGCCAGCAGCTCCTCGACGGGCTGCCCGACGATCATCCCGGCGAGTGACCGCATCGCCGCGACCGCGATCTCGGTCCCCCGGCCGACGGTGAACACGAGCCCGTGGCCTTCCGCGCCCGAGGTCGTGCGCAGCACCACGTAGGCGGCGGAGTAGTCCGGGAACGGGTTCATCGCGTCGGACCCGTCCCGGTGGCGGGAGGTGGGGAATCGGACGTCGACGGTGTCCACGGACGAGATGCGCTCAGTCACCAATGCTCCTTGGAGGGTCGTGGGGTCTCGGCGCTGCACGGCAGCACCGGGCGATCGCGGGCCGGCTTACGTTTGGGCCTTGCCCCCGGTGATCCGGGACAGCACCAGCGCGACGAGGATGACGGCGCCGTTGAGGAAGTTCGTCCATTGGGCGGGCACGCCGGCCAGCGTCAACACATTTATGATCATGAACAGCAGCAGGACGCCGGTGAACGCACCGAACACGGTGCCCTTGCCGCCGTTGAGGCTGACGCCGCCGATGACCGCCGCGGCGAAGACCTGGAAGATGGCGCCGTTGCCCTGCGCGGCGGGCACGGCGGCGAGCCGGCCGCTCATCATCAGGCCCGCGAGCGCCGCCAGCGCACTGGCGACGATCAGCGTGGTCCACAGGATCCGGTCGGTGCGGATGCCGGCCGCGCGGGCCGCGTCGACGTTGCCGCCGATCGCGTAGAGCGCGCGGCCGGGGCGGGTGTAGCCGAGCACGACGATCCCGGCCGCGAACAGCAGCAGCGAGATCCAGACCGATGCGGGAACCCCGAGCCAGGCGGTGGAGCCGAGGTAGGTCATCGACGTCGGCAGGGCGAAGAAGGTCTTGCCGCCGGAGATCCCGGTCAGCAGGCCGCGCAGGACGATGAGCATGCCGAGGGTGACGATGAACCCGTTGAGGCCGAAGCGGACGATGAGCAGACCGTTGAAGGCCCCGACCAGGACGCCGACGAGCAGCACGACCGGGATGGCCAGGGCCGGCGGCAGGACGTGGACGCCGAGGCCGTGGGTGACGGCCGGGTCGATGATCAGCCAGGCGGCGATGCCGGGGGCGAGCCCGAACGTCGACTCCAGCGACAGGTCCATCTTGCCGGTGATCAGCACCATGGTCTGGGCGAGCACCAGGACGGAGATCTCCGACATGCTCTGCAGCACGTTGACGATGTTGTCCGACTGCAGGAACACCGGATTGACGATGTATCCGACGACGGCGACGGCGACGATCGCCGGCACCAGCGCCAGGTCCCGAAGCCGCGCGAAGGCCAGACTCCGGCGTACCTCGGACGGCGCGGACACCGCGGTCTCGGGCAACGTGTCAGTCATGGTCGACATCGACCCCCTCCATGGCGGCTACCAGTTCGTTGTCGGTCCAGCCGTGCGCCTTCTCCCCGACCACCCGGCCCCGGAACATCACCAGCACCCGGTCGCACTGGCGCAGGTCGTCCAGCTCGTCGGAGACGATGAGCACGGCGGTGCCTTGCCGGCGTACCGTCTCCACGACGCCGAGCAGCGTCTGTTTGGAGCGCACGTCGACGCCGGCGGTCGGCGTGATGAGCACGAGCAGCTTCGGGTCGCCGGCCAGGGCGCGACCCATCACGACCTTCTGCTGGTTTCCGCCGGAGAGCTCGGAGACCGGCACATGCGGGCCGGGTGCCTTGACGGCGAGGTCGGCGATCGCGGCACGGGCGAAGACGTCTCGGCGGGCCGGGGAGATGAACCCGTTGCGTCCGATGCGATGCGGGACGGTCATCGTGACGTTCTCCCCGATGGACAACTGCGGCACCAGGCCCTCCCGGTGCCGGTCCTGCGGCACCAGGCCGACGCCGGCGTCGAGCGCGTCCGGCACGTCGCCCGGGCGCAGCACCCGGCCGTCGAGCACGACCGTCCCGGCCGCAGGGCGGGACAGGCCGACGATCGCCTCGGCGACCTCGACCTTGCCGCTGCCGCCGCCGCCGGCGATGCCGACGACCTCTCCCGCCCTCGCGTCCATCGACAGCTCGGCGCCGGAGCGGGTGGCCAGCCCGCGGACGGACAGCAGCACCGAAGCGTCGGCCGCCAGCGGCCGGTGGGTGGCCTCGGGCATGCTCACGTCCTCGCCGGTCATCGCGGCCACCAGCGCCTGGCGGCCCAGGTCCGCCACCGGCGCGGTGAGGATGTGCCGGGCATCGCGGAAGACCGTCACCTGATCGCAGATCTCGTAGATCTCCTGCAGGTGATGGCTGATGAACAGGAAGGTGACCCCCTGCGCGCGCAGGTCGCGGATCCGTCCGAACAGCCGGTTGATGCCGGCGGCGTCCAGCTGCGCGGTCGGCTCGTCGAGGATGATGAACCGCGCACCGAACGACAGAGCCCGCGCGATCTCCACGAACTGCCGCTGCTCCACGGACAGCGTTGAGGCCGGCTGGCGTACGTCGACGTCGACCGCCCAGGTGGCGAGCAGTTGCTCGGCCTCACGCCGCAGCGCGGACCAGCGGATCAGCCGGCCCGGCCCGCGTGCGTGCCGGTTGAGGAAGAGGTTCTCCGCCACGGTCAGCGCCGGGATGATGGTCGACTTCTGGTACACGCACGCCACGCGCCGCCGCCACCCGTCTCGATCGCCGAGCGACGGCGCCGGCGTGCCGTCGAAGGCGACGGCGCCGTCGTCGGGCGCCTGCAGGCCGGTGAGGATGCTGACGAGGGTCGACTTGCCGGCGCCGTTGCGCCCGACCAGGGCGTGCGTCTCGCCCTGGTGCACCACGATGCCTGCCTCGGACAGCGCGACGGTCGAGCCGAACCGCTTGGTGATGTTCACGGCCTCGACGACGGGCCGGCCGCTGGGGACCGGCCCGTCGGTCGTGCCTTGCCGGGTGGAGCTCATACGCTGTTGCCCCACAGGGACTTGTCGTCGAACTTGAGGCTGGGCTGGCCGCCGATGGTGGCACCGTCCTGGGTCACCAGCGGCGCGGCGAGCTGGTCCTCGAGCAGGCCGTCGCGGACCTGGATGATGGTGCTGCCGTGGTCGGTCGGGCCGGGCTGGAACGTCTTGCCGTCGATCGCCGCCTTGACGTAATAGAGCCCGTACTTGGCGTAGAGGTCGGCCGGCTGGCTGACGGTCGCGTCCATGGCGCCGCTGCCGATGTTCTTGAGTTCTTCGGGGATCCCGTCGTTGGAGACGATGAAGACGTGCTTCGGGTCCGACGGCGGGACCTGCATGCCCTTCTGCTTGAGGATCTGCAGCGTGCCCGACAGCGCGAACGACGACTGCATGTAGATCCCCTTGACGTCCGGGTCGGACGCGAACCGGGTCTGCAGCTTCGCCGCGGCGACGTCGGCCTTCCAGTCGGTGGCCTCGCCGAAGACGGTGATGCCGGGGAAGTCCTTCTTCATGCACTCGTTGAAGGCTTCGGTGCGGTCCCGGCCGTTGATCGAGGCGAGGTCGCCCTGCAGCATGACGACCTTGCCCTTGCCGCCGAGCTTCGTGCCCAGGAACTGGCACGCCTTGGTGCCGTAGGCGCGGTTGTCGGCCCGCACCACCATGAACACCTTGCCGGTGTCGGGCCTCGTGTCGATGGTGACGACCGGGATCTTCTTCGCCTCGAACTGGCCCAGGGTCGGGGCGATCGCCGCGGTGTCCTGCGGCGCCATCACCACACCCTTCACGCCCTGACTGATGAAGGTCTGCGCGTTGGAGATGAGGTTCGCGATGTCGTTCTGCGAGTTGGTGGCCTTGAGCTCGACACCCAGCTCCTTGGCGAACTGCGGCGCGTACTTGATGTAGGAGTTCCAGAAGTCGGTGTCCGAACGCGGGTAGTCGACCCCGACCAGCGGCGCCGAGCCCCCTGTGGTGCCAGTCCCGGACCCGCCGTCGTTGCCGCAGCCAGTGGTGAGCGTGGCCACGCCGAGCGCGACAGCCAGACCGCAGCCGAGCAGAGCTTTACGGTTCACGGGTCTCCTTTCGTAGTGCGCTTCGAAATGGGTGCGCGCCGCGAAGCGCAGGTCGGCACGGTCGACCGCCGCTGCCCGCGGACGCGGGAGCGTGGACCGGATGTCGGGGTGTGGGTGGCGCAGGCGGCGCGCGAGGGGGTGTTGTGCGGGGCGTACAGCGGACCTGACTGACGAGGAATCCGCCAGACATCAGATGTATTTATAGACCAGGCTTTGAAGGCTGTCCATAGCCCTGCGCTGATGACCCACCGTCACCGACACTACCGGCGCTTTTCGACTGGAACATCTGATGTTCCTGCCATCGACGCCGGCGGTCAGACCGCGGTGACGGTCCACTGCAGGTTGGTGCTGGAGCCCGCCGCCCACAGCTTCACCCGCGACCCGACGGTGGTGTCGCCGCCGCTGTCCAGGACGGTGCCGGTGCCGCGGTTGACGATCTGATAGCGGCCGTTGCCCATGCTGTCGAGCCGCCACTGCTGGTTGTTGCCGCCGTTCCACGGCGCCTGCCGCGCGGTCGCGCCGTTCGCGGTGTCGCCCCAGCTGTCGGCGACCATCCCGTTGGTGCGGTTCACGATGCGATACCAGCCGCTTCCGGCGTCGACCAGCTGCCACTGCAGGTTCGCGCTGCCGTCCCAGCTCCACTGCTTGAGCTGCGATCCGGACGCGACGCTGCCGCCGCTGTCCAGCGCCAGGCCCGTCGCGACGTTGGAGATCCTGGCCCAACCGGTGGGGACACCGGTGCCGCCGCCGAGCGCCGGGATGGAGCCGGAGAAGGTCAGCTTCACCACGTACGCAGGAGCGCTGTACGGCGCCGTGCCCGACGGCATGGTGATCCGCAGGCCGCCGCCGTCCTGGGTCCGGGTGGGCAGGTTGATGTACGTCCCGGCGGTGGAGCCCAGCAACTGCACGGAGGTCAGCGTGCCGAGGTTGATCCGGCTCGCGGACAGGGTGGTGATGTTGACCGTGCTGCCGGGCCAGCCGAGGATCGTCGCGTACAGCACCCGGTTGTCCTTGCTGCGGGTGAACCGGATGTCCTGCGCGGTGCCGGTCCGCGGCGTCTGGAACGTCCCGCCGCCCATCTGCGTCGGCCCCTCGCCGTAGGCGCTCCAGGCCCGGGTGCTGTAGACGGACTCGCCGAAGCGGCGCAGGTAGTCGCCGATGCTCAGCAGGACCGTGCGCTGCCCGGACGGGATGGTGCCGTCGGCCATCGGCGCGATGTTGAGCACCATGTTGCCGTTCTTGCTGACCCGGTCGATCAGCGCGTGCAGCAGCGCGTTGGCCGAGTAGTAGCCGATGCCGACCGTGTAGCACCAGCTGGAGCTGGAGATGCTGTCGTCGGTGAGCCAGTACGGGCTCTGGATGCCGGCCGGCCCGCCGCGCTCGAAGTCGAAGACCTCGCCCCTGGTGTTGAAGCCGTCCTTGTAGGTGGCGACGACCTCCTTGTTCCAGGCGACCGCGCGGTTGTAGTAGTACGACAGGAAGTCCAGCCGCCGCGACTCCGGCAGCTGCGACAGGTTGAAGTCCTGCCACAGGATGTCGGGCTGATACCCGTCGATCACCTCGCGCAGCTTGTCGTACCACAGCTGCTGCTCGGCGGCGGCGCCGAGCTGGCCGTAGAGCTTGCGCAGGCTCGCGTCGGACTGCGCCGGCACCCACTGGTAGAAGCCGGTGAAGTTGTACGCGTGGTGCATCGCGACGAGCAGCTTCAGGCCCTTGCCGCGGATCGCGTCGGCGTGCAGCCGCAGCAGGTCGAGTCGGGGTCCCCTGCTGACCGAGTTCCACTCGTTGACGGTGCTGTTCCACATGGAGAAGCCGTCGTGGTGCTCGGCCACCGGCCCGGCGAACTTGGCGCCGGCGTCGAGGAACAGCTGCGCCCACTCGTCCGGGTCGAAGTTCCCGCCGGCGGAGCGCAGCCTGGGCGCGAACTGCACGACGTTGCCGGCCTTGTCCCGGGCGCCGTCGATGAAGTTGTTGTACGGCCACACCGACGGGTCGCCGAAGACGCTGCGGTGGTGGTTGTTCTCGTTCGAGCCGTTGTTGTACATGTTGCGCGGGTACCACTCGTTGGCATACGCGGGCACGCTGAACACGCCCCAGTGGTAGTAGATGCCGAACTTCGCGTCCTGGAACCACTCAGCGGCGGGTGGATGCTGGTCGACCGACGCCCACGTGGCGGAGTAGCTCGCCGGCCCGGGGATGGCGGCCGCCGCGGGCAGGGCGCGGATGAGCTCCGCGCCGCCGGCGGCCACCGCCGCGCCGGTAGCGCCGAGCACGGTCAGGAACCGGCGGCGGGAGAACGGGGATCGAGGCATGTGATCCTCCAAGAGACGGTTGCAGCACACACCTGCCGGACGCACGTCTCTGGCCGGTGCGCGGCAACGGGTGCCGTTGTGAGCGCTCACACGCAAGGCGGTGCGGTGCAGCGGATCAACGACGGCTTCGGCGGAATCGCTCGGATCGAGCGTCCACTGACAGTGCCAGAATGTCGCGCGGGCTTCAAGGGGTGAACAGCAGCGGAACAGCGCGCGGTCCACATCGGCACGACTCGGCGAGGAGGCGTCAGATAACGCTTTCCTCGCGGCCTGCACATCTACCTCGGCTGATGTTTGCGTTCTCACGCACGGCATTGACGAGAGACATCAGATGTTTGTAGCCTGGCCGCCGCAAGGGCCCATCGGCTTTGGAGACCCAGATGCCTGAAGTTTCACGACGGCACGTGCTGATGTTCGGAGCGGCCGGAGCCGGCGCCGCACTCCTGCCGTGGACAGCCGACCCGTCGGCGGCCGCGGCGCCCCCCGAGGTGCGCGCCGCCGGCGACCTCGCGTTGTGGTACGACCGCAGTGCCGGCACCGACTGGCTGCGCGCGTTGCCGATCGGCAACGGCCGCCTCGGTGCCATGGTGTTCGGCAACTCCGATGTGGAACGGCTCCAGCTCAACGAGGACACCGTCTGGGCCGGCGGGCCGTACGACCAGAGCAACCCCCGCGGCGCCGGGTCCCTCGCCCAGATCCGCCAGCTGGTCTTCGCCAACCAGTGGAGCCAGGCACAGAGCCTGATCGACCAGAACATGCTCGGCATCCCCTCCGCCCAGCTCGCCTACCAGACGGTCGGCAACCTGCGGCTCACGTTCCCCAGCACCGCGGGGGTGTCGGAGTACTCCCGCTACCTCGACCTGACCACCGCCACCACCGCGGTGTCCTACCTGCAGAACGGCGTACGGTTCCGGCGAGAGGTCCTCGCCAGCGCGCCGGACCAGGTGATCGCGATGCGCCTGACCGCCGACAGGTCCGGCTCCGTCACGTTCTCCGCCCGGTTCGACAGCCCTCAGCGCACGACGCTGTCCAGCCCCGACAGCTCGGCGGTGGCGGTCGACGGCATCTCCGGGGACCAGCGCGGCCTCGCCGGCAAGGTCAGGTTCTACGGACTGGCCCGGGCGGTCGCCGACGGCGGCACCGTCAGCAGCTCGGGCGGCACCCTGCAGGTGACGGGCGCCAACAGCGTGACCCTGCTGATCTCCATCGGCTCCAGCTACGTCAACTACCGTGACGTCTCCGGCGACTACCAGGGCATCGCCCGGCGCCACCTCGACGCGGCCCGCACGCGGACCTGGGACGACCTGCGCGGCCGGCACGTGACCGACTACCAGCGGCTGTTCGCCCGCACGACGCTCGACCTCGGCCGCACCGCCGCGGCCGACCAGCCCACCGACGTACGGATCACGCAGCACGCCACCGTCAACGACCCGCAGTTCTCGGCGCTGCTGTTCCAGTTCGGCCGGTACCTGCTGATCTCCTCCTCGCGGCCGGGCACCCAGCCGGCCAACCTGCAGGGCATCTGGAACGACTCGCTGAGCCCCTCGTGGGACTCCAAGTACACGATCAACGCCAACCTGCCGATGAACTACTGGCCGGCCGACACGACCAACCTCCCGGAATGCTACGAACCGGTGTTCAAGATGGTCGGTGAGCTCGCGGTCACCGGCGCCCGCACGGCGCAGGTGCAGTACGGCGCCGGCGGCTGGGTGGCCCACCACAACACCGACGCCTGGCGGGGCTCATCCGTCGTCGACGGGGCCCTGTGGGGCATGTGGCAGACCGGTGGGGCGTGGCTGGCCACCATGATCTGGGATCACTACCGCTTCACCGGCGACGTCGCGTTCCTCCAGGCCAACTATCCGGCGCTGAAGGGCGCCGCCCAGTTCTTCCTCGACACCCTCGTGCAGGAGCCGGCGCTGGGGTATCTGGTCACCAACCCGTCCAACTCCCCGGAGCTGGCGCACCACTCCGGCGTCAGCGTGTGCGCCGGACCGACGATGGACAACCAGATCGTGCGGGACCTGTTCACCGCCGTCTCCCAGGCCGCCCAGGTGCTCGGCGTCGACACGGACTTCAGGACCCGCGTGCTGGCCGCACAGGACCGGCTCCCCCCGATGAAGGTCGGCTCACGCGGCAACATCCAGGAGTGGCTCTACGACTGGGTCGAGCCCGAGCGCACCCACCGGCACATCTCCCATCTCTACGGCCTGCACCCCAGCAACCAGATCACCAAGCGTGGCACCCCCGCCCTCTACACCGCCGCGCGACGCACCCTCGAGCTGCGCGGGGACGACGGCACCGGCTGGTCCCTCGCCTGGAAAATCAACTACTGGGCGCGGATGGAGGAGGGCACCCGCGCCCACGACCTCATCCGCATCCTCGCCACCCCGGCCAAGCTCGCACCGAACATGTTCGACCTGCACCCGCCGTTCCAGATCGACGGCAACTTCGGCGCCACCTCCGGCATCGCCGAGATGCTGCTGCACAGCCATGCCGGTGAACTGCACATCCTGCCGGCGCTGCCGGCCGCCTGGCCGAGCGGCAAGGTCCAGGGGCTGCGCGGCCGCGGCGGCTACACCGTGGGCGCGACCTGGAGCAACGGCCAGGCCACCGAGATCACCATTCGGTTCGACCGCGACGGCACGGCCAAGGTGCGGTGCCGGGCCTTCACCGGCACCGTCACGGTCACCGACACCACCACCGGCGGCACCGTCACCGTGACCCGGCCGGAGACCGACGTCGTGCAGCTGCCGGGCCTGTCCGGACGCACCTACCGCCTCACGGTCCAGACGCAGGTCCAGGGGTACGTGCGGATCGCCAACGCCACCACGGGCCTGGTGCTGGACAGCGGCGGGAACGTCGCCTCCGGCAGCGGCGTCAAACAGTGGAACTGGGACGGCAGCACCAACCTGCAGTGGCAGATCATCGACCTCGGCAGCGGCTGGTGCCGCATCGTCAACCGCACCAACGGCCTGGTCCTGGACAGCCAGGGCAACACCGCCAACGGCGCCCCGTGCCGGCAGGCGGCGTGGAGCGGCGGCGACAACCAGCAGTGGCGCCTCGACGACGCCGGCAGCGGCCGCCGGCGGATCGTCAACCGTGGCACCGGGACCGCGCTGGACGGCATGGGCAGCACCACCGCCGGCTCCGCCGTGGCGCTGTGGGCACCCAACAGCAACACGAACAACCTCTGGACCGTCACAACGCTGTGATGCCACGCCACCCGGCACCGGGCGCCGACGGTGCGTGGCGTCAGCCGGACCCGCGGCACCGACCAGCGCCGCGGGTCCGGATCGTCCGGTTGCAGGTCGCCGGTGCGGACGGCAGGAATGGATGGTGCGCGGCTCGCCCGCCGGGTCAGTCCGCCGCCAACGGCAGGCCGACGTGAACAACGAACCTCCCGGTGATCATGCCGGCCGTGAACCGGCCGCCGGCCGACTCGGCGCGTTCCCGCATGCCGATCATGCCGTGGCCCGTGCCCGGTCCTTGCACGCCCGGCTGCGCAGGATTGGCGAGCATGATGTCGAGTGTGTCCTCGTTGTACCTGACGTCCAGGTCCACGGCTCCCCCGCCACCGTGCTTGCGGGCGTTGGTCAGTGCCTCCTGCACGATCCGGTAGGCGGCGAGGTCGGCGGTGCCGGTGAGCGGTCGCGGGGCGCCGGCGCGGGTCAGGCGGACTTCGAGCCCGGCCTGGCGGAACCCGTCCAGCAACGCGTCGAGCCCGGCGAAGGTGGGTGCCGGTTGCCGGTCGTCCGGCTCGTCGTCGGCCCGCAGCAGGCCGACCGTCGCCCGTAGCTCGTCCAGGGCCGCCCGGCTGGTCTCCTTGATGCCGGCGAGGGCCTGGTAGGCGCGGTCCGGATCGGTGCGCAGCAGGTGGTGCGCGACGCCGGCCTGTGCGTTGACCAGGGTGATGTGGTGAGCGACGACGTCGTGGAGGTCGCGGGCGATACGGACGCGCTCCTCGCGCACCTGCCGGCGGGCCTCCGTTTCGCGGTCCCGTTCGGCCTCTGCAGCCCGGCGACGTTCCTGGGTCAGGAGCGTGCGCTGGTTGCGCACCGAATCGCCGATCGCGACCGCGGCAGCGATGTAGTTCAGTGGCAGGAGGTTGCGGATGTCGAAGAGATGCCCAGGAAGCCACCACATGGAGCTGCCGGTGAGCAGCAGCACGGCGACGGCACCGTACGCCGCCGCGGTGCGCCGTCCGGCCCGCAGCGCGAGGGTGTACAACGCCACCATGGTCGGCACGTCCGCCAGCACGAGGTGCGGCGGGAACGCCGGCAGGGCCGCCCCGCACAGCACCGTGACGACCACGACCGCGCGAGGGTGGCGCTGCCGCAGCAGCAGCGCCCCGGCCCCAACCAGCACGAGCACGAGCTGGGGAATCGTCGGCTTGAACAACCCGGGGCCGTGGCCGTAGGCGATCTGCGCCAGACCGATCAGCACGACCACCAGCGAGAGCCCGCCGGCCCGCAACCCGCGCACGGTCAGCTCCGTCCCGGTGTGACGAGGCCCGTCTCGTAGGCGAACACCACGAGCTGGGCGCGGTCGCGCGCGCCGATCTTCATCATGGCGCGGTTGACGTGTGTCTTGGCGGTCGCGGCGCTGATCGACAGCCGCCGGCCGATCTCGTCGTTCGACAGTCCCGTGCCGGCCAGCGCGACGATCTCCCGCTCTCTCGTGGTGAGCTCGTCCAAGCGGGCGTCGGAGCCGGCGGTGGCCCGGTCCGGCATCGTGAGGAACCGGCCGATCAGCGCTGTCGTCGCGGCCGGCGACAGCAACGACTCACCCGCGGCGACAGTGCGGATCGCCTGCAGGAGGTCGGCGGGGTCGACCCCCTTGCCGAGAAAGCCGCTGGCCCCGGCGCGCAGCGCGGCAAGGACGTGCTCGTCGGTCTCGAACGTGGTGAGGATGAGTACCCGGGTGCCGGTCAGGCTCTGCGCCCCGGCGATCCGACCGGTGGCGGCGATGCCGTCGCTGCCGGGCATCCGGATGTCCATCAGGACGACGTCAGGGCCGGTCTGCAACGCCTTCGCGACGGCCTCGTCGCCCGTGGAGGCCTCGGCGACGACCTCGATGTCCGCGGCGGCGTCCAGCAGCAGCCGGAAGGTGGCCCGTAGCAGCGCCTGGTCGTCGGCGAGGAGGACGCGGATCGTCACGTGCAATGCCTTCCCTGGTCATTCGGTCGGTTCCATCATCCGCTGACGGTGGGGTGCCCGGACACGGGACGCATGTCCGGGCACCCCGTACTGCACTCAGCCGACGGCGGCCGGCTCCCGTTCTTGTGCCGGCTGCGTCTCCGGGGTGCCCTCGACCGCCACATGCGGCGTGACCTTCTCCGCCCAGCGCGGATACCACCAGTTGTACCGGCCGAGCACCGTCATCAGCGCCGGGACGAGGGTCATCCGCACGACGAAGGCGTCGATCAGCACGGCGACCGCCAGGCCGACGCCGATCGCGGCGACGATCCGCTGGCCACCGAACGCGAAGGAGGCGAACACACCGACCATGATCAGCGCAGCGGTGGCGATGACCCGGCCGGTCTCGCTCACGCCGACCCGCACGGCCCGGCGGTTGTCGCCGGTGTGCCTCCACTCCTCATGCATCCGGCTGACCAGGAACACCTGGTAGTCCATCGACAGACCGAACACGATCCCGACGATCATCACGGGGACGATGTACATGATCGGCCCACCGGAGCCGACCCGCATCAGCTCGCTGCCCCAGCCGAACTGGAACACGGCCGTGATGGCGCCGAGGCCGACCAGGATGCTCGTGATGTTGCTCAACGCCCCCACCAGCGGCACCAGGAAGCTGCGGTACGCCACCGCCAGCAGCAGGAACCCGAGAACCGCGATGATGCCCAGGTACAGCGGAAGCCTGCCCATCAGCGCGTCGGCCAGGTCCTGACTCGAGGCCGCCTTCCCACCGACGTAGACGCGCAGGCCGGTCCCGGCTTCCGCTGACGGGATCACGTCACCACGCAGACGCTCGATCAGGTCCGCCGTCTCCGCGGCCTGCGCGCTGCCGGCGGGGACGATCGTCGTCATACCGGCCGTGCCGTCCGCCGACGCGCTCACCGGAGTCACCGAGACCACACCGGGCACCCCGGCGAGCCGGTCGGCCAGCTGCGCGAACGCCTGCTTCGACCGGGCGTCGGGGGTGCTCGCCGCGACGACGAGCGGGTTGTCGAAGCCCGCGCCGAACGCGGTCGACGTCATCACGGCGTACCGGTGCGACCGCGACCCGGACGGGTCGCTGCTCGCGTCGGTGTCACCGACGCGCATCTGCAGGACCGGCGCCGCGAGCACCACGACCGCCACCAGCGCGAGCGGAACCACCAGCCACGGCGCCCGTTGGACCAGACGGGCCCACCCTGCGGCGAGTCCGCCCGGGCGGTGGTCCTCGACGACACCCTCGGCCAGCTGCGCGCGCTGCCGCTTCGACAGCACCTTCACCCCCAGCGTGCCCAGCAACGCCGGCAGCAACGTCAAGGCGGCCAGCACCGTGCACGCCACCGTCACCGCGGCCGCCTCGCCCATGCCGGTGAGCACCCCCATGCCGACGACCCGGATCCCGGCCAGCGCCACGATGACCGTCAGCCCGGCGAAGACCACCGCCCGGCCGGAGGTGTCGGCCGCCCGGACCACCGCATCCGCGACCGAATGACCGGCGAGCAGCCCTTTGCGGGTGCGGTTGACGATGAACAGCGCATAGTCGATGCCGACGGCCAGACCCATCATCGACGCCATGGTGATCGACGTCGCATCCAGCGTGACGACGTGCGAGGCGACCACGACGAGCAGCAGCGACACGACCACGCCGGCGATCCCGGTGATGAGCGGCAGCCACGACGCCCACCACGACCGGAACATCAGCATCAGCAGCACCAGCGCCACGACCAGGCCGACGGCCTCACCGCCGTGGCTCGGCTGCGGCTGGTGGTCGAACGCGGTGCCGCCGTAGGTCAGCTCCACTCCTTTGAGCGCAGCCCGGTCCAGGACCTGCTCGACGCCGGCGACGTCTGCGTCGGAGCGCAGGATCACCTGGGCATATGCCGTGTTCGCGGACGGTGCCACCTGTCGAGCGCCGGCCTCGCCGTACGGACTCACCACGGAGACCACGCCCGGCTGCCTACCGACCTCGTCCAGCAGGCCATCGATCTGCTGTCGCACCTGCGCCGACGTCACCGAACCAGCCGTCGCGTGCCATGCGACCCTGCCTGCGGTCGTCGCCTCGCCCGCGCCGCCGGACACCCGAGCGAGCAGCGCATACGCCTTCGACGACTGGCTGTCGGGCATCTCGGCAGAGGTCTTGAACGCCGTCCCGCCGACGATCACCAGCGCGAGCAGGCCCACCACCACCAGCAGCCAGCCGGCGAAGACGGTCTTTCGGTGCCTGACGCACCAGCGTGCCAGCACAGACATGGAGCAGGTCCCTTCGTCACCACGGTGGAGCAGAACGCCTCCACTGTCGCGACCAGACCCGTCCTACGTCGTCGGCCGACCACGGTGATCGCACATACCGCGCTCGCCGCAGCCGGGCCCTGCGTACCGCCGATGCGGTATCCGGCGAGCCCGGGCTGCATCGACGACGTCAACCCGCCGCTGTCGGCGGGAGCCGACCCACTCGACGGTCGCCGGCGCGTGGCCCGGTGCGCGGGAAGCTCGTCGACCTCGGCTTCCCGGCAGCGACACCGCGCCGACACCGGCGCGGTGTCGCGGCTATTTGACCGCGCCCATGGTCAGACCCGAGGACAGCAGCCGCAAGCTGGCCACGTACACCACGAGCACAGGCACCGCGGAGACGACGGCGAACGCCATCATCGCCGGCCAGTCCGCGCCGTAAGCGCCGGACTGCACCGCGATCAGCGACGACAGCGGGTACTTCTCGGGCGAGAGCATGAACGTCATGCCATAGAGGAACTCGCCCCACGAGACGAGGAAGATCACCGAGGACACGGTGAGGATCCCGTTCCGGGCGAGCGGCAGCGCCACCGACCAGAACGTGCGGATCGTGGAGCCACCGTCGACGCGTGCGGCCTCTTCGATGGCGGTCGGGATCTGCCCGAAGAACGGGCGCAGCAGCAGGATCGCCCACGGAAGGAACATGGCCGCGTCCGCGAGCACCAGGCCGAGCGTCGTGTCGAGCAGTCCCCACTTCGACAGCAGCCAGAACAGCGGGATGAGATTCGCGGTCTGCGGCACCATCTGGAGGACGACGAGAAGGACGAGCGCCGGCACGACGATCGCGCTTCGCGCTCTGGCGAGCGCGTACGCGGCGGGCGTCGCGAACGCGAGGCACACGGCCGTCGTGCCGATCGCCACGGTCGCCGACTGACGTACAGCGGCACCGAGCGCCGGATCAGCGATGGCGGCGCGGTACGCGTCGAGCGTCGGATGGAACATGATCGAGGCCTGACTCGACAGCACCTCGCCCTGGCTCTTGAGCGACGTGAGGACGATCCACAGCAACGGAAGCCCGTAGAGCACATAGAGCACGGAACGGAACGAGAAGGCGACCGGCTCGCGGCGGCGGATCATGCCTCCCCCTCGGTTCGGCGGACGTCGCGGGAGTAGATCAGCGCGAGCACGACGACAACGGCGAGCGCGATGAGCGCCGTCGCGGCCCCCCGTCCGTAGTCGAGCGTCAAGAACGCTTCGGAGTACGCGAGAAACGGCAGCGTCGTGGATGCCGTTCCCGGTCCGCCGGACGTCATGACGTAGATGAAGTCGAAGCTGCGGAAGGCGTACACGATCGTCAGGATCGTGAGTACGGTCGCCGCGGTGCGTCCCGCAGGCATCAGCACATGCCATACCCGCTTCCACGGCCGCGCCCCATCGAGCTCCGCGGCCTCGAGCACCTGCGGGTCGACGCCGAGCAGTGCCGCGCGCAGAACCAGTGCGTTGAACGGCACGACTGCCCAGGCATTGACCAGCGCGACCGACCACAGGGCGAGATCGGAGTCGTAGAGGAACCCCACCCCGTGACCGCCGAGGGTTCGGAGGATCTGGTTGACCAGGCCCTGGTCAGCCAGGAGGAACTTCCAGATCGATCCGTTGACGACCGGTGGCAACGCCCAGACGAACACCATCAGACCGAGCAGGAAGGAGCCACCGCGGGTCGACGACAAGACGGCGACCGCGACCATGAAGCCGCCGACCATCCCGATCGCGGTCACGATGATGACGAACGCCAACGTGTTGGCCAGGACCTGACCGAAGTCACGCTCGCGCAGCATCGCCGCGTAGTTGTCGAGACCGACGAGGTCCCAGTTGGAGTTGAGGGTCGCCGCACTCACCGCGTGCAGGCTCATGCCGCCGAGCTGTACGAGCGGCCAGACGGCCAGCGCGAGCAACAGGGCGCCTGCGGGAGTCGCCAGGGCGATACGACGGTCGACGGTGCGGCCGTGGCGCCGACCTCTCCGCGCCCGTGCGGGTGCGGAGAGACCGGCGGCGGTCGTGCTCGTCGGCGTGGGCACCGGGGGCACGCTCGAACTCATCCGACCTCAGCCCTTCAACAGGGGCGTGAGCTGGTCGATCAGCTCGTTGGCGAGTTGTTCCGGCTTGCCCTGACCCGAGATCGCCTTCGACCAGGAGTTGCCGACGAGCGTCTCGACCTTGTCGACGTTCTTGGACGGCACCTGTGGGCTCGGCGACGGGCGCCCCTGCTGCTGCACGATCTTGCCGAACACGCTGAGGACAGGGTCACTGCTGATCTTCGCGGACGCCGCGGCGTCCGCGCGCGCCGGGATCGAGCCGAACGCGTCGAGCAGCGTGAGCTCGCCGTCGACCGAGAAGAACGCGTCCTCGAGGAACTGCTTCGCCAGGTCGGGGTGCTTCGAGAACGCCCCGACGTTCTGCACCTCGCCGCCCAGCAGGACGCCGCCCTGCGAGGTGATCGGCAGAGGTGCGACGCCGTACTTGAACTTGGCCTGGGCCGCGGCGGCGATCTGCCAGTTGCCGTTGACCGCGAACACCGACGAGCCGCCGGCGAACTGCTGGAACGGGACCACCTGGTCCCACGCCGCCGCCTCTTTGGACAGGTATCCCTTGGCGGTCCAGTCCTGGAGCATCGTGTATGTCTGCGCCATGGGCGCGGCTTGAGCGTTGCCGTAGGTGAACCCGTTCGACGTGAACCAGGGGAAGCCCTGCCACTGGCTCTCGAGGCCCGGCTTGCCGGTGAGCGTTATTCCCTGCTTGCCGGCCTTGACGGCCTTCGCCATCACGCCCTCGAGCTCGGGAATCGTGGTGGGGACCTGGGCGCCGAGCTGGTCGAGCAGGTCCTTGTTGTACCAGAGGCCGAGCAGGTTGACGTAGCCCTGGACGCCGTACAGCTTCCCGTCGACCTTCTGCAGCACGCCGTCGGGGAACTGCTTGGCGTCGGAGTACGTGGACCACCAGTCGTCCATCGGCTTGATCGCGCCGGCCTGTGCCAGCGGGTAGGTGCCCGAGGCACCGAAGACCAGCACGTCGGGGCCCGTCTTGGCGCCCGCGGCGGTGACCGCCTTCGTCGTCATCTGCTCGACCGGCACGTACTGGAACTGGACGTGCACGCCGGGGTGTTTGGCCTCGAACGCGGTCGCAAGCCGCTGCAGGCCCTGCACCTGTCCGTCGGTGTTGTAGTAATGCCAGACCGTCAGCGTGGTCGAGCCCTCACTGCTCGGACTGCCGGACGAGCAGGCCGCCAGGCCGAGCGTTGCGGCCCCGACCAGCGCGACGAGCGCGCGGGCGAGGCGTGCGTTTCTCATGAGCTGTCTTCCTCCTGTCGCCATGGACCGTGCGGCGATGCCGCCGAACCCCAGGTTTGTTTCATCGATGAATCGGCCCTGTTAGGGCAGTGACTTTGCACGCCGAAAAGCTTTTCGTCAAGCGTCCACGGCAAAATTCCGCTTGGTCAGCGGTCACGTTGACGCTGCAACTTCTGTCGCCTAATTTCATCGATGAACAACCGAGAGAGGTAGATCGTCGACGTGGATGACCACACCCCCGCCGTGCCCGTGAGGCTCCGGCTGGCCCGCCGGATCGGCACTGCGAACCCGCGCCTGTTCGGCTCGTTCGTCGAGCACCTGGGCCGCGGCGTCTACGGCGGGCTGTTCGCCCCCGACGACCCGTCCGCGACGCCTGAAGGCTTCCGCGGCGACGTGCTCGAGCTCGTCCGCGAGCTCGGCGTCACCGTGGTGCGCTATCCCGGCGGGAACTTCGTCTCCGGCTACGACTGGCGCGACGGCATCGGCCCGCGAGACGCCCGCCCACGCCGCCTCGACCTCGCCTGGAAGACCATCGAGCCGAACATCTTCGGCACCGACGAGTTCGTGGCCTGGTGCCGGCACGCCGGCGTCGAGCCGATGCTCGCGCTCAACCTCGGCCTCGGCGACACACGCTCGGCGCTCGACCTGCTCGAATACGCCAACTACCCGGGCGGCACGACGCTCTCCGACGCGCGCGTCGCGAACGGCTCACCCGAGCCGCACGACGTGCGCCTGTGGTGCCTCGGCAACGAGGCCGACGGCCGGTGGCAGCTCGGCCACCGCTCCGCAGCCGCCTACGCTGAGCACGCGGCCGTCACCGCCGCCGCGATGCGCCGGTTCGACCCCGCGCTCGAACTCGTCGTGGTCGGCAGCTCGCACGAGCGGATGCCCACGTTCGGCGCGTGGGAGCGGGAAGTGTTGACCCGCACGATCGACCTCGTCGATCACCTGTCGTGCCACATCTACTTCTACGACGAGGGCGACCGCGCACGGTTCCTGCGCTCGTCGGACGTGCTGGACCGGTTCCTCGACGACGTCGCCGCGACCATCGCGCACGTGCGGGCCGCGACGCGCAGCGAGCGCGACATCCGCATCAGCCTCGACGAGTGGAACGTGTGGAACTACACGTCGTACGACGAGATCGAGCCACACCGCGTGTTCGAGGAGGCGCCGCGCATCCTCGAGGAGACCTACACGCTCGCCGACGCGGTCGTGGTCGGCACGTTGCTGCAGAGCATCCTGCGCCACGCCGACGTCGTCGCCGTCGCCGCGATGGCACAGCTCGTCAACGTGATCGGCCCGATCCGCGCCGAGCCCGGCCGGCCCGCATGGCGGCAGACCACCTTCCACCCGTTCGCCGCCGTCGCCCGCAGCGCGGGCCACACCGTGCTGGACACCCTGCCGGACACCCTGCTGGACACCGCCGCGGACGCGACGGGCGGCGCCGACGCGACCTGCGTCGTGACCGTCTCCCCGGGCGGCGACCACGCGCTCGTCCATCTGGCCAACCGTTCGACGAGCACGGTCACCGACATCGCGCTCGACCTGCGCGAGCTGGCCCCGCGCGTCGTCGAGCACGCCGAGCTGTTGTGGGCGCCGGACCCCACGGCGACGAACACGGCCGACGACCCCGACGCCGTCGTGCCGCGACCGCTGGACACGCGGCTCGACGACGGGACGCTCGCCCTTCGGCTGCCGCCTGTATCGTGGGCCACCGTCCGCATCGGCTGCGCAACCGGAAGTGGGTGAGCAGATGGCACGCAAGGACGAGAGCGTCACGATGGCCGACGTCGGCGCCCGCGCCGGTGTCACGGCCCGGACCGTGTCCAACGTGCTCTCCGGGCACACGTCGGTGCGGCCCGAGACGCGTGACCGCGTGCTGCGCGCCGTCGACGAACTCGGCTACCGCCTGAACACGTCAGCGCGCAGCTTGCGCACCGGGCGAACCGGCACGATCACGCTCGCCATCCCTGACCTGACGATCGACTACTTCACCGACCTCGCCGGGCGCATCATGACCGAGGCCGAGCGGCACGACTGGACCGTCGTCATCCAGCAGACCGGTGCACGCCGCGACATCGAGATCGCGATCCTCTCCGGCGCACGCCGCCAGCACTCCGACGGCCTGATCTTCCAGCCCCACGCGCTCGGGCCCGGCGACGAGCGGTACCTCACGGGCAACGACCGGCTCGTCATCCTCGGCGAGCGGATCTTCCGCGGACCCGTCGACCACGTCACCATGGCCAACACCGAGGCGGCCCGGCTCGCGACGCAGTACCTCATCGACCGCGGCCACCGCCGCATCGCCGCGATCGGCGCGAACCCGCGGGTCGCCACCACGTCGGCCGCGTCGCTGCGCCTCGATGCGTTTCGCGACACGCTCGCCAAGAACGGCCTTTCGCTGCCCGCCGAGCACGTCGTCACCGCCGAGGAGTGGCACCTGCGCGACGGTGCCGCCGGGATGGCGCGCCTCCTCGGCCTGCCGCAGCCGCCAGATGCGGTCTTCTGCTTCAACGACACGATGGCGTTCGGCGCGCTCCACACGCTCGCGGCCCGCGGCGTACGCGTGCCCGACGACGTGGCCGTCATCGGATTCGACAACGTCGCGATGGCGGAGTTCACCACGCCGCCGCTCACCACGATCGAGCCGGGCACCGCGCAGGTCGCCAAGCAGGCCGTCGACATGCTCGCAGCACGCGTCGCCGGCCGTGGCACACCGCCGACCGAGGTGCTCACGGACTACTCGCTCGTGGTGCGCAGATCGGCCTGACCGCGCTGAGTCCAGGTGCGGGGCGGGGCGGACTGGTTGCCCTTGACCTGGACCGGCAGGTCCGCACCCCGGGGCGCCTGCGACTGCGGCCCCGGGGTGCGGAAGATCGCATCAGCTGTACGAGGCGGAGAACTCCGCCGTCACCGCCTGCCCATCGATGATGCCGGTGGCCTTGACGGTCACGGTGCCGGCCGGGATCGACGCGGCCCGCGAGTTGAACGACTGGTACGCCGACTTGCCGGGCGCCACCCCGGCGACCGTCCGCGAACCGTACGCCGTGATCAGCTCGATGGTGAGCGACACGCTGTCGTCGTTGCGCGCACTGACCGAGACGTACCTGGTCGCGCCGATCGTCTGTGTGCGGGCCTCGACGGCGACGCTGAGCGACGGCCCGGTCGCGAGCTCGCGCTCGGCCGCGACCGCCGCGGCCACCACCGCGTCCTTCTCGGCCCCCGTGTACAGCTGGGCCGCGAGGTCGTTGACCGCCGCCATGAACTGGCCGTGGGTCGCGAACGGCGCCCGGTCCCACAGCAGGTCCAGGAACGTCGGGCCGTCCGTGCCCGGGGACGTGACGCCGGTGACGGGGACGTCGTAGTTCGGCAGCCCGTCGTTGCGTTTGCGGTTGGGCACCCCGGAGTCGATCGAGCCGAAGACGACGGTCGGCTCGACCCGGCGGAAGTACGACGAGGCGGCCTGGGTGTCACTGATGTAGTACGGCCGCAGCGTGAACCCGCCCGCGGTGAACGTCTGGTCGCCGGCGGCCGTGACCGCCCCGGCCGTGACCGCCGCGCGCGAGTAGTCGCCGTCGCGCTTCAGGAAGCGGTACAGCGACAGCTCCCGCCAGGCGCCGCTGCCCGGGTTGCCCATGATCTGCAACAGCACCGGACCCCAGAAGATCGCCTGGGTGTCAGGGCGGTCGATGGCCCGCTCGATGTGGATGCTGAACGGAATCTTGATCTCGACGACGTCGCCGCGGCTCCAGCTGCGGCTGAGCGTCACGTACGAGCCCGGCTGCGCGTTCAGGTTCTGTGCGACGCCGTTGACCGTGACGGCGAAGCCGCGCCGGCACCACCCGGGCACGCGCAGCTTCAGATCGAGCGGGCCGGTGCCGTCGATCGTGAGCTTCGTCTGGTCCGCGCGCGGGTACGTCGTCGCCTGCGTGACGGTGAAGCCCTTCTCGGCCCAGGTCAGCGTCGACGGTAGGTAGAGGTTGACCCACAGCGTGGTGTCGTCGTCGGACTTGAGGTAGATGGTCTCCTGGTACTTCGTGTGGTTCTCCAGCCCGGTGCCGCCGCAGCAGGTGCCGGTGTTGCCGTAGCTGCGCACGGTCCCCGGCGCCAGCGGCTGGAAGTACGTCACCTGGGGGTCGCCGGTGGAGGCGGTGTCGGCCCGCGACCCAGGGATCATGTTGAGCAGGCCGCGCTCGTAGTAGTCCATGTACGCCGGGTCGTGCTCGTGCAGGAAGAGGTTGCGGGCCAGCTTCATGACGTTGTACGTGGTGCAGGTCTCCGCGCCGCTGGTCGGCACCGAGTTGGCGATGTTGTCGCGGTTCTGGAACAGCTCGAGGTTGTTGTTGGAGCCGGGGTAGTTGCCGCCCGTGCCGCCGTGGGCGAACATGCGGTGCGGCACCATCATGCCGTAGAAGTTCTTCGCGGCGGCGAAGTACTCCTGTCCGCCGCCGTGCTCGAAGACGCGCAGGTATCCGATGAACTGCGGCACGTGGGTGTTGGCGTGCAGCCGCTCGCCACGGCGCCGGCCGGGCCGGTTCTGCGGGGTGACCACGAGGATGTCGCGGTTCTCCACGCAGGCACCGAAGAGCGACTCGCGGTTGTCGAAGGCCTTGGCGGTCTCCAGGTGCTTCGCCTCGCCGGTGAGCGCGTAGATCTCCGGGAAGATCTCGTTCGCGCCGCCGAACTCGCCGCCGATGTAGAGGTCCCACATGTAGTTGAGGTCGTCGCGGGTCAGCGGGCCCTTGTAGTCGGGGTGGTTCTTGTCGCCGATGGTGAGCGCCAGGTGGGCCCAGTCCGCCATCTTCGTGACGACCTCGAGGGCCTGGGCGTTGTCGGTGTTGTAGTACGCGTCGAGCAGCCCGCGCATGATCTTGTGCTGCGTGTACCACGGCGCCCAGGTGTTGGTCTGGGCGTTGCCGCCGTAGACCGCCCAGCGCGGCGGGCCGAGGCGCAGCACGGCGTCCTCCGGGATGGCGCCGAGGTAGCCCGGGAACGTGGGGATCCAGTCGGCCGGCCCGGCCGTGGAGGCGGCCACGATGCCCGCGTCGCGGCCGTTGGGCGAGGAGTCCTTGAGCGCGGTGCCGTCGGCCTCGTCGAACTTGTACCACGCGATGTTGCCGCCCCCGGTGCTCCCGGCCGGGGAGTCCAGCATCGACAGCAGCTCGGTCTGGCTCAGCGCCCGGTCGAAGATGTGGAACTCGTCGATCGCCGCGTCCAGGAACGGGTCGCCGTACTGCGACCGCCCGATCCACCGGTTGCCGGGGTTGCCGAGGTTGGACGGGTTCAGCGTCATGTTGGCGTTGGTGCCGGCCGGCTGGGCGTTGACGTACAGCGTCCCCGTCTTGCCGGACAGCGTGACCGCGATGTGCACCCACTGGTTGGTGGGCAACGCCGAGCTGCCGTTGATCTGCTGCTCCTGACCGGACCCGCCGACGGTGATGGCGAAGCGCGGCACGTTGCCGGTCACGCCGGCCCGCGGGGTCAGGAACATGTTGACGGTCGTGGACTGGCCGAAGTCGAACAGCCGGGTCCAACTGGTCGTGGACGCGAGGTTGATCCAGGTCGCGATGGTGAAGTCGGTGAGCTGGTTGATGGCCTCCTGGGGCAGCGTGCAGTACTGCGCCTTGCTGGTGCCGTTGAGCTTCAGCGCGTTGCCGAAGCGGCCCGGCACGCGGCCGATCTGCGGGGCGGGCTGCTCCCCGCCGCCGGTGCCGCCGGTGCTCATCCGGGCCGTGATGGCGGCCTGGCACGCGGCCAGCTCCCCCACCATCCAGTCGAGCTTGGACTTGTAGACCGCCTCGCCCTGGTCGGCGTACGCCTGTGCGAGGGCGGTCATGTGGTGCCCGGCCCAGTGGCCGCTGAGCAGCCCACCGTCCTCCCAGCCGCCCGGGACGTTGACCCCAGACGGGTTCGACCGGCCGGCCTGGTTGTTGAACAGCACCAGGAAGCGGCGCTCGTCGTAGGCGCGCAGGAACGCCTTGGTCCGGTCCCGCTTCTCCTGCAGCACGCCGCTGCCGAGCCGCACGTCGCGCAGCTGGAAGGGGCGGACGGGCGCGGTCCCGCCCGGGCCGGGCTGGGGCGGGGCGGCGGCCGCCGTGGTGACGGCCGCGGCGGCGGAGGCAGGGTCGAGCAGGCCCGCGCCGGCGATGGTCGCGGCGCCGAGCGCGGAGGCCTGCAGAATCTGACGTCGATTGGCCACTGAAGGTCATTCCTTCCCGAGGGGTGTACTGCATCCCATTGTTAGCGCTCACTTCGGATTGGGTCAATAACCCGTTTGAAGTGCGATCTCCTCAATTGTTAGCGCTAACAATACTCACTTCACCGCGAGTGCCGAGGCCCGTCCTTCCCGCCGCGCCTCGTCCAGCAGGCGGGTCAGGCGACGGCGCCGGGTGCGCCGGAGGGTGCGCTGGACGAAGAAGAGCGCCACGAGCACCACCAGCACGAAGAGCTGCGTCCAGGGCACGATCCAGGCCGTCACCTCCGCCGTCGCCGGGCTCGCCCGCGTGCCCGCCCCGGCATCGCCGAGCACCGACGGGGTGAGCACCACCGTGGTTCGCACGCGGACCAGGCCCCACACGCCGCCGATGCGGGTGTCGGCCTCGCGGCCGCCGCCGGGCAACAGCTCCCCCGTCTCCACGCCTGCGTCGCGGCGGTGCGCGCCGAACAGCTCGGCGACGGAGGCGCCGGCGCGGGCGTCGACCCGCACGTTGCCGGTGTTGACCAGCGTGTAGGTGACATGAACCGCGCCGGGGCGAAGCGGGTTCCACGAGCGCTCATAGCGGGCGGTGAGGCCCCGCGCGGCCAGGGCGGCCTGCACGCTGCCGCTGGCGCGCAGCATCACCCGGAACCCGACCCGGCTCTCGACCTGGACGGTGCCGTTGCTGCTGAGCACCGAGGCGGCGATGCCGGCCGGGTGGTCGCCCGGGGCGGCGTCGCGCGGGACGGTGATGGTGAACGGCACCACCTTGGTCTCGTTCGCGCCGACGGTGATCTGCGGCTGCACCGCGATCCAGGTGCCACCGTCCTTGGAGGGCTGGTCGGCGGGCAGCATGTTGAAGCGGCCCTTGTCGGTGAGGTAACCGTCGGCGGCCGACAGGACGAAGACCGCCGGAATCTTGCCGAGGTTGCGCACGGCCATGTGCTCGGTGACGACCTGACCCGGGTCGAGGGTGCGCTCGACCCAGCGGCGGCCGTCCGGCCCGCTCTCGGTGGCGGGCTGGACGGTCCAGGTGAGCTTGCCGGCGGGGCTCGGGCTCGGGTCCGCGACGGCTGGGGTGGGGGCGAGGGGGGCGGCCAGGACCGCGGTGAGCACCATCACCGCGGTCCGGGCCGAGCGGGACAGGATCATTACTCGAACAGCGAGATCGTCAGGGTGGCGTGGTAGGAGCCGGCCGCGACGTCGGCGGGGGTGCGCAGGAACAGGTCGGCGTTCACGTCGTACGAGCCGCCGGCCACCGCCGCCGAGTCGTACGTGGAGACCAGCAGCTCCTGGTCCTTGAGGCCGACGTTGTTGCCCGGCTGCGTCGGGTCGTCGAGCACCGTCACGACCTCCTCACCCTCGCTCACCTGGCCGGTCTCGCCGCCGTCGATCAGGCGCGGCTTCCAGCCGAGGTGGTCGGCGGTGATGGCGGGCTGCCCCGCGGTGCCGGTGAAGTTGCTGGACGTGCCGAGCACAGCCCACGCGGCCCCGGGCGGGACCTCCTCCGCGGTGCGGGTGTCGGTGACGGTGACCGTCGGCAGGGTGCCGGTGAACTGGCGCACCAGGCCGGTGGAGCCGTTCTCCGTCAGGTTCACCGCGTTGGCGGCGACGCTCAGGGCCAGGACGCCGGGCTGGTGGATCGCGGGGATGTCGACGGTCACGTTGACATCGCTGGAGTCCCCCGGGTCGGCGGCCGCGACGCCCGCGAAGGCGGTGCTACCCGCCAGCACGGCCGTGGCGGTGGCCAGGTGAAGTCGAGCGCGTGTGTTCATGCTGCTCCTAACAGGTGAGGGTGCCGTAGTCGGCGGTGATGGGGGTGGTGACGTCCTTGCCGCCGACGGTGCCGGTGGCACGGACGGTGACGGTGCCGGCCGGGATCGACCCGGCACGGACCGCGAAGGACTGGTAGGCGTTGGCGCCGGGGACGACGGCGGCGAAGGCCCGGTCGCCGTAGGCGGTCTCGACGGCGATGTCGACCGCCGAGTCGTGGTCGTTGCGGGCCTGCACGGCGAGGTACGCCTTGCCGGCGATGCAGCGCGGCTGGACGGTCACCGTGACGGGCACGGTGGCCGGGACGGTGCCGGGGTCGTCGGCGAAGACGCGCCACTCGGTGACGGCGACCGCCGAGTAGGTGGTGCCGTTGCCGTTGGCGTTGACGGTCGCCCGCAGCCGGCTGGTCGTCACCGGGGTGAACGACACGGTGTTGAACGCCGTCGTGGACGTGCCGTAGGCACCGGCGGCGGCGACGTCGAGCCAGGCGGCGCCGTCCCAGTACTGCAGCTTCCACCCGTCGGGTTCGGCGACGCCGTCGCCGGTGCCACGGTTGGAGTCCTTCCAGAACTTGAGCTCGGCGCCGGTGAGCCGGATCGGCCGCGCCCAGTCGTACTGCACCCACTGTGTCGCCGGCCGGGTGCCGGACCACGTGCCCCAGATCTGCGCCTGGGCCGGGTTGGCCGGGTCGGCGTTGTCGTTGAGCGCGGTGACGCTGTTCCAGGAGGCGGTGTACGACGCCGTCGGGGTCGCGATCGGCCCGACGTTGCCCGACATCGGACCGGACAGGTCGGCGGCGATCGTGGCCGTCCTCGCCGTCTCGAGGTTGCCGGCGTTGTCCAGCGCCCGGAACGACACCGTGTGCTTGTTCGAGTCCGGCGCCGCGATCGCCCCGGTGTACGTGGCCCACGCTCCGGTGTCGACTGCGTACTCGATACGGGCCACGCCCGAGGTGGCGTCGCTCGCCGTCACGCTGACCCTTCTCGCGGCGGCGTCGACCGTGCCCGTGCTGACGGGCGCCGTCGCGTCGATGCGCACCGGCAGCGTGGCCGCGGCCGAGGTGTTGCCGGCCCGGTCCGTCGCCGTGGCGCTCACGGTGTGCTGCCCGTCGCCGGAGACGGTGACGTCGGTGTACCGCACCGGCGACGCACTGGCCGCCGCACCACCGTCCACCTTGGACTCGATCGTCATCCGCCCGCCGCGGTCGTCGACCGCCGCGACCCGGACCTTGACCGTGGAGCGGAACCAGCCACCGGTGCCCGCGCTGCCGCTCGGGGTGAGCGTCAGGGTCGGCGCGGTCACGTCGCCGGCGGTGTCGCCGGGCGAGACCACGGTCACCGGGGCCGAGACCTGGCCGGCCGCGTAGCCGAGCACGGATCCCTTGACGGTGAACTGGTGCGGCTCGGCGACGTCGGCCGCGGTCACCGGGTCCCAGTAGACCGGCACCTGCAGCGTCTCGGCGCCGAACGTGACCGGCACCGTGCCGGGCAGATCGGTCTCGCCGACCTCCACGGTGATCGCCGGGGCGGTGACGGACGCCGGCTGCGCGGCGAGGACCTTCCACTCCTCGACGGCGACGGCCGAATAGGTGCTGCCGTTGGTCGAGGCGTCGAAGATCGCCCGCACCTGCGTGGTGGTGACCGGATCGAAGGTGGTGTTCTGGAAGCCCGCGGTCGCCGTCGGGTACCCGCTCGGGTTGGGCACGTCGGCCCACTGCCCCGTGCCGAGGTTCCAGTACTGGATCTTCCACTTGGCCGGCGCGGCGACGCCGACGCCGCTGCCCTGCGGCTGGTCGTTCCAGAAGTCGATCTGCGAGCCGCTGACCCGCATCGGCTGGTCCCAGGTGTACTGGACCCACTGCTGCGCGGGGTTGTTGCCGGTCCACGTGCCCCACATGTCCGGCGGGAGCGGGTTGGCGCGCACGATCTCGTCGTTGAGCGACTTCACCCAGTACTGCGTCGGCACGGGGTCGTTGGAGACGGTGACCTTCGCCTCCTGGGCGATGTTCGCCCGCGGGGTGCGGTCGCGCTGCTTCACCGGCGTCTGCACGACCATCTTCATCCGCGGCGGCGACTGGGTGTCGTCCCACTCCACCTTGTCGATCGCGACCGAGCGGCGGAAGTGCCCGCCGCCGACCGCGTCGGCCGTGTGGTACGTGATGTACCACTGCCCGTTGAACTGGATGATGCCCGGGTGGCTGGTGGTCGAGGACACCGGCGTGAGCACGGTGCCGCGGTAGGTCCACGGGCCGGTCGGCGAGGACGACGTCGCGTAGGCGATGCAGGCGTGGTAGTTCGCCGGGGTGCACGACGAGGTCGGGCCGGCGTTGTTGCCCGCGTACGCCAGGTAGTACGTGCCGTTGCGGGCGAACAGCCACGGCGCCTCGAAGAACCCGGTGAGGCCCGTGACGGACTTCTGGGTGCCGACCGGCGTCTTCATGTCCGGTTGGTACTCGAGCACCCGCAGCTGACCGAAGGTGCCCCAGTAGACGTAGACGTGGCCGTTCTCGACGAGGACGGTCGGGTCGATGTTCTGGATGTCGTTGGCCGCCGGCACCCGCTGCGAGATCAGCGGGCCGCCGATGTAGTCGGTCCACGGCCCGGTCGGGCTGTCTGACACGGCCAGGCCGATGGCGAACTTGTCGGCGGCGGTGCTGTTGCGCTCGCTGACCGGCAGGTACCAGTAGTAGCGCCCGTCAGGGCCCTGGACCACCTGGCCGGCGTAGGCGCGACCGGCCGTGGCCCAGCTGAACAGGGTCTCGGGGCGGGCCAGCGACGGGAAGTGGGTCCACTGTCCACTCTGGACGTCGCCGGTGCGCAGCGTGCCCCACTCGTTCATCTGGAAGTCGTTGGTGGTGGGGCCGGCCTGGTCGTGGCCGGTGTAGATGTACAACTGGTCGCCGGCGACGAGCGGGGCCGGGTCGGCCGAGTAGTAGCTGCCGTCGGCGAGGATCGGGTTGCCCTGGTGGGTGAAGGTGTATGAATCCGCGGCGTGGGCCGGACCGGCCGGGCTGACGAGCAGCCCGGCCAGCACCAGACCGGCGACCGCGATCATGCGGAGCGGTCTCAAGGTTTGCCTTCCTAGCAGCTGGAAGCGGTGTAGGGGGCAGTGATCTCCATGCTTCCGCCGGTGCCGGTGACCTTCACCGTGGCCGTCCCGGCCGCCACGGCGGCGGAGCGGGTGGTGAAGGACTGGTACGCGGTCTTGCCCGGGGCGACCCCGGCCACCGTCCGCGACCCGTACGGCGTGACCAGCTCGATGGTGAGCGTCTGGTCGTCGGCGTTGCGGACGTTGACCGACACGTACGCGGTGCCGGCGATGCACTGCGTCTTGGCCTGGACCTCGACGTGGAACTTCGGCGCCGGGTTGCCCGGCACGTCGTACACCTCCCACTCCTGCACGCCGGGTGCGCCCTTGCCCTCCTCGGTCCCGCTCGCGGTGAGCAGCGCCCGCAGCTTCGTGGTCGTGACCGCCTTGAACGTCACGGTGTTCCACTCGGTGGCGGAGGTGCCGTAGGCGCCGGGCTGCTCGACGTCGGCCCAGGTGCCGGCGCTGGTCCAGTACTGCAGCTTCCAGGTCTTCGGCGGCGCGACCCCGGCTCCGGAGTCGTCGACGTCCTGGGTGAACCAGATCCGGCTACGGTCGACGGTGACCGGCGAGGCCCAGTCCAGCTGGATCCACTGCTCGCCCACCTGCGGCCAGGTGTTCCACACGTCGGTGTTCGGCCCGACCGGCCCGGTCGGCTGGACACCGTCGTTGAGGTTGTCCGCGGTGACCCAGGCCGGGGTGTAGGACGCGGAGGCGGTGGCCGTGCGGGCCACGTTCACCGGCGCCTGACCCGCCGCGACCGGCAGCGAGCCGGTGGCGGAGGTGTTGCCGGCCTTGTCCACGGCCCGGTAGTCGACGATCGTCGCCGCCGAGCCGATCGGCACCGCGCCGTTGGCCGTCGTCCAGTCCTGGGTGACCACGCCGCCGACGGTGAGGCGGTACTGCACCGCCCCGATGCCCGACAGCGCGTCGGTGCCGGTGATGGTCACCGAGCGGCTGGCGGCGTCGAGTGCCGCCGCGGCCGTCGGCGCGGTGCGGTCGATGCCGACGGTGCGCTCGGTCACCGGCGAGACGTTGCCCGCCTTGTCGGTGGCCCGGGCCTTCACCGGCGTCGAGCCCTCCGCGGAGATGGTGACCGGTCCGGTGTACGCCTGGAAGGCCCCCGTCCCGACCGCGATCTCGAGCTTCGGCGCCGGGTCGGCGTTGTCGGTCGCCGTCGCGGTGACGGTGACGTTCGACGTCGTCCAGCCGCTGGCCGGAGCCGGGTCGGCGGCAAGGACCGCGACCGGCGGGGCGGTGTCGCTCGGGCCGCCGTCGCCGACGGTGACCGTCGCGGTGGCCGTCTTGTCGGTGCCGGCCACCTGGCCGCTCACCTCGAAGGTGCTCGCCGACGCGTACTTGGCCGGGTCGATCGCCGCCCAGGTGACCGCGATGCCGCTCTGCCGCGACCCGTCGTTGTACCCGACGGTCACCCCGGTGGGCAGCTTCGGCGCGACGCCGACCTTCGTGGCGACCGCCACCGGGTCGATCGTGTTGATCTGCACCGGGTCTGGGCCGCGCACCCACACGTGGGCGGTGGCGGTGAGCGTGGTGCCGGTGACGAAGCCGGAGACCGTGAAGTCGCCGACCGCGGCCACCTTCGCCGGGTCGATCGCGCCCCAGGCCACCGCGACCGGCAGCGTGGTGCCGTCGGCGTAGGTGACGTCCACAGTGGACGGCAGGGTGGGCACGACGCCGACCTGGGTCCGCGCGTCCACGCCCTTGACGGAGCTCGCGGCGGCGGCGAAGACCCGCCACTCGGAGACGCCGACCGCCGAGTACGCGGTGCCGGCGGCGTTGGGCAGCGCGTTGAGCGTGGCCCGCAGCCGGGTGGTGGTGACCGCGTCGAACGTCACCTGGTTGGTGCGCCCGCGCACCGCCGGGTCGAAGCCGCCCGCGTTGGTCACGTCCTGCCAGGCCGTGCCGTTCCACCACTGCAGCTTCCACGACTTGGGCACCGCGACGCCGCTGCCGCCCGTGGTGCTGTCCGACCAGAAGTCGATCGAGGCGTGGTCCACGCGCACCGCCGACGGGAAGTCGTACTGCAGCCAGCGGGTGGCCGGCTCGCTGCCGGTCCACGTGCCCCACAGGTCGGTCTGCACGCCGCCGCTGAACAGCGCGGGCTTGCCGTCGTTGACGGCGTTGACGTTGTTCCAGCCGGCCGTGAAGCTCGCCGACGCCGTCGCCGTGCTCGCCACGTTGATCTCGCCCTCGGCCAGCGCGGTCGCGTTGACCACGAGGTCCTTGGTCGAGGTCCCCTGGCCGTTGGAGACGCTCAGGCGCAGGGTGTACCGGCCGGACTTGGTGAACCGGGCCACCGTGCTCGGCGCGTTGGCCGGGTCGAAGGCAGCCGAACCGCCGTCGGGCGCGTCGACGACCGTCCATGCCGCGCTGAGCGCCGAGCCCGGGTCACCGTCGTCCTGGGCGAGGCCGATGATGCGGGCCGAGCCGGCCTGGCTGTAGGACGAGTCGAGCCACGCGTCGGCCAGCGGCGGGTTGTTCACCGCCGCTGGGGCGGCCACGCCGGTGCCGAACGCCTGGACCTCCTTGACGCCGGTCTTCGCGCCCGGCGCGTGCTGCACGGTGATGCGCAGCTTCTTCGCCTTGACCGCGGGGAACCGGACCTGGTTGAGGTTGCCGCGCGGGTACGCGGGCGCCCGGAACTCGCTCGGGACCAGCTTCCAGCCGGAGCCGTCGTCGTAGGAGACCGTGAACTGGGCCGGCGGCGCGTAGCCGGCGACCGTCGCGGTCGTGGTGGTGTTGTAGAAGTACACCCGCACGTCGTCGATCGACCGCTCGCCCTGCAGATCGATGTCGATCGAGTCGCTGGTGTTGGGCGATCCGGCGGTGCCCCAGAAGGGCTCGTTGATCGTCGTGCCGTTGACGGCGCCGGCCGGGGCGCGCCCCGCCGCCGAGAACGTCGCGGTGGCCGGGCGGCCCTGGGCGAAGTTCTCCGAGCCGGTGCTGGCCGGGGCGATGTCGGCGCCCGCCTTGGCCATCACGTCGACGACGCGGTCGCCGGCGGCGTAGGTGACGTCCTGCGGCGCCTTCACCGCGATCGCGGTGTGGGTCAGCACCTGCACGCCGGGTGCGGCCTCGACCGTGCCGGTGGCCGGGTCGTAGACCAGCTTGCCGAGCTTGTCCGCGGTGAACGCGAGCTGCCCGTCGAGGTAGACGGAGTAGCCCTCCGGGACGCCGGTGCCGTAGTACCGCGTGCCGCCGGGCGCGTCCCAGACGATGCTGAGGTCGCGGTCGCGGTAGCGGATGTTGTTGGCGGTGAAGTGGTCCCAGCCGATGTCGATCGGGTCGAGCTCCACCTTCGCGTCGGCGCGCGGGCGCAGGCCCATCGCGTCCTCGATGACGGTGAAGTTGGTGGCGCCCAGGATCGTGTGGTGGATCCAGGAGCGGTAGCCGATCGTCCCGGCCGTCGCGGAGCCGTCGGCCCAGAACTCGTTCTGGTCCGGGTACCGGTTGTCGCCGTTGTTCTGGTACTGCGCCCAGGCGTTCCAGTACAGCAGCTTCTTGTACCACTCGGCGTCGATGTAGCTCGTCGGGTAGTTGCGCAGCACCGACGACAACATCCGGAACGTCACCGTGGAGTTGATGATGGAGAAGTTGTTGCTGCCCGGGTAGCCCGCCGCCGCGGCCGCGGCCTTGTCGGCCTGGTTCGCGGTGGTGAACGGGAAGATCGGGTACTGGGAGCCGTCCGCGAACAGCCGCAGCGCCTCGACGTAGGGCTGGGTGTAGTCGGCGTCGCCCGGCTTCGGCATCAGCCCGACCGAGAACGGGTAGTAGTTGTTGATCTCCTTCCACGGCACGAGCTGGTTGCCGGAGACCAGGCGGTGCTTGAGCAGGTTGCCGTAGAGCCCCATCTGGTCCGGGGTGCTGCGGGCGGGCTCCCACAGGTACTGCAGCACGGCCGCCTTGATCCGTGCGGCGAACGCCTCCATCTCGTCGGCCTTGGCCGTGTCACCGGCGGTGCGGTACGCGGCCGCGGCGGCCTTGGCGTTGGAGTACAGGTACGCGTTCTCGGCGCGGTCCATGTAGCCGGACTTCCAGTCGAACGACACCGCGTCGGCGTCGTTGCCGGTCATGGCGCCCCAGTTGTACTCGATGAGGCCGTTGCCGTCGAAGTCGTACGCCTGCTGCAGCCCCTTCACGTCGTTCTCGGCGTACCCGGCGAGGTTGCGGGCGATCGCCTTCGGCCCGCCGTGCAGCTGGTACGAACGCCAGGCGGCCTCGGAGATGTACTCGGTGTAGGAGTTGGACCAGTTGGCCGGGTCTCCGGGGTTGTCGACGTACTTCGAGCTCTTCGACACCTCGCCGGCCGACACCCACGGGCCGTAGGAGTAGACGGGGTCACGGAAGTACTTGAGGTCGTCGACGAACATGCCGGCGGTCAGCACGATCGCGTTGTTGTAGCCGAGCACGCCCTCCATCGACGTCGGGAACTGGTAGTCGTTGCCCGGCAGGTCGGCGTCGAGGAAGTTGTACCGCATGAGCCACCAGCGGTAGAACAGCGTCTTGTCGATGTTGTTCTCGGGCGTGTCCAGGTAGGGCACGTTGTCGGCCCACCACCGGTTGTAGGCGGTGACGTGCTCCTTGTAGGCCGCGGCCGGGGTCAGGCCCCGGTAGCGGGTGTACTCCGTCTCCGCGGCCGGCTGCTCCTTGGTGATGAAGCCCAGCTGCACCTTCGTCGTCACCGCGCCGGACGCCGGCACGCTCAGGGTCTGGCGCAGCGTGCCGTCAACGGGCGCGAAGCCGTCGCCGGAGAAGCGCGGGAAGAGCGTGGTGAGCTGGTTGAACGCGCGCACGGCGCCGGTCAGCTCGCCGTTGTCGCCCGCGACGGTCTTGGCGAACGCCGAGCTCGCGGTGAGCGTGACGCTCTTGGCCGCGCCGTTGGTGCTGGCGACGTCCACCGAGGTCACCGCGACATTGGCGTCGGTGATGTACTTGGTCTCGGTGATGCGCAGCCCGCTCGCGGTGTTGTTGAAGACGGTGCGGAAGTAGCTCGGGGTCTGCTTGCGCTGGTTCACGTCCTCGGTGAGCGCGACGTCGGCGCCGTTGACGGAGGCGGTGATGGTGTACGCGCCCTGGCCGCCCGCGATCGACTCGATGTAGGCGACCTCGCCGCCGAAGCCGAGCACGTTCGGGCTGTGCGTCTTCATAAACACGGCGCGGCCGCGGCTGAAGAGGTACTGGTTCGCGTCGCCGTTCGACCCGCCCGGCTGGTTGCCGGTGCGGGCGAGCATGCGGTCGATCCAGAAGTCGTTGTCCGGGCCCGTTCCGGCGCCGGCGGTGACGTCGGCGTCGAAGATGGCCTGGAGCTGGTTGCGGGGGTGGTAGCCGGTGCGCTCGTCCGGCACGGGGTTGGCGCCGCCGGTGAACGTCGGATAGGGGGTGGCGGTGTTGGGTGCGGCCTGAGCCGGCACGGGGGTCAGGGTGGTCAGCAGCAGGCCGGCGACCGCGGCAGCGGCCGCGACGCGTGGCCGGACTGTTCTCACGAACGGGCACCTTTCTCGGTGGGGGTGAATTCGTTCGTCTTCAGGTCGGCCCGCGCGACCTCGTCCCCGTTGCGGGCGAGCACTTGCACCTGGGCCTCGTCGGAGAGCACCCAGGCGATGAAGTTCCACGCCTGGTCCGCCTTCTTCGAGTCGCGGGAGATGCCGATGCCGTCGCCGCCGTCCTTCGCGAGCACGAACGGCACCGCGTGCTTGGCGCCGTCCCTGGTCCCGGCCTGGATCGACGGCTGGTCGAGCTGAGCGGCGAAGGACAGGCGCGCGACTCGCCCGGTGATGTCCTGGTAGAGCCCGCGCCCGGTCCACCCGGGCACATCCGCCAGGCCGCCGGCGAGCAGGTCGGGCAGGGCCCCGGCCTGCGCGGCGCCGTCGATGCGAACGTTCACATCGGCGCCGTTCACCAGCGCCAGCTCGACCTGGTTGGCATGGGTCGCGTTGTACGCGTCAACGAGCAGGGTCGCCTGGACCTCGAGCTGGGACCGGGTCCACAGGACGAGCCGGCCGCCGCTGTCGGCCCCGTCGACGGGCGGCGGCGGTGCGGACTTCGGCGACCCGGAGCACCCTGCGAGGACCACGACCGCGGCGACGGCGACGAGCGTGCGACGAAGCATGAACACCTCCCTCGAAAACCTTTTCGGAAAGAGTGGCAACACGTTACGGCCATGTCAACGGTTGATTTCCGCCGTTCTACGGGTTGTTACAACTGAGACAGTCGCCGTTTGGGTCCTTACAAACCGAAACGTTTTCGGTTCGAAGCGCCCACCTGCCTGGAAGTGCTCCCACCAGCGCGATCGCCGACAAGGAACGCAAATGTATGAATGTGACGAGTTGTCGACGCCCTCCTTACCGGCAATTAGGAAAGGTCGGGCTAATCGGACGCAGCCCTGCTCCACGATGGTGGCGGTGAAGGCTGGAGAACTCGCCCGGGCGAAGCCCGGCAGCCCCGCACGCAGCGGCGATCCCGTCGCAATTCCTACCGGCTGCGCCGCGTTCCCGAGCCGGCATCCGGGTCGTCGACATGGCGGCGCGGCGCAGCCGGCCGATCAGCCGCGCAGTGCCGAACTCCCCCGGTTCGGCAGGGCGCCCGGCCCCGAGTCAGCCCGCATCGCCGCACGCCGCACGGTGATGACCATCCGGCCATGCGGCAGCGAACAGGTGGCAACAGACGCCTGGTGGACGAGCCGATGTACGGCGGGTGGTCGAGTGCCCCGGGAGTCAGCCGCGCACTGCGCCTGACATGAAACCACGAACGTAGCTGCGCTGCAGAACGAGGAACAGCACCAGACAGGGCACCGCCATGAATGTCACGCCGGCCTCCAGCGCGGCGTAGTCGATGGCGCCGAACGTGGCGGTGCGCATGTTCACCACGGTGAGCATCATGGTGAACTTGTCGGTCGAGTTGAGCAGGATCAACGGGGCGAAGAACTCGCTCCACGAGGTGAGGAAGGCGAAGAGCCCGACGGTGATGAGGCCCGGCTTCACCGCGGGCAGCATGATGCGGGTCAGCGCCCGGAAGCTGCCGCAGCCGTCGAGCAGCGCGGCCTCCTCGATCTCCTTGGGCACGGCCTCGAAGGAGTTGCGCATCATGAACACGGAGAAGGGCAGCTGGAACATGATGAGCACGAGACTCAGGCCGATGAGCGAGTCCTGCAGACCGATCCAGCCCAGCAGGACGTACAGCGCGATGAGGATGGTCGCGTAGGGCACCATGAGGATCGCGAGGGTGAGCAGGAACAGCGCGTCGCGGCCGGGAAAGGTGAACCGGCCGAACGCGTAGCCGCCGAGGGTGCTCACGACCAGGGTGCCGCCGACGGTGAGGACGCTGACGGCGACGGAGTTGAACACCTGCTCGAAGTGGATGCCGTTGTCGGCGTTGAACAGCCGTGCGTAGTTCTCCAGCCCGAACCCGCTCGGCGTGCGCACCGAGGCGAACGCGCTCCAGGCGAGCGGGAACAGGAACAGGATGGCCAGGGCGGCGCCGGTGAGCCGTCGCATGTCAGCCCTTTCTGCGCAGCATGCCGAGCTGCACCACGTTGAACAGAACCAGGACGACGAGGAGCACGACGGAGATGGCCGCGGCGGATCCGAGGTCGAGCTCGATGAAGGCCTTGCGGTAGATGATCATCACCAGCGAGGTGGTGGAGTTGTCGGGCCCGCCGCGGGTGAGGATCCAGAACTGGTCGAAGGCGAGGAGGGAGCCGGTGACCATGAGCGTGAGGACGAGGGCGAGGGTGGGGCGCATCAGCGGCACCGTGATCCGCCGGAATGTCGCCCAGCGGGAGGCGCCGTCGAGGCGGGCGGCCTCGTACACCTCGACTGGAATCGCTTGCAGGCCGGTGAGCAGAATGAGCATGTTGAACCCGGCGAAGCGCCACAGCACGAGCCCGACCGCGGAGCCCAGCGCGCTGCCGGGGCTGCCGCTGGTCCACGACACGTAGCCGTGCAGCAGACCCAGCGACTCGAGGATCCGGTTGACCGGGCCGATCTCGTCGCTGAGCAGGCCCAGAAACAGCAGGGAGGCGCTGGCGAAGCCGACCGCGGCCGGAATGAAGTACGCGGTGCGCAGCAGCCCGACACCCCGGCCCGGGTGCTGCACGAGCAGCGCCAGCCCGAAGGAGAGCCCGAAGAGCAACACCGTGACCACGACGGTGTACTTGAGGGTGAACCAGGCCGCGGTGGCGAGCAGCTCGTCGTCGGCCATGCCGGCGTAGTTCTCCGGCGCGTTGAGCTCTGGCGCGCCGAGCAACGGCCAGTGGTGCAGCGACATGTACGCCACGAGGCCGAGCGGGACGAGGAAGAACATGCCGACCATGAAGGCGGTGGGTGCGGCGTACAGGGCGCCCACCCACCGGCGGGTGCGTCGGGTGCGGGGCCGGGCGGCCGGCGGGGAGACCGCCGTCCGCTCGTCGACGAGCAGGGTCATCGGTCTCTACTTCACTTCTTCAGGGAGGCGGTGAGCGCGGTCGCGCCGTCGTCGAGGGACTTCTGGGCGTCGCCGAACAGCGCACCCCGGAACGCGGTCACCCACGGGCTCTGCGGGTCGTTGTAGGTGACGTTGAAGTTCTTCGCGTACGGCGTGCGGCCCTTGGCCATGAGATTGTTGATGGTGACGGTCCGCGGGTCGGCGGAGGAGTACTTGTTGGCGGCCAGGTCCGTGCGCACCGGCACGCCCTTGTTCTTGGCCACGACCTCCACCTGGGCCTCGTCGCCGAGGGTCCAGGCCAGGAAGTCCCACGCCTCGGCGGCGTGCTTGCTGGTGGCACCGATGCCGATCGCGTCGCCGCCGACGAACGTCGACTCACCCCCGTCGATGCCGCTGATCGGGGCGATCCCGAGCTTGAACGTCGCCTTCTCCTCGATCAGGCCGAGCCAGGCCGCCGGGCCGGGCGCGATGCCGATCTTGCCGCTCTGCAGCGCGCCGAGCCACGTCGGGCCGGCCTCGTCCTTCGACGCCGGCGCGGCCACGCCCTCGTCGTAGAGCTTGCGGTACAGCGCGAAGACGTCGGCCATCGCCTTGCCGTTGACGGTGCTCTCGGTGCCCTCGGCGTTCATCACGTCACCGCCGGAGGCCCACACCGACGGCCACAGGGTGAACACGTTGCAGCCACCGCAGTTGCCGCCGAAGTAGGTGCCGTTGACGTCGCCGCCGAGCTTGTCCACGGCGCGGGCGGCGTCGGCGAACTCCTGCAGGGTCGTCGGCGGCTTCTCCGGGTCGAGGCCGGCCTTGGCGAAGAGGTCCTTGTTGTACAGCATGACCGACATGTCGATGGTGTGCGGGACCGCGTAGTTCTTCTTGTTCCAGGTGCCGTTGCGCACGTGCGCGGGGGCGACCTTGTCCTTGACCGGCAGGGCGTTGAACTTGTCGGTGATGTCCAGCCACAGCCCCTGCGAGGCGTACTGCGGCGCGAACACCACGTCGGAGGCGAACAGGTCCGGCAAGGCCTTGGCGCCGGCGGCGGACGCGAGCTTGGCCGGATACTCCTCGTTCGGGTACGCGGTGACCTCGACCTGGTTCTTGTGGGTGGCGTTGTACGCGGCCGCGTAGGCCTTGGACTGCGATTCGGTGGCGGCCCGTGTCCACAGCTTGAGCGTGGTGCCACTGTCCGCGTCGGCCGGGGTGCCGGCCTTGGTGTCGTCACCGCACGCGGCGGCGCCCAACAGTAACGTCGCAGCGACGATGCTGCCCATCCAGCGTTTCACGATCGTTTCCTTTCCCAGGTGATCCATTGTTTGTGAGCGTTCTCAAAGTGCAAGGGGTGTCGCCGTGGAACCGCGCACGATCAGGCTCGGCGCGGAGCGGAACTCCCCGCCCCGCCGCGAGCCCGTCGAGATCTGGTCGACGAGCAGGTCCAGGCTGCGCCTGCCCAGCTCGGCGAAGTCCTGCCGGACCGTGGTGAGCGGCGGCAGGAGGTACGGGGCCTCGGGCATGTCGTCGAAGCCCACGACGCTGACGGCGTGCGGCACCGAGCGGCCGGCCTCGTACAAGGCGCGCAGGACACCGACGGCCACCTGATCGTTGGCGCAGAAGACCGCGGTCACCTCCGGCCGCTCCGCCAGGGTCCGGCCGGCGGCGTAGCCGGCCGCGGCGCTCCAGTCGCTCGTGAGGGGCGCCGGGGCCGGGCGTCCCGCGTCCTCCAGCGCTGTCCGCCAGCCGGCCATCCGCTCTCTGGCCTCCGGCCAGTTCGCCGGTCCCGCGACATGGTGGACGGTGCGATGGCCGAGTTCGAGCAGATGCCGGGTGGCCAGGGCCGCCCCGGCGGCGTTGTCGATCGCCACCATGGGGACCTCGGAGTCGTCGCCGGGCTCGGCAGTGGTGCCGCGGCCGACGATCGGCACGTCCAGGGGCACCTGCCGCAGCGCCGTCCAGGCCGCCGCGACCGGCGCGAGCGTGACGATGCCCTCGACGGCCTGCTCGCGCAGGCGCCGCACGGCGTCGCGGACCTGTGGCACGTCGGGCTCCCGGGCGCTGGCGACGCTGACGAAGTAGCCGGCCTCCCGGGCCGCCCGCTCGATGGCGTGGACCATGAACGAGGGCCCGAAGAGGGTCGTGTCGAAGGTGACGAGGCCGACCGTCTGGGACCGGTTGGTGGCCAGGGTCCGGGCCGCGATGTTGGGCTGATAGTCCAACGCCCGCATCGCGGCCAGGACCCTGGCCCGGGTCTGCGACCGGACGTTGGGGTGGTCGTTGATCACCCGCGAGACGGTCTGGTGCGAGACCCCGGCGAGGTGAGCGACGTCCCGCATCGCCGGGGGCCTTCGGGCGGTGTGCATGCTCAGCCGAACGCCTTGACCTCGATCGGCCCCGCCGAGGCCGATCGTCTGGGGCCCTTGGTCGCTGCTGGCGGAGGCATGACGGCGGCGGGAGCGGTAGTCAACGCGAGTGCCGGCCGAGACTTCCGGCGGGGGTGTGGCATCGCGTCACCTCCTTGTCAGGACGGGATGATGGGAAGCCAGACGCGCATCGTGGATGGGCCGCGGCGGGCCCAGCGGTGATACGGGACGAGCGGAACGAGGACTGGCTGCACATTCCCGGCCGGCACGGGCCGGTCACCGTACGGCCACCTGGCCTTACCCGGGTCGGCGGTGCGCCCCTTCACCGCGCTCTCCTCGGCCGCGACGCCGGTGTCGACCTGCAGCTCATCGAGGTCGACGCCGTCCTCCTGGTCGATCGACTCGGCGCACATCACGATCGGACCCGCCTCCACGGCGGCGCAGCCGCGCACCGCGTCCACGCGCGGGTCCGGGAACGTCCATCGAGGCCGCACGGACAGGTCCAGTCGGATCTGCTCGCCGGGAACGAAGACGCGGCGCTCGACCCGGGTCCCGCCACCTGCCCAGTCCGGCACCCGCAGCGTGATCGTCCGCTCCTGAGCGGGTGCTTCGGCCACGGTGACGATGACGGTGCCGTTGTCCGGGTACGCCGTGTCGACCTCGAGTCGCATGCCCGCGGCCTGGACGGTCATGGGAGCGAACTGGTGAATCTGCACACCGGCGTCGTTGCCGGACTCGGTCGCGGTCACGAAGTAGGTGCCCAGGGAGGCGACGAGCCGGGACACGTTGGTCAGGCAACAGGACACCTCGAACCACGGCGCACGCTGGCCACCGCCGAAGCGCAGCTGCTCATGCTCGGCCGAGGGAGTCTCGGGCCGGGTGCGCTGGTGCAGGGTGTGGGCGTAGAAGAAGGAGCGGCCGTCGTCGGCCACCGCGGCGGCGATCACGTTGTGCAGCACCCGATCGACGATGTCGCCGTAGCGGGTGTCGCCGGTGGCCAGCAGCAGCCGGTGGGCGAGCATGACGGTGGCCACGCCGGCGCAGGTCTCGGAGTAGGCCCGGTCCGGCGGAAGCACGAAGTCGTCGCCGAAGGACTCGTCGAGATGGCGCGAGCCCATCCCGCCGGTGATGTAGGTGCGCCGGGCGACGGTGTGGTCGAACTGCCGCACGACCGCCGCGAGCAGCTCGTCGTCGCCGGTCTCCACGGCCACGTCCACGGCGCCGCAGGCCAGGTACAGGGCGCGCACGGCGTGGCCGCCGAACGCCTCCGCCGCACGGATCGGGGTCTCGTCCTGGAAGTACCGCCATCCGAACTCGTGCTCCGGCAGGCTGCGGTGCCCGCGCCGGCCGATGAACGCGACGGCCATGTCGAGGTACCTGCGCTCGCCGGTGAGCCGATAGAGCTCGACGAGCCCGGGCTCGATCTCGGGGTGCCCGCAGAAGCCCTCCTGGGCGAAGCGCTCGCAGACGTGGTCGGCGACGCGGCGGGCGACCTGCAGCAGCTCGGGAGCGGCGCCGGTGCGGTGCGCGGCCACCGCGGCCTGCAGGAGATGACCGGCGCAGTAGAGCTCGTGACCGAAATTGAAGTCGCTGTACCGCTCCGGCTGGCCGGGCCGCCCGTAGCCGGTGTGCAGGTAGCCGTCGGCGGCCTGGGCGCCCGCGGCGAGCGCGACCAGCTCGGACAGCAGCCCGGTGTGATCGGTGCCGCCGGCCCGGCCGGTCTCCCAGCTGGCCGCCTCGGCGAGCTTGTACACCTCGGAATCGGAGAACTCACGCCCGCGGCGGCGCAGCGCAGCGTCGGGGTCGCGGAAGTTGCCCGTCCAGCCGAGACGGTCCAGCCACTCGCGGCAATGCTCAATGGTGGCGGTGCCGATGACCGCCTGACGCTTCCCCCAATACCCACCGGTGAGCTGCACCTGGTGCAGTCCGACGGGGTGCAGCTCCCCGCTCGAGGGCACAACGGGTCCTGGGACGGCCGCCACCGTCACCACCTTTCCGAAATGTTACGAAAACCTTTTCGGGAATCTTGGCAGCGCGAGACGCACCTGTCAACGGCTGTTTTGCAGCCATCGCGCAGCACCTGTCGTTGCGAGGTTCATCCACAAGCTATGCTCGCCGAAACGTTTTCGAGAGGACTGAACCGGTGGGCAGAACACGCGCGCGGGCGACCCTGACCGACGTTGCCAAGCGGGCAGGGGTCTCCGTCGCCACCGCCTCGAAGGCACTCAACTCGCGCGACGAGGTGGCCCCCGCGACCCGTCGACGGGTGCAGCAGGCCGCGGAGGAATTGGCTTTCTACCCCAACGTGTTGGCTCGGGGACTCGTCTCCGGTAACACCCGAACCATCGGTTTGCTCACTGACGAGCTGACCAGCGCCCGCTTTGCGATTCCGGTGCTGCTCGGCGCCGAGAACGCCCTGGGCAACGAACAGATGAGCGTCCTGCTGTGCGATGCCCGCGGCGATGCCATCCGCCGGCGCCACTACATTCAAACGTTGCTGGCCCGCCAGGTCGACGGGTTCATCATCCTCGGCGACGCCAACGACCTGCGCCAATCACTCACGCGCGACATCCCGATTCCGGTCGTCTATGCCTACTGCGAGTCCGACAACCCCGCCGACCTGTCTGTCATCGCCGACGACGCCGGCGGCGCCCGCCTTGCCGCCGAGCATCTCGTCGCGCTCGGCCGCAAGCGCATCGCCCACATCACCGGCGACGACACCTACCGGGCCGCCCGCGACCGAGCCGCCGCATTACGGGAGGTCCTCGACAGCGCCGGCCTGCCACTCATCGGCGATCCGCTCTTCGGCCAGTGGTCGCAACGCTGGGGACGGCACGCCGCCGCCCGGCTCCTGAGCGCACACCCCGACATCGATGCGATCTTCTGCGGCAACGACCAGATCGCCTCGGGGGCGGCCGACACCTTACGCGAACTCGGCCGCCATGTACCCGACGACGTCGCGCTGGTCGGCTACGACAACTGGGAGGTCTTCGCCACCGAGTGCCGACCCCCGCTGACCACCGTCGACCTCAACCTCGAGCAGCTGGGCGCGACCGCGGTCGGACAACTCTTCGCGATCCTGGATGGCGAGACCCGCTCTGGCGTCGTCCGTCAGCCCGGTCGCCTCGTCGTCCGAGGATCAACAGTCCCATAGACGAGCCGCACGTCCGCAACCCATCGACTACGGGCAATGCGAGGGTCATCGGAACGCCGGGATACCGGTCATCAACTGCCCCAGAACAAGGGTGTGCATCTCCACCGTTCCCTCGTAGGTCAGCACCGACTCCAGGTTGGCGGCGTGCCGGATGACCGGATACTCCAGCGAGACGCCATTGGCGCCGAGCAGGGTCCGGGCCGTCCTGCAGATGTCCAGGGCCTCTCGCACGTTGTTGAGCTTGCCGAGGCTGACCTGCGCCGGGGTCAGCACGCCGGAATCCTTGCGGCGGCCGAGATGCCAGGCGAGCAGCACGCCCTTGGCGTACTCGACGTTCATCTCGACGAGCTTGTGCTGAGTGAGCTGGAACGCGGCCAGCGGACGGCCGAACTGTTCGCGCTGGCGGGTGTAGTCCAGCGCGACCTGCAGGCAACTGCGGGCTGCCCCCATGGCTCCCCAGGTGATGCCGTACCTCGCCTCGTTCAGGCAGCTCAGGGGACCCTTCAGCCCGCGCACGTCGGGGAAGGCGAACTCGTCCGGGATCCGCACGCCGTCCAGGACCAGTTCGCTGGTCACCGAGGCCCGCAACGATCCCTTGTGCTTGATCTCCGGAGCCGAGAAGCCCGGACTGTCCGTCGGCACGGCGAAGCCTCGCACCCCTTCGTCCGTGACGGCCCACACCACGGCCACGTCGGCCACGGACCCGTTGGTGATCCACATCTTGCGCCCGTCGAGGATCCAGTCGCTCCCGTGACGGCGCGCGCGGGTGCGCATCGAACCGGGATCGGAGCCGTGATCCGGCTCGGTCAGGCCGAAGCAGCCGATCGCCTGGCCACTGGCCATGCGAGGGAGCCACTGCTGTTTGGTCTCCTCGCGGCCCCACCTCCAGATGGCGTACATGGCCAACGAGCCCTGGACCGACACCAGCGAGCGCAGCCCCGAGTCCGTCGCCTCGAGTTCGAGGCACGCCAG
This sequence comes from Dactylosporangium maewongense, assembly GCF_039531485.1. Taxonomy (NCBI): domain Bacteria; kingdom Bacillati; phylum Actinomycetota; class Actinomycetes; order Micromonosporales; family Micromonosporaceae; genus Dactylosporangium; species Dactylosporangium maewongense. Next base: position 110,527 of record NZ_BAAAQD010000027.1, on the reverse strand, counting down.
ACCGTACGCGACGGCGCTCAGTCCGGCGCAACCGTAGCCCTCCAGGTGCATGCCCAGCAGTCCCATGTCCCCGAGCGCGACCGTCAGCTCCCGAACCTGAGGCACCCGCCCGTGCTCGTACCATTCGGCGACGTGCGGTTCGACGAGGTCGTCGCACAGGCGACGGACCGCGTCCCGGACCGCTCGCTCGTCATCGGTGAGGAAATCCTCGAGGTCGAGCAGGTCCAAGGGGTCGGGCTGGCGCGTTGCCGAAGTGGTCACGTGCTCCTCCTGGAGGCATAGGTGGTGCGGACAAGGGCGTTGTGCTCGCCCAGCCGCGGCGGTCGCCGGTACTCCCGCACCGGAGTGCGCGAGTAGGTCACGGGATGCCGGACCTGGTCCATCGCGTCGTCGCCCAGCGAGACCCGGGGTTGCAGGCCGAGCCGGGCCGCGAGCTCGAAGGCGGAACCCACGTCGCCCACCCGCCCGGCCGGTACGCCGGCGCGCTCCAGTACGCCGACCCACTCGTCGACGCCGGCACGGCGCAGCGCCGGCTCCAGCTCCCGCACCAGCTCGGCCCGGTGGGCCACCCTGGCCGGGTTGGTGCGGAACCGGTCGTCCTCCGGCAGCGTGGGCAGCCCGAGGGCCTCCGCGAGCCGCCGGAACTGGGCGTCGTTGCCGCACGCGACGGCGAGCTGCCCGTCTGCGCACTCCAGCGTCTCGTACGGGGCGATCGATGGATGCTGGTTGCCGAGACGGCCCGGAGACGTGCCGGTCGCCAGGTAGGTCGCCGCCTGGTTGGCCAGCGAGCCGAGGAGGCTCGACAGCAGGTCGACGCGCACGTGCTGGCCGCGCCCGGAGGTGGCGCGTTCGAGGAGGGCGGCCAGGATGCCCGCTACGGCGTCCTTGGAGGTCAGCACGTCGACGAGGGCGACGCCGACCTTCACCGGACGTGCCTGCGGGTCGCCGGTGATGCTCATGAGCCCGCCGACGGCCTGCACCAGGAAGTCGTACCCCGGCAGCGACGAGTCCGGGCCGAAGCCCGAGATCGAGCAGTAGACGACGCTGGGGTTGCGTTCGGCGACGGCGTCGTACCCGAGGCCGCGCGCGTCCAGGGCACCCGTGCGGAAGTTCTCCACCACGACGTCCGCGCCGGCCGCCAGGTTGACGGCGACCTCGAGATCCCGGGGGTCGTCGAGGTCGAGCTCGACACTCAGCTTGGACCGGTTGGCGGCCTCGAAGTAGGCGCTGGTCGCCGCGGTCCACGGCGGACCCCACTGGCGGGTGTCGTCCCCGACGCCCGGCCGTTCGACCTTGATCACGGTCGCGCCGAGATCGGCCAGCATGACGGTGGCGAGCGGCCCGGCGAGCACCCTGCTGAAGTCGGCCACGACGATCCCGTCGAGCACCGGCCTCATGATGCCCCGGCCCGGATCCAGTCCCCGCCGACCCGGCAGGGAATCGACCACGGGTTGCTCCGCCGCGCGACCGGCGGCAGCAGCTCGTCGCGGAATCCCTGGAAGGCGACCGGGCGGACGAAGCGTTCCAAGGCGCGAGCCCCGATCGACGTGGCCGTCGGTTGCGTCGTCGAGGGCCAGGGCCCTCCGTGCTGCTGGGCGCGTGCGAGCGGCGCCCCCGTCGTCCAGTCGTCGAGGACGACCCGCCCGACCTTGCCGCTCAGCGTCTCCAGCCATCGAACCGCCCACGGATCCTCGCCGGGTCCGGCGAACAGGGTCGCGGCCAGCGCTCCCGGCAGCTGCGTCAGCGTCGCGAGGACCTGCTCGGGCGCGTCGTACTCGGCGACCGCGACCACGGCCCCGAAGACCTCTTCCAGCAGCCTGCTCCCCGCCCGCACCTCCGCCAGCGGCGCCTCGAGGACGGCGGCGGGCGCCGACCAGCCGGGACCGTCGCCGCCGAGCTGCACGGCGACCGTGGCGCCGGCGTCCCGCATGGCCTCGACGCCGGACCGGACGCCGTCGGCGATGCGGCGGGTGAGCATCACGGGCTCGGGCGCGAGCCGCTCCAGCTCGCCCGCGACGCGGGCCGCGAGGCCGCTGCCCTTCGGGGCGAGGACGAGGCCCGGCTTGGTGCAGTATTGCCCGTGCCCGAGCGTGAAGGAGGCGACCAGCCCGCGGGCCACCTCCTCGATCCGCGTCGCACCCAGCGGTGTGACGACGACCGGGTTGACGGTGCCCATCTCGGCGAAGACCGGGATGACCACCGGCCGTTCGTTGGCCAGCCGCCACAGTGCCATCCCACCGGTCTGGGAGCCGGTGAACGCGACCGCGGCCAGGTCGGTGTGCTTGACCAGCTCGACGCCGGTCTCGAAGCCGTGGACGATGCCGAGGGCACCGTCCGGGGCTCCCGCGGCCGCGAGGGCGGCCCTGGCGAGCCCGAACAGCTTGCCGCTCACCCCGAGGTGTGCCGGGTGCGCCTTCACCACCACCGGGCACCCGGCAGCCAATGCGGACGCGGCGTCGTGGCCCAGCACCCCGAACGCGAAGGGGAAGTTGCTGGCGCCGAAGACGGCGACCGGCCCCAGTGGCACGTTCACACGGGTCAGGCTCGGGGTCTGCCCGTCGGCGGTGTCGTGCTCGACCCGCAGGAAGTAGCCGGCCGCGGCCTCGTCGGCGTAGAACCTGATCTGGGCAACGGTCCTGGTCAGCTCCCCCTGCAGCCGCGTGGTGCCCAGCGCGGTCTCCCAATCGGCCAGGCGGACGAGATCGCCTCGCGCGCCCTCGACCGCATCGGCGACCGTGTGCAGCCACCGGGCCCGGTCGCGCGGTGCCGCGCGGGACAATGTGGGAGCCGCGGCTACCGCCCGCGCCATGGTCCTCTCCAGCTCGGCGCGGCTGGTCGGGCGAGCTGTCGTGGTCGGCAGACCCGTGCGCGGGTCGTGGCTGGTCTCGGGCGACGTCGGCGTCATCGGGCCCTCACCGCCTCCTCGATCACGCTCAGTGCGTCGTCAAGAAGTTGGGGTTCGATGACGAGGGGCGGCAACAGCCGGAGCACGTTGCCGTAGGTGCCGCAGACGAGCACCAGCACGCCCTGCCGGTGGCAGGCGGCCGCGACGGCTCGGGCCGCCTCCGGGTTCGGGGTCCGGCTGCCCGGCCGCACGAACTCGACGGCCAGCATCGCGCCCCGGCCCCGCGCCTCGCCGACGCACGACTGTGGGCCGGCCAGGGCGCGCAACCGCGGGAGGGCGAGCGCCTCGATGTCGCGGGCCCGCTCGACCAGCCGCTCCTGCTCGATGACCTCCAGCGTGGCCAGTGCGGCGGCGCAGGACACCGGGTTTCCCGCGAACGTACCGCCGAGCCCACCCGGGGGCACCGCGTCCATCACCTCGGCGGATCCGGTCACCGCGGCGATGGGCATGCCGCCGCCGAGGGCCTTGGCCGTGGTGATCAGGTCCGGGACGACGCCTTCCCGGTCGCAGGCGAACATGTCACCGGTACGCCCCAGCCCGGTCTGCACCTCGTCGGCCACGAACACGATGCCGTGCCGGTCCGCCAGCTCACGGACCCGCGGAAGGTACCCGGGCGGCGGCACGATGAACCCGCCCTCGCCCTGGATCGGCTCCAGGACGATGGCGGCCACCCGATGGCCGCCGATCTGGGTCTCGACGAGGTCCCGGAGGGCTTCGGCGGCCTCCTCCGCGCAGCGCTCGGGGCCGCCCTGCCAGCGGTAGGGGTAGGGTGCGGGCGCCCGGTAGACCTCCGGTGCGAACGGCCCGAACCCGTCCTTGTAGGGCGCCACCTTCGCGGTCATGGTCATCGTCATCAGCGTCCGGCCGTGGTACGCGTTGCCGAGGACGACCACCGCAGGCCGGCCGGTGGCCACACGCGCGATCTTGACTGCGTTCTCGACGGCCTCGGCGCCGGTGGAGAACAGTGCGGTGCGCTTTTCGTGGCTTCCCGGTGTGATCCGGTTCAATGCCGCGGCGACCTCGACGAACCCGTCATACTGCGTGACCAGGAAGCAGGTGTGCGTGAACCGCTCGGCCTGTTCGCGAATCCGGCGCACGACGTGCGGATGGGACGCGCCGACGGCGGTGACGGCGATCCCGGAGGCGAGATCGACGAGGTGGTTGCCGTCCACGTCCACCACCACGGCGCCGCCGGCGCGTTCGACGAAGACCGGCATCGTCTGCCCCAGGCCCGCGGCGACGTGCGTGTCACGGGCCGCTTGCCGTTCGCGGGAGCGGGGGCCCGGAATCTCGGTCCGCAGGATTCGCCGCTGTTGCGGCAGACCTGCCGTGCCGGCGGTCGTCATGCTGCTGTCGCCTCCTGCTGCAGGTAGCGGGGTTCGGCGAAGACTCGGCGCAGCGCCGGTTCGAACGCCTCCAGGGCCAGCGCGTCGTATCCGGGATCGAAGCTCTCCTGGTCGTACAGTTCGCAGAACTCGGCGCAGTCGTCGAACCAGGGAGCGTCGCGGTACCGGTCGCGGGCGTTGCGCGCCTCCGCGGGGAGATTGGTGTAGTAGTACTGCTGGAAGATCCCGTGGTGGCGGGCGATCCACATGAGCTGCGGTCGCACGAACGGCCGCACCAATGCTCCCGCCAGCTCGCTGTGCGTGTACGGCGCGAGATTGTCCCCGACGTCGTGCACCAGCGTCATCACGACGTACTCGTCGTCACGGTCGTCCCGTAGCGCGCGGGTGGCCACCTGTAGCGAGTGTTCCAGCCGGGTCACGCGGTGGCCGCTGAATGATCCCGCCAGCTCCCGCAGCGCGCCGAGGATCCGGTCCGGCAGCCCTTCGTTGAACACGCGCTCCTGGTGGTCGAGGTAGTCGTACTCATCCGGGCCGCCGTCCTTCATCCGGACGAACTGCACGGTCATGCGGCTGCCTTCGCGGCCCTCGGCCGGCTGTCGCCGTGGGGGGTCAGCCCCTCGTCGAAGATCCTCATCCAGTTGCCGCCGACGAGCTTGTCGACCTCGGCGTCGTCGAAGCCCCGGTCCCGCAGCCCCTGCTCGAGCGCGGGGAACATCGCGGGGGTCTTGAAGAAGTCGGGCCAGGGCAGCCAGCCCTGCGCGTCCGCGGTCGCCGGGCCGAGCTGGGTCACGTGCGACCACCGGCCCTTGCGGATCCACTGGAGCTTCTCGTCGTTCCACCCGTGGCTGGCGTCGCTGCCGATGCCGACATGGTCGATGCCCATCAGGTCGACCGCGTACGCGACCATGCCGGTCCACTCCTCCAGGCCGACCGGGCCGCCGCCGGTCAGGTGGGCGTACGGTGCGACGCCGAGGACGCCGCCGCGGGCCGCGAGCTTGCGCAGCACCTCGTCGGACTTGTTCCGCGCATGGGGCCAGACCGTCGCGGGGTTCGCGTGGGTGATCGTGACCGGTCTGGCCGAGCGGTCGATGGCGTCCAGCGACGTGCGCTCCCCCACGTGCGACAGGTCGACCAGCATGCCGAGCCGGTTCATCTCCTCGATGACGTACCCGCCGAAGCGCGTCAGGCCGGCGTCCTGCGTCTCGTAGCAGCTCGCGCCGACATGGTTCTGGATGTTGTACGTGAGCTGGGCGACCCGGATGCCGAGGTCGAAGAAGACCTCCACCAGGTCGAGGTCGTCCTCGAACGACGAGGCGTTCTGGAACCCGAGCACGACCGCGACGCGCCCGCCGGCGACCACGTCGCGGATCTCCTGTCCGTCACGGGCCAGGGCGATCAGATCCTCGTTCGCGCGGAACATCCGGTTCCATGCGCCCAGCAGGTCGAGCGTGGTCCGAGCGTCCTCCCAGATGACGACCGTCGCGTGGATGCAGTCGATGCCTCCCGCACGGATCTCCAGGAAGCGTTCTCTGGTGAAGTTGCTGCTCTGCAAGCCGTCGACGACGATCCGGTTGTTGGCGTTCATGACAGGTCGGGTCTCCTCGAAGGGGTTGGGTCGGTCTTGCGGATCAGAAGCTCTGCAGGGGCTGGGGATTGTCGGCCTCGGCCGACAATCCGTACTTCTCCAGGATCTTGCGGAACTCGCCACTGTCACGCAGCGCCTTGAGACCGTCGTTGATGGCCTCGTTGAGGGTCGTGTTCTGCAGGTTCACGGGGAAGTTGGTCTGCCCTGGCTGCAGGGTCGCCTTGACGGCCTGGTTCGGCTTCGGGACCACCACCTGGACGTCGTTCTGCAGGCCGGCCATCTCGATCTGCCGCACCGCCGTGGGCTGGGAGTTCACGATCGCCTCGATCCGCCCCGCCTTGAGGTCGGCGTAGGAGGCCTCGAGCGTGTCGTAGAGCTTCTGGTTGTTGCCGATGAGCTTGTTGACGTCGTCCACCCAGAGGGACCCGATCGCGGACCCTACGGTGTGACCTCGAAGGTCATCGATCTGCTCGATGCCGCTGCCCTTGCGCGACGCGATCGCCAGGTAGACGGTGATGACGGGGTCGCTGAGCCGGACGACCTTCGCGCGTTCGGCGGTGCGGTACCAGCTACCGAGCGTGGTGTCGGCCCGCCCGGACTCCACCGACGGGATCATGCTCGCGACGTTGCCCCGCACGATCGTGATCGAGAGGCACTCCCGCTCGGCGATCCGGGCGAGGATCTCGCCCTCGGCGCCGGTGAGCTTGTTGCCCTCGCTGTCGGCGAATGGCGGGTTCGGGAAATGCGCGACGGTCAGGGTTCCTTTGGCGACCGTCTGCACGTTCGGGTGCACGGGTGTGCAGTTCTTGTCCGGTGCGGCGGACCCGTTGTCCGCGGTGGGGTCGGCGCAGGCGGCGAGGGCCAGCGAGGACAGCAGGGCGATGACGGCGAGGGCGGTACGGGCTCTCTTCACGGTGGTCTCCAGATATGGCGCGAAGTCGGATCGGAACCACGGCGTCAGGACGCCGTTGGGGGAAATCCCGTCCATGGGGTCAGAGGTGACGGCTGAGCTTCCGCTCGAACCGCCGGACCAGCACCGATGCCACGATGGCGATGGCCGCGTACAGCACGGCCGCGGCGACGAAGGTGCGCAGGTACTCGAACGTCACGCTGCCCCGCAGATACGCGGCCTGCATGACCTCCGAGAGGGTGATGGTGTAGGCGAGAGAGGTGAGCTGGAATGCCTTGATGGCCAGGTTCATCAGCGGTGGGATGGCGATCCGGGCGGCCTGCGGCAGCAGGATGTCGCGATACGCCGACCGCGGCGTCAGCCCCAGCGCCTTCGCGGCCTCGCGCTGCCCGGGCGGGACCGCGTTGAGGCTGGAGCGCATGATCTCGCACGCGTAGGCGCCGATGGACCAGGTGAATCCCACCACTGCCGCCGGCATGGGGTCGAGGGAGACACCGGCCTGCGGCAGGCCGCGGTAGATGAGGTACAGGATGACGAGGAGCGGCAGTCCGCGACCCACCTCGACGACGGTCAGGGCGACGATCCTCACGGCCCGCCGCTTGGCGTCGACGAGCAGTGCGAGCACAAGGCCGAGCACGAAGGCGAGAGCAAGGCTCAGGCCGGCCAGCTGGAGCGCCGTGCCGAGCCCGGGGGCCAGCGTCTTGAAGTCAACGAGAAGTCCGTGCATCGTCGTCTCCTCAGCCGACCGAGAACTTCGCCCGCAGGCGGCTGTCGACGCGGCGCGACCCGTACGCGAGCGGGAGGCTCAGGAGCAGGTACACCACGCCGACGACGACGAATGTGGTGAGGCCGTCGCCGGTCCGCTGGGTCACCAGCCCGCCACGGAAGGTCAGCTCCATCACGCCGATCGCCGACGCGAGCGCCGACTCCTTGAGCAGGCTGATGGCGTAGGTGGCCATGGTCGGGCTCACCACCCGGGCGAGCTGCGGCGCCAGGACGTACCGGCCACGATCCCAGGTGCTCAGGCCCAGTGCTTTGGAGGCCAGCCACTGGCCCTGTCCCAGGCCGCTGAGGCCGCCCCGGTAGATCTCGCCGAGGTAGGCGGAGCTGGTGACGCCCAGCGTGAGGATGGCGGTCGTCCACGGCCCGAGCCGGATGCCGATCTCGGGCAGCCCGAAGAAGACCAGGAAGAGCCAGACGAGGTTCGGGACCGACCTGAACACCTCGATCAGGCTGATGGCCGGCCAGCGCAGGAGCCGATGGGCGCTGCGACTGGCCACCGCCAGTGGCACGCCGAGCACGGCGCCGATCAGGAAGGCCGCCGCAGTGATCGTGACGGTACCGATCGCGCCGGTCAGGATGTATCCGGTGTATTGGAACATCAGCGGTCCAGCACGGCGCTCAGGAAGGTCCGGGTGCGCGGATGGCTCGGACTCGCCATGATCTGGTGCGGGTCGCCCGCTTCGACCACGGCCCCGTCGACCATCACCACGATCCGGTCGGAGACGTCACGGGCGAACGCCATCTCGTGCGTCACCACGATCATCGTCATGCCGTCGGCGGCGAGTTCTTTCATGACGGCGAGGACTTCGGCCCCCACCTCGGGGTCCAGGGCCGAGGTGGGCTCGTCGAACAGCATCACCGCCGGGTCCAGCGCCAGGGCACGGGCGATCGCCACCCGCTGCTGCTGCCCTCCGGAGCAGCGCCCGGGATAGGCGCCGGCCTTGTCCGCCAGCCCGACGCGTTCGAGCAGCGACATCGACCGCGCCTCGGCTTCGGCCGGGGAACGGCCGAGCACCCGCTCCTGGGCGAGCGAGACGTTGCGCAGCACCGTGAGATGCGGAAAGAGGTTGAAGTTCTGGAACACCATCCCCAGCCGCCGGCGCAACGCCTGAATGTCCCGTTCCCTGGGTGTGGCGCCCGGGCCCACGCTGAGCGAGGTGTCGCCGACCCGCAGCGTGCCCCGCGTCGGGATCTCGAGGAGATTGACGCAGCGCAGGAACGTGCTCTTGCCGGCACCGCTGGGACCGATGATCGAGACGACCTCTCCCCGGGCCAGGCCGAGCGTGACGTCCCGCACGGCGACGTGGTCGCCGAAGCGCATGGTCACGCCCGATGCTTCGAGAAATGCCGGCTCCGCGCGGCGATCAGGCTTCACACTGGTCTCCCTCGTGTCGAGTCCGGGCATCAGCTCGCCCCCGCCGTGCCGAACTCCGTGTAACGGTCGGGGTCGGTGCGATCGGCGAGCAGCCGCCGGGCGGCGTTGCGGCCCGGCAGCCCCGAGACGTAGTTGCCCGGCCAGGTCCCCACGCTGCCCAGGTAGAGACCCGCGACCGGGGTGGCGTAGTGGCTCAGCCCGAACGTGGGCCGGGCGTCGAACATCTGGAACGCGGTGATGTCGCCGTGGGAGACATGGGCGCCCATGAGCCCGAAGTCGCGCTGGAGGTCCTCCGGCGAGAGGGCGCGATACCCCACGATCATGTCCTTGAGACCCCGGAAGTACACCGCGTCGAGATGCTCGATGATGTGGCGGGCGAACCTGTCCTTCTCGACGTCCCAGGTGCTCCCCGACAGCCGCAGCGGCGCGTGGAAGACCGTCAGACTCAGCACGTGCCCGCCCTCGGGCGCCAGCGTGGGATCGATGGAGGACGGGATGAGGCCCCAGATGATCGGCTCGCGCGACCATTCCCCGGCGAGCGCCGCGTGGTACCCCCGGTCCATCCCGGAGATGGTCGTTCCCATGCGGAACCCGCACCGCAGCAGCCTGTCGTTCTCGGCGTCGTCCACGGCGCAGGTGAAGCGGGGCGTGCCGTCCACGGCCAGCATGAGCTTGAAGGCGGTGCCGTCCATCTTGATGGCACCCGCCTGGGCAGCCAGGTCCTGGCCCAGTTCGTCCGGCGTCAGGAACTGGGTCAGGGTCAGCTTCGGGTTCACCGCCGACAGGACCGCGCCGGCGGTGAACTCCTCCCCGTCGTTGGTCACCACGCCGGCGACGCGGCCGTGCTTGACGACGATGGAAGCCACACCCGACCCGGTGCGGATGACCGCCCCGGCGGCGCGAGCGGACGCCGTCATCGCGCGAGCGATCTCCGCCATGCCGCCGATGGGCGCGACCTTGCTGGTGCCCAGGGTGTGGAACCGTTCGCCGCTGCGGGTGGCCGAGGAGCCCCGGTACAGCGGCCGGTGGAAGAGCATGTAGGCGGACCCCGGCGTGCTCGGACCCAGGTAGTTGCCCGAGATGGCGACCATGCCCAGCAGGGACATCACCTCTTCGGAGGTGATCCGCTCGGCGAGGAAGTCGGTGGCGCTGCCGAACATGAGCCGGTTGAACAGTGCCCGGTCCGCGTCGTTGTCGAGCCGGCCGTAGAGGTCGGCGACGCTCGGCGGGGCCTCGTAGAAGGAGACGTCGAGCTTCTCGGCCAGGGTCGACATCGCCTGGAGCGTGGCGAAGTAGCCGTCGACGTCGCCCGCGTTGAGCGACTTGAGCTCGTCGGCCAGGCCGCTGCGGGAGTTGGCGGCGACGAACCGGCGCCCGTCGGCGAAGGCCATGACCGAGCTTGGATCGGGGTGGGCGAACCGGAGCCCGAAGTCCTGCAGTCGCATCTCGGAGACGATGGAGGGCTCGAGGTTGTGGCACGAGTTCGACACCGCGTTGGTTCGGTACCCGGGAACGATCTCGGCCGTCGCCAGGAGCCCGCCCGGATCGTCGCGCTGCTCGAGCACCAGCACGTCGAGGCCCGCCCGGGCCAGATAGAAGGAGGCGACCAGCCCGTTGTGGCCGGCGCCGATGACGATGGCGTCGAAGTTCCTGCTTATCCGGTCCTCGTCAGGCACCGCAACCTCCTCTGAGTAGCGAACGGGATCACGGTAAACCGCCAAGAGGGCTTTTGCTAGACTTTTGACACGACCGATCTGGACCAGGGTCCCGAATCGGGAAACTGCCATGTAGCATCCTGTACTGCTCGGGTTCGCTGCAGAGTTCACCAGGATGGGACTTATGTCTGACTTCAAGGCAGCGGGACGCACGTGACCAACAACGGGGCGGGACTCAAGCGCGTCCGCAAGGCCTATGAACAGATCGCGGACCAGCTCCGCGACAACATCCTGCAAGCGAAGCTGCGCGCCGGTGAACGCCTGCCGCGGGAGGTCGACCTCGCCGAGACCTTCGGCGTCAGCCGGGCCACGGTCCGGGAGGCTCTTCGCGTCCTCGCGAGCGAAAATCTGATCCGCACCTCCAAGGGCGCGACCGGCGGCTCCTTCGTGACGCGCCCGACGATCGACTACGTGTCCGAGTTCATGACGACACAGATCAACCTGCTGACCGCGGCCGAAGAGGTGAGCATCGCCGAAACCGTGGAGTTGCGGGAGCTGATCGAGGTCGAGGCCACTCGGCTGGGAGCGCTGCGCCGCACCGACGAGCAGCTCACGCGGCTGACTGAGACCGTGCCCGATCCCGCCGCCGGCCTGTCCCACTCAGAGATCAGCGACCTCAACCGCGCGTTCCACCTGACTGTGCTGGAGCTCGCCCACAACCGCCTGATGGTGCTCTCCGCCCAGCCCGTGTATGCCGTCCTCGAGGCCCGCTCGGAGCGCAGCCTGCTCAACACCCGCGAGCACGACGCCATCCTGCGGGAGCACGCGGAGATCCTTGCCTGCATCCGCGACCAGGACGGGCCTGGTGCAGCCGAAGCCATGCGGAACCATCTCGTCCACCTTCGCCCGCTCTCCGAACGGACCTGGCGAAAGGCCCTTCCCCTAACATGACATCGCAGCTGTTGGAGCACTGCGCGGCGGGCTGACCAGCACGCGAGCGACAACAGCCTCGTCGGCGTACGCGACCTGGCCGCCGGAGCGGACGAGCGCCTGGCGTTCCAGAACGCGCACCCGGGCCGAGAACTGACCTCAGCCGGCCCCGGGGTGGAACGCCGCGGCCGGGGCGAGGCCGGCGAAAGCGAAGCACGTACCGTGGGGTCATGGCTCTGACCGTCGGGGACGTTGAGCGGTTCGAGGTGGCCCGGCCACGGCTGGAGGCCATCGCCTACCGCATGCTCGGCTCCGCGGCGGAGGCCGAGGACGCGGTGCAGGAGACGTTCCTGCGCTGGCAGGGCGCGGACCACGGGCGCATCGAGGTGCTCGAGGCGTGGCTGACGAAGGTCCTCACCAACCTGTGCCTCAACCAGCTCACGTCGGCGCGGGCGCGGCGTGAGGTGTACGTGGGGCAGTGGCTGCCGGAGCCGCTGCTCGCGGGGGATCCGATGCTCGGTCCGGCCGACACCGTGGAGCAGCGCGAGTCGGTGTCCTACGCGGTGCTCACGCTGATGGAGCGGCTCACGCCGAACGAGCGGGCGGTGTACGTGCTGCGCGCCGCGTTCGACTACCCGCACCGGGAGATCGCCGGGATCCTCGACATCACGGAGGCCGCCAGCCAGCAGATCTTCCACCGGGCCAAGCAACACGTCGCCGAGGGCCGGGCGCGCACGGAGATCGACGAGGCCGCGGCGCGGCGGATCGTCGAGGAGTTCCTGGCGGCCGCGACCAGCGGGCGGACCGAGCCGCTCGTGCGGCTGCTCACCGGGGACGCCGTCTCGATCGGCGACGGCGGCGGGAAGGTCCCGGCGCGGGCGAAGGCGTACGAGGGTGCCCTCGCGGTGGCGAAGTTCGTGCGGGGGCTGTTCGCGCCCGGCGAGGCGAAGCGCGCCGCGGCCGGCGGGTCGCCCGGGATCTACGCCACGACCGCCAACGGGGAGCCGGCCGTGGTGGCCGTGGTGGACGGGCGGGTCGTGGGGGTCATGTGCCTGGAGGTCACCGACGGCGGTATCGCGGCGCTGCGCAACCAGGTCAACCCCGACAAGCTCGACCGCGCGACCGAGCGCTGGACGGCCACCGGCGACCACGGGAAACCCCTGTTCACCGCGTTCCAGTGAGCATGTGAGCTGCTTCACACCACGTTCCTGTCAGCAAACGGCGGGCCGCCCGGTTCAAGGGGCACACCGCCAGACAGGAGCAGGGACATGCAGCAGCACCGCATCATCGTTCTGGGCGCCGGGTACGCCGGGGCCATCGCCGCCGGCCGGCTCGCCAAGCGGCTGCGCCGCGAGGACGTCGCGATCACCCTCGTCAACGCCGAGCCGGACTTCGTCGAACGGGTCCGCATGCACCAGCTGGCGACCGGCCAGACGCTCAAGCCGCGGCCGTTCAGCGCGATGCTCGCCGGCACCGGCGTCCAGCTGCGGATCGCCAAGGTCACCGCCGTGGACGTGGAGCGCAGGACCGTCACGGCCGGCGGCGAGGAACTCGGATACGACACCCTCGTCTACGCGCTCGGCAGCGGCTGGAACGCCCAGGGCGTCCCCGGCACCGCTGAGCACGCCCACGAACTCGCCAGCCGCTCCGGCGCGCTGCGGCTGCGGGACCGCCTGGCCCGCCTCGACGCCGGGCAGCCCGTGGTCGTCGTCGGCGGCGGCCTCACGGGGCTGGAGGCCGCCACCGAGATCGCCGAGGCCCGTCCGGACCTCGAGGTCGCCCTCGCCGCCCGCGGAGAGCTCGGCGACTGGCTGTCGGACAAGGGCCGCACGCACCTGCGGAAGGTCGCCGCCCGGCTCGGGATCACCGTGCACGAGCACACCGCCGTCGCCCGGGTCGAGGCCGACGCCGTCGTCACCGCCGATGGCCGCACCATCCCGGCCGCGGTGACGGTATGGACCGCCGGGTTCGCGGTCCACCCGATCGCGCAGGCGAGCGGCCTGGAGGTCACCGACACCGGCCGGATCGTCGTCGACGGCACCATGCGGTCGGTGTCCCATCCGGAGGTGTACGCCGTGGGCGACGCCGCCTTCGCCATGGGTGCCGGGGACAAGCCGCTGCGGATGTCGTGCGCGTCCGGCACCCCGATGGCGTGGCAGGCCGCCGACGCGATCGCGGCACGCCTGACCGGCGGGAAGCTGCCGAACGTCCCGCTGCGCTACTTCAACCAGTGCATCTCGCTGGGCCGCAAGGAGGGCCTGATCCAGTACGTGACCGCCGACGACCGTGCCGTCTCCGCGGTCCTCACCGGCCGGCTCGCCGCGGTCTACAAGGAGCTGATCTGCAAGGGCGCGGCCTGGGGCGTCGCCAACCCGACGCTGGGCATGCCCACCCGCCGCCACCCCGTCACCGTGGAAAGCACGGTCGGGGCGACGGCGTAGCGCTACCAGAGCCGGGCTCTACCGCGTCTCAGCAGTACACGTTGCCGCGGGTACTGGATGCTGAACGCGCTGGACGTCTTGGTGGCGCTCTGCCGCCCTCACCCCGGGACCGTACCTGCACATCGGCGGCGACGAAGCGTCGAGCACGCCGGCGACGGACTACATCGACCTCGTATAGCTGACGGTCGATGAACGGACACGCCATGTTCATCTTCGGCTACCCGTAGGCAATCCGGCGCTGTAAGTGTGGGCGCGGAAGTGCTCAATGAACGACCATCCGGGCGCTTCGCACGAATGTACGCGAAAGGCTGCGCCCAACGTGAGCTCTGGCGATGCCGCCCGCGACCTCGGCGAACAGCGCGCCGCCCTGCACCGCTACGTGACCCGGCTCGTCGCCCCCGACCTGCACCAGGCCGAGGACATCGTGCAGGAGACCCTGCTGCGCGCGTGGCAGCACGCCGACCAGCTCGACTGGTCCGAGCGGCCGATCCGGCAGTGGCTGTTCAGGATCGCGCGCAACCTCGTCGTCGACGCCTGGCGCAAGGACCGCAGCGTGCCGATCGGGATCGCCGCCGACCTGTTCCCCGAGCGGGCCGACCGCGGCGACCTGGCCGAGACCGTCGCCGACCGGCACCTCCTGGTGCACGGGCTGCGGCAGCTGCCGGCCCGGCACCGCGAGATCCTGGTGCACGTCCACCTGCTCGGACGCGGCGGCGACGACACCGCGGCGGCGCTCGGCATCCCCGGCGGCACCGTGAAGTCCCGCACCCACCACGCGCTGCGGGCCATGCGCGTGGTCCTCGGGGAGGCGGCATGATCGCGTACCTGTCGGCGCACCGCGGGCCGATCAGCGCCCTGCTCGGCGGTCTCGGCCTGCTCGTGCTCGCCCTCGTCCTGCTCCAGCGCGCGGTGCGGCGGGCCGGCGGCTGGCGGGTGGTGCGGCGCCGGTTCGCCCACGAGGTGCGGCGGACGGCGGCGGCGTTCGGGCGGCCCGTCCGGCGCTGGTGGCGGTACCGGCGACGCCTCGAACTCCTCAGCGGACTGCTCGCCGACCCGCAGACCTGGACGACCGCCGCGGCGGCGCTGCGCGACATTCCGCTGCCCGG
Source organism: Dactylosporangium maewongense (assembly GCF_039531485.1). Classification (NCBI taxonomy): domain Bacteria; kingdom Bacillati; phylum Actinomycetota; class Actinomycetes; order Micromonosporales; family Micromonosporaceae; genus Dactylosporangium; species Dactylosporangium maewongense. The sequence continues at coordinate 95,491 of NZ_BAAAQD010000027.1, read as the reverse complement.
CCGGCGGCAGCCCTACGCCGTGATCCTCGCCGGCGACGCCGTCGGCGTGTACTTCGCCGGGGCGCCCTGCGAGGTCCCCGACGACTCGCCGTGGACCGCCGACGAGGACGACCCGATGCTGTGGTGGACCCCACGGGACCCCGACGCGCCCGGCGACGCGGCCCCGGTGCTGGTGGCGGCCGGCGTGGAGGACGCCCGCGGCGGCGTGGTGTTCCTCGACCTGACCGCCGGCCCCGCCACCGTCGCCACGACCGGCGACGACCGCACCGGCCGCGCGCTCGTGCAGTCGATCGCCGCCCAGCTCGAGGCCCGCCTGCCCGGCGGCGCGGTCACCATCGGCCCCGGCGTGCATCCCGGGTTCGACGGCGAGCTGACCTCGCCGGCCACCGAGTTCCTCATCTGCGCGGGCGTACCCGGCAGCACGCGCACCGAGCTACGCACCGTCCGCATCGGCGGCGCCCAGGGCCATGCCAGGCTGCTCGTCGCCGACCGCACGGGACTCATACGCCCGGCCGGCACCCCGCTCGTCCTCGACGTCACCGCGCTGCCGAGATCGGTCGTCCGCACGCTCGCGACGATCCCGCCCGCGCCGCGGCGCCCAGACACCGGCCCGCTCCTGGACGAGGACGCCTTCGTGGCCTCCCTCGACGCCCCGTCGTCCCGGCCGCCGGTCCGAGCAGCGACGGCTCCGGAGGCCGACCCGGAGGCGCCTCCGCCGGGGGAAGCGGCCGACGCCGGGGCGCCGCCCGTCCGGCCGGTCAGCGCCGCCACGCACGACGAGGACGAGTTCGACGAGCCGGAACGCCCCGCCCCCGGCGTGTCCGCGACCAGGGGGATGCCGGCGTGAACCTGACACTCACCACCGTCGACGGTATCGACGGGACACGCCGGGACCACCTCGTCGACCTGCCCGGCGCCTGCACCGTGGCCGAGCTCAGCGCCGCCCTCGACCGGCCCGCCGACGACGGGGGCGCGGCCAGGTTCCTGGCCGGAGCCGGGCCGGCCAGGAAGGTGTACCTCGACGGCGTCGAGGTGCCCCTCTCCGCCCCGGTGCACGGCTCCGGCATCCGGTCAGGAGCGGTCCTGGGTCTGGGCCGGCCCGTCCGGCGACGGGACCTGGTCCGGCCCGACCCGGCCGACGCCGGCCCGGTGCTCGTCGAGCTGCACGCGGTCTCCGGGCCGGCCGCCGGCCGGAGCTGGCGGCTCACCCCGGGCAGCTGGGAGATCGGCACCGCCGATCACTGCGCGATCAGCGTCGACGGCCCCGACGCCCCCACCGGCGGGCTCTGGGTGACGGTCTCCACCCGGGGGACCGTGACGTGGCACCGCGAGCCCGGCGACGACGGCGAGGTCAGACCGGCGGTCGTGGAGCCGCCGTACGCGTTCGACCCGGAAACCGGCATCACCGTCGAGACCGGCGGGCGGCCATCGGTACCGGACGCGCAGGACGACGACGAACCCGCCCGGCGCTGGGAGCCCGGCACCGATCTCGCCGTCGGTCCGGTCCTGCTGAGGCTCGTCGCCCCGGTGGCGGCCGACGCCGCGGTCACGGACGCCGCCGACGGGATCGGCCTGGACTACAACCGGCCGCCGCGGATCGCGCCGCATCTGGACGCCGAGCGGGTGCGGCTGCCGAACCCTCCGACCAAGCCGCCACGCCAGCCCTTCCCGATGCTGATGCTCGTCGCCCCGATCGTGCTCGGGCTGGTCCTCGTCGGGGTGTTCCGCTCGTACTTCTACCTGGTCTTCATCCTGTTCACGCCGGTCATGGCGGTCACCAACTGGATGGTCGGCCGGCGCGGCAACCGCAAACAGCACGAGGACCAGTGGCGGCGGTACCGCCTGCGGATGGACTCCCTACAACGCGAGATCCACGACGCGGTCCGGCAGGAGCGGCACGTGCGCTGCGTGACCGGACCCGACCCGGCGACGCTCGGCCTCGTCGCGACCGGCCCCGGCGTGCGGCTGTGGGAGCGGCGCCGGCGGGACCCCGACCACCTGCTGGTCCGGCTCGGCACCGCCGACCTGCCGTCCGTGAAGGAGATCGACGACCCGGGCCGCGACGAGAACCACCGCACGGTGCGCTGGAACATCCAGGACGTGCCGGTCGGCCTGGAGCTCGCCGAATACGGCGTCATCGGCGTCGCCGGCCCGGCCGCGCCGGTACAGGCGCTGGCGCGGTGGTTCGTCGCGCAGAGCGCCGTCCTGCACAGCCCCCGGGACCTGCGGGTGGTGGTGCTCACCGAGCCACGGCGCAGCGACGGCTGGAGCTGGGTCCGGTGGCTGCCGCACCTGCGGCCCGCCGGTGGGGGCGGCCCGATGGTCAGCGTCGGCAACGACCCGGAGAGCGTCGCCAACCGCGTCGCCGAGCTGGTCGCCCAGGTGCAGGCGCGCCAGCGGGCACTCGGCTCATCGCTGGGCAAGGCCATGTTCACCGACCCCGACGTGCTCGTGATCCTCGACGGCGCCCGCCAGCTGCGGGACGTCCCGGGCGTCGTGCAGCTGCTCACCGAGGGCCCGCGGGTCCGCCTGTTCAGCATCTGCCTCGACGAGCAGGAGCGGCTCCTGCCGGAAGAGTGCACCGCGGTCGTCGTGGCCGCCGCGACGACCGTCACGCTGCGCCGCACCGGCAGCGCCGACCTCACCGGCATCCGCGCCGACCTGGTCGACGTCGGCTGGTGCGAGTGGCTCGCCCGCGGCCTCGCCCCGCTGCGCGACGTCAGCCCCGAGCACGACGCCGGGCTGCCCCGCGAGGTGCGGCTGCTGGACCTGCTGGACCTCGAGCCGCCAGACCCCGCCGAGCTGCTGCGCCGGTGGGAGAAGCGGCCGGCCAGCACCACGTTCGCGCTCGGCCGCGGCTACGACGGGCCGCTCGCGCTGGACCTGGTCCGCGACGGGCCGCACGGGCTCGTCGCCGGCACCACCGGGTCCGGGAAGTCGGAGCTGCTGCAGGCGTTCGTGGCGTCGCTCGCCGCGGCGAACCGCCCCGACGAGCTGACCTTCGTCCTCGTCGACTACAAGGGCGGCAGCGCGTTCCGGGAGTGCGCCGAGCTGCCGCACACCCTGGGCATGGTCACCGACCTCGACGCGCACCTCGTGCAGCGGGCGATGGACTCCCTCGGCGCCGAGCTCCGCCGCCGGGAGCGGATCCTCGCCGACGCCGAGTGCAAGGACCTGCCCGCGTACCGGGCGAAACGCGCCGCCGACCCGGCGCTGCCCCGGCTGCCGCGGCTGCTGCTGGTGATCGACGAGTTCGCCACCCTCGTGCGTGAGGTGCCGGACTTCGTGCCCGGACTGATCGGCATCGCGCAGCGTGGCCGGTCCCTCGGCATCCACCTCGTCCTCGCCACGCAACGGCCGGCCGGGGCGGTCACCCCCGACATCAAGGCCAACACCAACCTGCGGATCGCGCTGCGGGTCACCGACACGGTGGAGAGCCAGGACATCATCGACACCGGCGAGGCCGTCACCATCTCGCCCGGCAACCCGGGCCGGGCGCTGGTGCGCGCCGGGCACCGCACGACCGTGCCGTTCCAGGCCGCGTGGGTCGGGGCCGGCCGGCACCCCGAGGGCACCGCGCCTGTCGCCGCGGCGCCGCTGCGCACCGCGGAGCTGTCGTGGCAGCGGCTCGGCCGCCCCGTCGACCTGCCCGTCGCCGACGTCGACCCGCACGCCCCCACCGCTCTCGTGCCGACGGACCTGCAGGTCTTCGTCGCCGCCGTGAACGAGGCCGCGGCCGGCCTCACCGACCTGGTGCCGCAGCCGAGCCCGTGGCTGCCGGCGCTGCACGAGCGGGCGCTGCTGGCGGAGCTGACCGTCCAGCGGGAGGCGCCCGTGCACGAGAGCGTGCCGCCGCTGATCCCGTACGCGCTCGAAGACGTCCCGCAGCTCCAGCAGCGCCGGGTCGCGACGGTCGACCTCGGCACATTCGGCCATCTCTACGTGATCGGCGCGCCGCGCTCCGGACGGACCCAGGTGCTGCGGACCATCGCCGGCGCCGCCGCGCAACGGACGAAGGTCCGCGACGTGCACCTCTACGGCATCGACGCCGCGGGCGGCGGCCTCACCGCCCTCGAAGCGCTGCCGCACTGCGGCGCGGTGGTGTCGCGGCACGACATGGAACGCCTCGAACGCCTCCTGCGCCGCCTCGGCCGGGAGCTCACCGAGCGGCAGGAGCGCTGCGCCGCGCTCAGCTGCGCCGGGCTCGTCGAGCTGCGCCGGCGGCTGCCCGCCGCGGAGCGGCCGCCGCACATCCTGCTCTTCATCGACGGCTGGGACGCCCTCGCCCCGGTCCTCGACGAGCACGACCAGGGCCGGCTCCTCGGCGACGTCACCAGGATCGTGCGGGAGGGCGCCGCCGCCGGCATCCACGTCGTCGCCACCTCAGAGCGGGCCCTGCTCGGCGGCCGGCTCGCCGCGCACAACGACCACAAGCTGCTGCTGCGCCAGGCCGACCGCAACGACTATCAGCTCGTCGGCATCCTGCCGAGCAAGGTCCCGGCGACGATCGTGCCCGGCCGCGGCTGGCACGTGCTGTCCCGCACCGAGACGCAGGTCGCGCTCCTGGACCCCGACGACAGCGGCCAGGCCCAGGCCGCCGCCCTGCGCAGGATCGGGGCCGCGGCCGGCACCCCCGGGCGGGAACGACCGTTCGCCGTTGCCGGCCTGCCCACGTCCGTCGCCTTCACCGACGCCTACGAGCAGGTCCCCGCCTCCCTGCGCCGCCCGATGTGGGGGCTGCTCGGTGTCGGCGGCGACGACGGCACCGCGGTCGGCGTCGACCTCGCCACCACGTCGGCGTTCTACGTCGGCGGCCCGCCCGGCACCGGCCGCAGCAACGCCCTGGCCACCCTCGCGGTGTCGCTGCTGGCCGGCGGCACCGGCCTGATCGTGTTCACCCCGCGGGAGTCGCCGCTGCGCGCCCTCGCCCGGCACGCCCAGGTCCGTCTCTTCACCGACCCGGACCCGGCCAACGACGCCGTGCAGGCGGCGCTCACCGATCTGCGCGGTCCGGCGGTGCTCCTGGTGGACGACGCCGACCTGCTCACCACCCCCGCCGCCGACAAGGTCCTGCGGGCCGTCGCCACCTCGGGCCGCGACCACGGCCAGTCCATCGTCTACGCCGGTGCCGCCGACGCCCTCTCGATCGGCCTGGGCGCCTGGCTCACCGCCGCCCGCCGCTCCCGCCGCGGCCTGCTCCTGTCCCCCAGGTCAGTCACCGAGGGCGACGCCATCGGCGCCCGCCTGACCTCCAGCCAGGTCCGCGGCGCCGCCCCGGTCGGCCGCGCGTACACCTCGGGCCCCGCCGGCACGGCAGTCGCCGTCCAGGTCCCCCTGACCGTCCTGCGGGACTGAGGGGAGTCCAGCGATCAGCGCCAGAACCATTTCTGGTTGTCCTGGCCGTTGCACCAGTAGAGCTTGACGGGGCTGCCGGTGGTCGTGCGGCGCTCGATGACGTCGGCGCACTTGTCCGCGTTGACGTTGACGAGGTCGTTGGAGGCGTTGAGGCGCCATTGCTGGGCGCGGTTGCCGCTGCAGTAGGCGACCTGGACGACGGTGTAGACGTCCGTGCCGGCCCAGGCGGCGTCCATGCAGAGGCTCACGGAGCGGATGGTGCCGTCGGGGAGGGTCTCCCAGTGCTGGGCGGCGGAGCCGTTGCAGGTGGCGATCACCAGGGCGGTGCCGTCCTTGCCCGCGGCGGCGCTGAGGCAGAGGCGGGACTGGACGCCGACGATCGCGCGACCGGGGATCGAGGGCGGCGGGGCGGCGGCCTTGGCGGTGGTCTTCGCCGGGGCGGCGGCCGTGGTCGTGGTGACGCCCGCCTGGGCTCCGGTCGCCGTGCCGCCGGAGCCCGAACCGCCCGCACCCGACCCGCCGGCACCTGACCCGCCGGCACCCACGCCGGAGCCCGAACCGCCCGAGCCGGGCCCCGGCCCGGCTGAGCCGTTGCCGCCCGAGCCGCCGGGGGGCGTGGAAGAGCTGGAGGCGGCAGGACCGGCCGTGGGAGCGGGCGGCGTCGCAGAGGTGGAGGTCACCGCCGCGGGGCGGGGAACGAAGCCCGGGCCGGCGGTGCGGCCGGCGTCGGCCGCGGGACCCGAGGGCAGGATGAACGGCAGGGCCGCCACGGCCAGTACCACACCCGACACCACGAACACGCGGGGCGCCGGGATGAAGCCCCGGCGGGGCACGGTGGGACGGCGGGTGAAGGCGTCGGCGAACGGGGACATGGCTGCTCCAGTCGGGGCTATCGGGTGGGCAGGTCTTCGGGGGCGAGCAGGACGAGGTCGTCGCCGGTGGCGTCGGGGAGTTCGGCGACGCGTTGGGCCTGGCGTTCGGTCATCTCCTGGAAGACCTGGCGGGCCAGGCGGCCGTTGCCGAAGCCAACGCCCCGGGGCAGGGCGGTGAAGTAGTCGACGAGGCCGCCGCGGGCGGCGTCGGTGAGCTCGTACCGGTGTCCGGCGGCCTGGTGCTCGACGATCGCGACCAGCTCCGGGGTGTCGTAGTCGTCGAAGTGCAGGGTGCGGGTGAAGCGTGAGGCCAGGCCCGGGTTCGCGCCGATGAAGCGGTCCATCTCGCCCGGGTAGCCGGCGACGATGACGATGACGTCGTCGCGGTGGTCCTCCATCATCTTGACGAGGGTGGCGATGGCCTCCTGGCCGAAGTCGTTGCCGCCGTAGCGGGGCACGAGCGAGTAGGCCTCGTCGATGAACAGGACGCCGCCGAGGGCGCTGGTGACGGCGGCGGCGGTCTTCGGGCCGGTGTGGCCGACGTATTCGCCGACGAGGGCGCTGCGGTCGACCTCGACGAGGTGGCCGCGGCGCAGCAGGCCGAGAGCCTTGAGCAACCGGCCGTAGAGGCGGGCGACGGTCGTCTTGCCGGTGCCGGGGTTGCCGGCGAAGACCAGGTGCCGGCTCAGCGGCGGGGCGGGCAGGCCGGCCTCCTCGCGGCGGCGGACGGTCTGCATGAGCTTGACGAGCGTGCCGACGTCGCGTTTGACGCGGTCGAGGCCGACCAGCTCGGCCAGCTCGCCGAGAAGGTCGTCGAGCGAGAGCTCGTCGGGGGCGGGGACGGCGGTGACCGCCGGGGAGCTGGCCGGCGACGCGAGCGCGGTGACGGCGTCGTGGATGCGGCAATCCTCAAACATCGGGTCGGCGGCGGTGTCGACGTGCAGGCCGGCGAAGCCGGTCGCGGTCACGTCGCACCGGGTGAACTGCCCGCCGGCGCCCTGGGCGACGTAGATGCCGTTCTTCGCGACGCCGTCGACGCGCAGCCCTTCCACCTGTGGGCGGGAGCCGGTCCACGCGACCAGTCCGGAGCCTCCCCCGCCGGTGACGTCGGCGGCGGTGATCAGGACCGGGGCGGCCGTGTCGATCACGATGCCCGCGGCGCCTGCGTCGGTGACCCGGCCGCCGGTCAGGGTGAGCGCGCCTCCGGCGACGACCTCGACGCCGACCTCTTTGGGTCGCAGGACGGCGCACTGGCGCAGGTCGGCCGGGGACGAGGAGGCGATCCGCACGCCGGTGGCGACGTCGGCGATCGTGCAGCCGGCCGCGGTGAGGGAGGCGCGGTCGCCGACGTGCAGGCCGGTCAGGGTGAGGTCGCGCAGGTCGCAGTCGGTGAGCGTGACCCTCGACTGCTCCACGGCGTGGACGCCGTGCTCGGCGCCGTGCCGCACCCGGCAGGCGGTGAGCTGCACGTCGGCGGTGCCGCCGGTGTGCACGGCGCTGAACCCGGCGCTGGTGAGGTGGCAGCCGTCGAGGACGGCCCGGGCGGCGCCGACGGCGAGCAGCGCGTTGGCGGAGGTGTCGCGGACGGTGCAGCCGGCCGCGGTGAGCTCGGCGTCGTCGGTGACGACGAGACCGCTGGCGCCCGGCCCGGTGATGCGGCAGTCGGTGAGCCTGACCCGGGCAGCGCCGGACACCTGGACGGCGGCGGCGCCGGACATGTCGATGCGGGACTCGTCGGCGACCACGGCCGCGGCGTCCTCGACAAGGAGCCCGTCGCGGCCGGCCCGGTCGATCCGGCAGTCGGTGAGACTGAGCCGGGCGGTGCCGCGCACGCGGATCCCGGACCCGTCGGTGGCGCGGACGAGGAGCCGGACCGCGGCGAGCTGGGCGGCGCCGGACAGCACGATCCCGACCCCGGCGACGGCCTCCAGGCGCACGTCGGACCCTTCGGCCTTGACGTCGCCGGCGAGGTGCAGCGCCGTGCCGGCGGCGCCGTGCACGGCGACGTCGCGCAGGACGACGGCGGCGACGGCATCGACCGCGCGGGCCTCGATCCGGCCACCGTGCACCTCGACGTGGTCCAGGATCGCGCCGGCGCCGTCCTGGACCGACACGGCGGGGCGGGACGGGTCGGCACCCCGCACGACCAGCCCGGTGACGGTGGCGGCCGCGGCGGTGAGGGTCAGGGTGCCGATCTCGACGCTGCCGGTGCCGTGTTCCGGACGCAGGTGCACGTCACGGTCGAGCTGGACCGGCTCGGGATAGCGGCCCGGCGCGACCGCGATCGTGTCGCCGGGTGCGGCGGCGCGCACGGCCTCGGCGATCGTCCGGTGGGTGCCGCGGCCGCCACGGGCGCCGGAGACGGTCAGGACCCTGGTCATTTCGCGTAGTACCAGGGGTTGTCGTGCATGCGGAACTCCTTGAGGAGCTGCGACGTGACCGTCTTCTCGATGATCTTCCAGGGCAGCTGGAGCGCGAACTCGGCGACCCCCTGGCGGTGGAACGCCCGGCCGCCGAGGCCGGAGTTGAAGAGCGTCTTGGCGATGCTGGTGGTGACGGCGCCGGTGACGCCGGCCGCGGCCGACAGCAGGCCGTCGTAGACGGCGGCGCCGCCGGTGAGGTAGACGGTGTTGCCGTTGGCATCGGTGATGCCGAAGACGGCCGCGTTCATGCTGCCGTTGACGAAGCCGGTGAGCCCGGCGACGGGCACGTTGAACGCGAAGTCGTAGGTGCCGCCGCGCCAGCGGGTCGCGGTCTCGTTGCCGGCCCACTCGTTGGACCAGTACTTGTCGTGGTTGAGCGGCTTGCGGTGCCAGCCCTTGCCGCCGTCGATGTTGGCGAGACCGGCCTTCCAGTCGCCGGAGCGTTGCATGGCGCCGAACTTGTTGTCGTGCACGAGCGAGCCGACGGCCTGTTTCACGGCCGCGCCGACGGCGGCGTTGGCGAACGCCTTCAGCACGTCCTTGCCGTTGAACTCGGTGCCGGCGATCGCGTCGACGATGCCGTTGACGGCGAGGTTCGCGGCGAACTCGAGCAGGAACTCCTGGGAGAACTCCAGGGCCGCCTTCTGCAGGGCAAGTTTCCAGTACGGCTCGTACAGGGCCTCGGTGTGCGTGCCGAGCCGCAGCTCGCCGCCCCACTCCATGCGGTTGGCCTCGCGGATGCGCCGGTTCCAGCCGCGCACCTCGGTGACGCCGCCGCGGTGGTCGAGCTCGCGGCCGACGCGCTGCCAGCCCCCGCCGGCGCCGCGTTCGAAGACGTAGCCGTCGTCGGTGCGGCGGGCGATGGTGAGCCCGGTGGCGTCGTACTCGCGCCACTGCCCGCGCCAGGCGTCGCGCTCCAGGAACCCGGTGCCGAACTGCGAGCGGTCCCGGACGGTGGCGCCCATGTCGAACTCGCGCCACGCGCCGGGGGTGCCGAGGGTGTACTCGCGGATCCGGCCGATCTCGGCGCCCGCCGGGATCTCCCGGACCACGACCGCGGCGCCGGCGCCGTCGGTGACCTCGTCGCGGAAGCGGGTCGCGCCGCCGAACCAGTCGGCGACCCAGCCGCCGGCGCCGTTGCCGGCGTTGGTGTCCCACCAGCGGCGCAGCGGGTTGGCGCCCTGGGCCGCCGCGACGTTGCCGTACTTGTCGATCTTCCGCCACTGCCATTCGTGCCCGCCGCCGGGCAGGTCGACCCGCCACGAGTCGACGTAGCCGCCGCCGTCGAGTATCCGGCGCTCGCGGATGAGGACCTGATGGCCGTCGGCGCCGCGGACCGTGTCGCGGAAGGAGTCGTCGTAGGTGGTGTGCGGGCCGTTGAAGCCGCGCCCGTATTCGCGCGTGCCGGTCTGGCCGGCGCCGTCGCGCCACTGCCAGGTGCGGCTGTCGCTGCGCGCGTCGTAGCCGGACCAGCTCCATGTGCCGGCGCGCTCCGGGGCGTTGGCCTCGACCCGGTGGACGCCGCCGGCCGGGTCCGGCCAGTCGTCGGCGCGACCGATGACCACGCCGTGCGGGTCCTTGCGCACCCAGACGCCGGTGCCTTCGTGCGCGGCGCCGCGGCTGGCGAACCCGCCGTCGGCGGCACCGGCGGCGGGCGGGCGGTGGAACTCCTTGATCGAGCCGTCGGCGTACCCGGCGCGGGCGACGGAGTGCTGCTGGCCGCCGAACTCGTACCAGTTGCCCTGCTGCTGCCCCGGGACGAACCGGTCCTCCCAGATCCGGCCGTCGGGGTGCGGGCCGACGTTGACCCGGTGCCCCGACAGGTTGCCGTTGCCCTCGGTCCACGGGATGCGGTTGGCGTCGCGGACCGCGCCGGCCGGGAGCGGGACGGTGTCGTGGCCGACCTTCAGGGTGTTGCCGTGGTCGAGCTTGGCGCTGGAGCGCACGAACCGGCCGGCGTTGGTGAAGTCGTAGGAGGCGTCGTTCATGCCGACGAACCGGAAGCCCTGCGCCCGCACGTTGCCGTGGGCGTCGAGGCGGCGCCACTCGTAGAGCTGGAAGCGGGTGTCGGTGCGCAGGTGCGGGTTGGCGCGGAACACGTCCTCGTCGACGCCGGCGAGGAACCTGCGGGCCCACTGCGGCGGCCGCTGCTCCGACCACCGGCGGGTCTCGAGGCGGTCGCCGCCCGGCAGCGCCTCGAGCTTCCCGGCGTCCTTGCCGTGCGGGGAGTGCGTCTGCCACGTGTCCCGGCGCACGCCGCCGGCGCCGAGGTCGAACTGCTGATACACGCCGGCGTTCGCGGGGCCGTGCGCGGTGCCCCACTGGCGCTGCACGACCGGCCCGGGGTTGCCGCCGGCCGGGGGCAGCCGGTCGGTCCAGCCGCCGTCGCGGTCCAGGGTGCGGGGGCCGTGGCCGAGCCGGTTGCCGGCGTTGTCGAAGCGGTGCCAGGTCCAGTCGCCGAGGGCACCGCGCAGCCCCACGACGTCGCCGCCGCCGATGCCCTGCCGGAACTCGTGCACGAGCCGGCCACGGTGGTCGACGTCCCGCCAGCCGACGGCGTTGGTGTCGAACCTGCGTACGCCGTGGTCGACGACCCGGCCGTCGGGGGTGAGCTCCACCCACTGCGGGCGCTGCGCGGTGCGGCCGAAGTCGCCGTCGATGCGGCGGAACACGTCGAGGCTGGTGCCGCCCGGGATCGGGCGCCGGTCGAAGACCTCGACGCCGGACCGGTTGAGCAGCCGGACCCGCCCCGAGCCGGCGGCGGCCGCGTCGACGGTCCCGGCGTGGAACGCGCCGGCGGGCAGCTGGACGCCGTTGTCGGCGAGGTGCCAGGTCCGGCCGGTGGCGTTGACGACGAACTGCCGGGTGGTGGGTGCCGCGTCGCGCAGCACGTTGAAGGACTGCTCCAGGAGGTTGCCGGCGGCGTCGTACCGGCGGAACTCCCCGGCATGCAGGCCCAGCTGGTCGGTGACCCGGTAGCCGGCGCCGTCCGCAGCGACCTGGAGGCCCTGGAGCCGCACGCCGGCCAGGTCCTCGACGTGCCCGGCACCGCCGGCGGCCGGGGTGACCACGACCCGGTCGGCCCGGCCGGCGAGGTCGCGCACCGGCGTGCCGGTCTCCAGGTGGGTGCCGGCGCCGTCGAAGCGCTGGAACGCGTTGCCGCCGAGCGTGTCCGTGATCTGCGTCCCGCCGCCGTGCGTCGTGACCGTGAACCGGGCGTCGGTGACCTCGATGCGGGCGGCCGCGCCGCCGGTCGGCTGGACGTGGAACCGGTCGCCGAGCACGTTGCCGCCCACGTCCCGCAGCGGCCGTCCGGTCTCGGTCAGCGCACCGGTGCCGTCGAAGCGCTGGAACCCGTGGTGCGCCGCGGTGTCGGTGACCTGGGTCCCGCCGCCGTGCGCCGCGACCGTGTACCTGGGGTCGGTGACCTCGATCCGGCCGCCTGCGCCGTGCGCGTCCGTCACCCAGAACCGGTGGTCGAAGACCCCGCCGCCCGTGTCGGTGAGCGGGCGGCCCGTCGCGGTCAGGGTGCCGGCCTGGTCGAAGCGCTGGAACGCGTGGTGCGCCGCGGTGTCGGTGACCTGGAACCCCGGGCCGTGCCCCGCGACCGTGAATCTGGCGTCGGTGACCTCGATGCGGGCCGGCGCGCCGCCGGTCGGCTGGACGTGGAACCGGTCGCAGAGCACCCCGCCGCCCGCGTCCCGCAGCGGCCGGCCGGTCTCGGTGAGCGCACCGGTGTGGTCGAAGCGCTGGAAGCCGTGGTGCGCGGCGGTGTCCGTCACCTGGAACCCGCCGCCGTGCACGGCCGTGGTGAACCTGGGGTCGGCGACCTCGACGGTGTGGCCGCCGGCGCCGTGGGTGACGACGAACTGGCCGCCGACGGGGGCGCCCGTCGCGTCCCGCAGCGGGCGGCCGGTGGCCGTCGCGGTGCCCGTGGCGTCGAAGCGGTGGAAGCCGGCGCCGTCGGCGACCTGGAAGCCGTCGCCGTGCCGCGTGATCGCGTGGCCGCCGGTGCTCTCGATCCGCACGCCGCCCATGGCGTACCCGCCGACCGGCTCCACCACGAACCGGCCCTGCAGGTCGTGCCCGTCCAGGCCGCGCAGGGCCGTGCCGACCTCGGTGAGGTCGCCGTCGGCGTCGAAGCGGCGGAACCCGGTGCCGCCGCCGATCTGGTACCCGCCGTCGAACTCCGTCACGGTCAGGTGCGGCACCACGGCGCCGTCGTCGTCGATCAGCCGCAGCTGCACCGCGCCGGCGGCGTCGACGTGCTCGTCGATCCGCAGCCCGAGCCCGCCACCGTCGGCGCCCCGGAGCACGACGTGCCCGTCGATCGGCGCGCCGGCCCACAGGTCGTTGACGATCCGCGAGAGGTTGCCGCCGCCGCCGAGCAGCCGCGGCCGGTCCCGCAGCGAACTGGCGGTGAGCTCGGAGATCCGGGCGTCCATCGCGGCCGGGTTGACGCCGAGGCCGCGCAGCTCGGTCTCCAGGCGTTCGACGCGCATGAGGGCGGCCTGGTGGGCGTTGCCGGCGTGCACGTGGGCGACACCCGGGCCGCTGGACGACTGCCCGGGCCGGGCCTGGATGTCGTTCCAGAGTGCCTCGACGCGGCCGAGTTCGTTGCGGGCTCCCGTGTACTGGCCCCAGGTGTCCAGGCGTTGCCGGCGCAGCGGATCGTCCATGGCGCCGAACAGCCCGGCGATGCGGTTGCTGTCACGCTGCCAGGCGGCGTCCAGCTGCGCGCCGGTCGGTCGGGCGTTCGACGCCGGCGGGGGCGGGGTGATGCCGGCGTCCCGGACCGCGGCGCCGCCGGCGTGCGGCGCGCCCCGGCTGAGCTGGGTCTGCAGCAGGCCGAGCGCGAGGGTGACGGTGACCGGGTCGACGCCGGCGTCCGCCGCTCCGCCGCCGGGCGGGGTGGCCGGCCCGGGGTCGGCGTCGCTGCCGGCCCGTCCGCCCGGACCCGGGTCGACGCCGGCGCCGGCCCGTCCGCCCGGACCCGGGTCGACGCCGGCGCCGGTCCGGACGGTGTTGTCTGCGCCGTTCAGGGCTCGGACGTCGACGGCGAGCTGGGCGACCGGGGGTGGGGGCTGCACACCGGCGAGGTGGGCGGGGCTGCCCGAGGCGCCTGCGGGCACGTGGACTGTGGGTGTGCCGGCATGGTGCGGGCCGTGGATCGCCGGGGCACCGGGGTCGCGCGGGGGCGGGGCGTGCAGGGCGGACGGATCCGCGCCGTGCGGCACCGGGGTGTGCGGGACGACGAGGTCACCGTCGTGCGGTGCCGCGTGTAGCGCGCCGTTCACGTTCGGCGGGGTGCCCGCGACGTGCGCCGGGGTGGGGTGCAGGCCCGCGGCGCCGGTCAAGCCGGGCGGGGAGCCTGCGACGTGCGCCGGGGTCGTGGCCGGGGCGCCGGGGTGGGCGGAGACGCCGTCGAGGCGGGTGACGACGAGCTGGGACACCGGCGGGGTGTCGAGGCCCCGGCTCAGGGCGCCGAGGTCCTGCGACACGTGCTGGGCGCCGATCGCGAAGCCGGTGTGGTCGCCGATGCGGGCGCCGGCGCCGTTGACCGCACCGCCCGGGGTGCCGATCAGCGTATGCGCGGTGGGCGCCGCACCCGGGTGCTGGGCGAGCAGGTCCATCGCCCCGGCGTGTGCCGAGGGCGGCGGGCCGAGGTGCAGGCCGTTGTGGACGGACGGGGCCGGGGTGGCGTGCGTGAGGGCGCCCGGTGTGATCGCGTCCCCGAGCGCGACCGGCGCGGGACCGCCGTGCGTGAACCCGCCGGGCGCCGGCACGCCGTTCGCGATGACTGCCGGCGGGGGCGCGGCGTTCGCCAGTACCGGCGAGGCACCGGCATGAGTGAGACCCGCCGGTGGCGGCACGGCCGTCGCGAGCACCGGCGTGGCGCCCGCGTGGGTGAGACCCGCCGGAGGGGGGACGGCGTTGGCGAGCACCGGGGAGGCGCCGAGGTGCGTCACCGCGGCCGGCGGGGGCACGGCGTTGGCCAGGACGCTCGCCGGTGGGACGGCGTTGTGGGTGACGGCGCCCGGCGGGGTCAGGTGGACGGCGCCCGCCATGGAGCCGGTCTCACCGAGGTGGATGCCGCCGAGCAGGGAGCTCGGCGGCGGGGCGGTGACCGCGGAGATGGCCGGCAGGTGCAGGTTGCCGGCGGCGCCCGCGTGCTGCGCCGGCGACACCGGCTGCAGGTGTACGCCGGCGCTGACGCCCGTGCCGGGGTCGAAGGTGTGCAGGGGCGGCATGCCGATGCTCATGCCCTCCAGCCGCACCCGGGTCAGCGTGTCCATCGGCGACAGCATGATGGCGTCGATGCTGCGGACCGCGTCGCCGCTGAAGTGGAAGCCGTCGCCGATGGTGCTGTGCAGCTGCATCGCCGGCGGGGTCGGGGTGATCTTGCCGATGCCTTCGAACGATCCGACGTTGACGGTCTCGATCCGGGGCGGGACGGTGAGGTTGCCGGTGCGCACGTCGTTGAGGTCCAGGTGTACGCCGCCGCCCCCGCTCTCCGGGAGGAAGACGTGCGGGCGGGGCAGGCCGTACAGGTGATGGCCCAGGACACCGCGGTCGAAGACGGCGAGCTTCATCGCCTTCCACACGCCGAGGTGCAGCTCGTCGGCCTCGGCCGGCAGGAAGAGCCGCAGCCAGCGGTTGCCGCCGAACTCGGTCTTCAGGAACGTCCAGGTGCTGGCGCCGAACTTGGCGACCATCGAGGGCACGCTCGTGGCGAACGCCTGGATACCGCGGACGCCGTTGACGACGAAGAGCCCTGCCTTCGACAGCGCGATGCCGGTGAGGGCGGGCAGGTCGGTGATGCCGGTCCGCAGCCACAGTGCGCCGTTGCGGATCCAGGTGCCGGCAACGGTCGCGATGTCGTGCAGTCCGGGGAAGATCACGAACGGGTGGCTGATGATGCCGCGGAACGCGTTGCCGAAGAACTTGAACACCGCGAACGCGCCGGCCTTCAGCCCGTTCCAGGCGAACTTCGCGCCGGCGGCGATGATCTGGAAGATCGGCACGGCCCGGGTGGTCGGGGCGAGAATGCCCAGGGCGGAGAGGAAGAACTCCAGCGCGGTGGCGTTGCCGTGGGCGAAGTCGACCGCGGTCTTGATGAACAGGGCCAGGTTGACGCCGATGGCCACGAGCGCGATCGGGCCGCCGAAGACCAGCGCCGGCAGGATCAGGGCGATCGCGATCCACTTGAAGATCTCCCAGAACTCCTCGCAGCCGGACACGGGCTGCTTGATGTTCTGGTACGCCTCGACGATCCGGTTCGACGCGGTGTCGGCCGCGGCGCTCTGCTGCTCCCCCGCGGTGCGGGCGGTGTCGGTGAGCGCCGGCCGGCCGGGGTCGTCCTCAGCCATCCCGCGGGCCTGGGTGAGTGCCTGGTCGGCGCGCCACTGCTCGTCGCGCATCACCGCCACGTAGGTGGTGAGCGCCGTCGCCGACCACTCGAACGCCTCGGCGAGACTCTGCACGAAGCCGCGCAGCCGGCCGCTGATCTTCTCCCGCAGCGCCTCGGCGGTCTTGCCGGCGAACGCCTCCGGGCCGGCGGTGTCCAGGACGGCGGCGAGCGCGGTGTCGACCTCGCGGGCGACGGTGCCGAGGCTGCGCAGCGAGGCGATGACCTCGTCGATCCGGGCGGGGTCGCCGGGGGTCGGGTCGCCGCCGAGGCCGACCTTGTCCCAGTCGGTCGGTCGTGGCACGCGGACACCCCCTCGCAGCGGATCTGCATGACCACGTGTGAACCCGCCGGACGGTTCACACGTGGTCGAGGCGGGACCACGAGAGGAGGCCGCGTTGCCCGACTTCGCCATCGACTACGGGCTGTTGCACGAGGCCAAGAAGGACCTGCACGATCTCGCCGACCGGATCGGGCCGAAGCTCGGCGACACGGTGTTCTCGCAGGTCGGCAGCATCGAATACGAGGACTCGGACGCGGTGTTCGGCAACGACGGGCTGGCTGGGTCGTTTCGCAGCCTGTACCGGATGGCCCAGCACCCGATGAGCAAGGCCGAGGACGACCTGCGGGAGCTCGGTGACATCTTCGGCGCGGTCGCCGACGGGTACTTCGACGTCGACGCCCAGATCGCCAACGGGATGGGCATGATGGGCGCCAGCCTGGACCTGGACCGCTGGAAGGACTCCAAGGACGCCTGGGACTACCTGCAGGCGCACCGCGGTGACTGCGTGCCGGGGCCGGACGGGTCGATGCCGGGCTTCTGCTCCGCGACCGACCCGGGCCCGCCGCCGACCGACTCGACGATCACGACCGAGACGGGATCGGTGCACACCCACCTGACGCTCGACGAGAACTACAACGTGATCAAGGAGGAGACCACGGTCGTCAACGGCGACCAGCGGTACACCTCGACCACCACGTATTCGGCGGATCGCACGTCGTACACGACGGACACCACCTACAGCGACGGCAGCACGACCCACTCGGTGACGACGACGGGTGAGCACGGCTCGTCGGTGACCGACACCACGGCGGGCGACGGCTCGACCACGCACACCGTCATCGCCCTGAACGAGGGCGGCGGCGGCACGATGACCGTGACCGAGAGCGACGGCACGGTGACGAAGTACACGCGCGGCGATCAGTACGCGCGCTGGGACGAGGTCGAGAAGACCACGCCCGAGGACGAGACCGACTACTCCAGCTACCCGATCGGCGTCTGACCGAAGGAGCCCGCCATGCCCAACATCTCACTCGACTACGACAAGATCGAGGCGACCTCGACCCGCCTCGACGGCGCCGTCCGCGACATCCTCCCGATGCTCGAGTCCCTGCGCAGCGACGTGTCCAACCTGCTGGAGGACGGCCTGGTCTTCCAGCAGTCCAGCCCCGCGATGAAGGAGTCGTACGACAAGTTCAACACCAGCCTCCTCGCCGCGATGAAGGGCATCAACGACTTCGCGAAGCAGTTCCGCGACATCCGCACCTCGATGGAGGAGATGGACGTCGACATGGCCGGCAAGATCCGCTCCGCCGGCTCCTGACCCACCGCCGTTGCTGGTCCGCTCCCGGGCGGACCAGCAGGTGGTCGCCGCTGATGCCCTGCGGTTCAGTCGGTGCGCGGCCCGGCAGGTCCACCCCCACGATACTTAGCCCTTGCGCTAAGTATCTGGACGAAGAATACTTAGCCGCGTGGCACAGTATTCGGCGCAGCTCGACGGCGTGTTCGTCGCCCTTGCCGACCCGACCCGGCGCGGCGTCATCCAGCGCCTCGGCCGGGGCCCGGCGAGCGTCGGCGAGCTCGCCGGCGAGTTCCCAATGACCCTTCCCTCGTTCATCAAGCACCTGCGGACGCTCGAGGCCAGCGGGTTGATCCGCACGGCGAAGTCCGGACGGGTGCGCACCTGCACGCTCAACCGCGAACGCCTCGCCGTCGTCGACGACTGGCTCGCCCAGCAGCGCGGGATCTGGGAAGCGCGCACCGATCGCCTCGAACGCCTCCTCACCGATCCGAAGGAGCACCGGCAATGAATCCCGACCTCGACCCGGACCTGGACCTGGCCCTGCAACGGGTGATCCGCGCGCCCCGCGCCGCTGTATGGAGCGCGTGGACCGACCCGTCCCGTTTCGAGCAGTGGTGGGTCCCGGCTCCGACCCTGTGCCGCGTCGACCGCCTGGACGTGCGGCCCGGCGGCGCGCTCGTGACCCGGCTCAGCGACGACGGGGTGACGTTCGCCCCGCACCTCGATGCGTGCTTCCTCGTCGTCGACGAGCTCGAGCGGATCGTGTTCACCAACGCGATCGACAGCGCTTGGCGACCCACGAACCCCTCCCCTGTTCCCATGACCGCCGAGATCACCCTGAGCGATCACCCCGACGGCACGGACTATCGCGTCATCGTCCGCCACGGCGATCCGGCCGATCGAGACCATCACGAGAAGCTCGGCTTCGCGGACGGCTGGGGCTCGGTCACCGAACAACTCGCCCGGGTCGCCGAACGCCAGGGATGAGCGGCCGTCCGCGGTACGTTCCCGTGCCCCCACGAGCCTCTGCACGCCAACACGCGTCAGGCGGTGTTGGTGACGGCCGTCAGTAGCCGCTTGAACTACGCGACCAGTTGATCGCCGCCGCTGGTGACCACCTGGTCGTTGCCGGCCCGGCTGTAGAGCCAGTACAACAATCCACCAGGCGGTGTCTCTGGCTGACACGGCCACCACATTGCCGTCCCAATCGTTCAGGTGAGCGGCGAACTCCTCAGGAGACCGCCGGGTAAGTTCGCCGAGAAAGCCCGTGAGCGGAGGCGGACACATGATGAGAATGGCGGCCGAGCGGCAGGCGCTGCGGGAGCTGGTTGCCGGGCTGGTTCCGTTCGACGACCGTGAAGCCGCCGACCGCGACGACGTCCTGGCGTGGATCGACAGCGGCGCCGAGGTGTACCGGCGGGTGCCGCCGGACGTTCCGCCGAAGCACCTCGTCACCTACTTCCTGCCGTACGACGAACGCACCGACCGGGTGCTCCTCGTCGAGCACCGCAAGGCCGGGCGGCTGCTCCC
The DNA here is from genome assembly GCF_039531485.1 of Dactylosporangium maewongense. Taxonomy (NCBI): domain Bacteria; kingdom Bacillati; phylum Actinomycetota; class Actinomycetes; order Micromonosporales; family Micromonosporaceae; genus Dactylosporangium; species Dactylosporangium maewongense. Next base: position 76,320 of record NZ_BAAAQD010000027.1, on the reverse strand, counting down.
GCCGGGCGGGCACGTCGAACCCGACGAACACCCCTGGGTCACCGTCGCACGGGAAGCCGGGGAAGAACTCCAGGCGGCGGCGCATCCGCATCCGTGGTGGCCCGGCGGACGGCCGCTGTTCGTCACGGTCACGCAGACCGTCGGCCCGCACGTCCACACCGACTGCACCCTGTGGTTCCCGATCGCGCTGGACGCTGACCGGCCGATCACACCAGATCCGGGCGAGTTCGCCGGCTGGGACTGGTACCCCCGCGCCGAAGCCATGACCTGGCCCGCCGAACGCACCGACCCGCACTTGCCGAGGTTCCTCACCAAGTTCACCCGCACCGCACCAGGCGAATGGGCTCCGCATGGCGACAGGTAGCCCACCCGGCGGGATCGGCGCCGACGTGGCCGGCCAGTACGCGATGCCGACCGTCCTGGGATTCCGTCGCCTGCATGCACCCGCCGTACGCGCTCACATCGCCGCACACGGCGGCCACGCGCTGCTGATCGAGGCAACCACCCGCCGGCAGGTCGACGAGCTCCTCGCCAGGCTCGGCAGATCCGCCTCCGGAGCTGCGGATGGTTGACCGGTACGCGACCGATCCGGCGATGCGCGCCACCACGTTCGTGGTCCTCGACTTCGAAGGCACCACCCCGACCGGAGCACCGGCCGAACCCATCGAGGTCGGCGCCGTCCTGCTCCAACTGCACGACGGGCCGGAAGGATGGCGGCTCGGCGAGACCGGCCGGTTCGAGGCACTCATCCGGCCACCGGCCCACGCCCCGGTCACCGCGCTCGACACCCGCCAGACCGGCATCACCCCGGCGATGGTGACCGGAAGACCTGGCGCCGCGGCGGTCCTCAGCCAGTTCGACGCGACGCTCACCGCACCGCCGTACGTGACGGTCGCGCATCACGCCGCCACCGAGGCCGGCATCCTGCGCCGGTACGCCACCGCCTGCCCGACCCTCGCCACCGTCCCGATGCTCGACACGATCCGGCTCGCCCGGCACGCCTGTCCCGGCCTGCCGAACTACCAGCTCGACACCGTCCTCACCCACCTCGGCATCCCGGTCCCAGCCGGACGGCACCGAGCCCTGCCGGACGCCACGGCGACCGCCACCGCATTGCGGCACCTGCTCACCGCCGGCAGCACCCGGCTGGCCTGGTCCCGGCTGTCGCACCTGCACGCCATCGCCGGCGCCGCACCACCGCACCAACCCGATGCCCAGCAGCCGCTGTTCTGACCACGCCGAACCCGACTGGCGCCACCTACGAACGCGTCCTGGCCTCCGACGTGCGGTACCGGATGGGGTCGACGGCCCGTCGAGGAGATGCTGTCGGGCGCGTTTCCGGCTCAGTCCGCCGGCGGCTCCTTGCCGGACTGGCCGCCGGCGTCGCGGGGGGCGAGCGCCTGCGCCATGCGGCTGAGAAGGAGTTGCCGTTCCTGTTTGGTCGGTGCGAGTTCGGCCGCGCGTTCCAGCTCGGCTGCGGCCTCGGCGTGGCGGCCGAGCCGGATGAGGATGTCCCCGCGCACCGCGCCCAGCAGGTGGTAGCCGGCCATCCGGCGGTCGGCGAGCAGCGGTCGGGTCGTGGCGAGTGCGGCTTCGGGTCCGTCGACATGGAGTACGGCGACCGCGCGGTTGAGCTCCACGACGGGTGACCGGGTGATCTGGGTGAGGGCGTCGTACAGCGCGAGGATGGCGACCCAGTCGGTGACTGCGAACGTCGCCGCGCGGGCGTGGCAGGCGGAGATGGCGGCTTGCAGCGAGAACACGCCGAGGGGCCGGGCCAGGTCGAAGGCGCGGTCCAGCATGCTGAGGCCGTGCTCGATCAGCGTGCGGTCCCAGAGTCGGCGGTCCTGGTCCTCGAGCCGGATCGGGATGCCGGCAGCGTCGACACGGGTCCGGAAGCGGGAGGCCTGCAGCTCCATGAGGGCGACCAGCCCGAACACTTCGGGCTCGGTCGGGGAGAGTCCTGCGAGGACCCGTCCCATCCGCATCGCCTCGACGGCGAGGTCTGCGCGGACGAGGTTCGTGCCTGACGAGGCCGAATAGCCCTCGTTGAAGATCGCGTAGAGCACATCCAGCACCGCGCGCAGGCGTTCAGGGAGTTCCCCGGCCGACGGGGCCTCGATCGGCACCCGCGCCTCGGCCAGGGTCCGCTTGGCGCGTGAGATCCGCTGCCCGATCGTCGCAGTGGGCACGAGGAAGGCACGGGCGACCTCGTCGGTCGTCAGTCCGCCGAAGAGCCTCAGTGTGAGCGCGACCCGGGATTCGGTTGAGAGCACGGGATGGCACGTGGTGAACACCATGGTGAGCAGGTCGTGCGGGATCGGATCGAGTGCCTCGTCCGCGACATCGGCCAGTTCGCCCTCGTGCCCGGCGACGAGGAGCGGCGCCTTCTTGCGGGCCGTCTCCTCGCGCCGGGCACGGTCGATCGCCTTGTGCCAGGCGGTCTTCATCAGCCAGGCACCCGGATTCGGCGGGATGCCGTCAGCCGGCCACTGTTCCAGTGCCGACACGAACGCCTCGGACGCGAGATCCTCGGCGATGTCGAGGCTCCCGATCCGGCGGGCGAGTGTCGCGATCAACTGGGGCGCCTCGATCCGCCACAGCGCCTCGACCGACTTGCGCAGGTCCATGGCCGGGTCCGGTTCAGTCCGAGGTCGGGTCGAGCAACCGCTCGCTCTTGGCGAGCGCGTCAGCGTCGACGGTCTGGGCGAAGTCGGCCATGTCGAACAACGGCCGGATCTCCAGGATCTGCGAGTCGCCGTAGGACGGGTCGAACGGGCACCTTTTCGCCCACTCGATCGCCTCGGCCAGCGAGCTGACCTCCCAGATCCAGTAGCCCGCGATCACCTCTTTCGATTCGGTGAACGGGCCGTCGACCACCGTCGTGCCCGCTGTCGAGAACGCGACCTTCGCCCCGGCGGCGCTGGGCTGGAGTCCCTCGCCGCCGAGCATGATGCCGGCGTTGACGAGTCGTTCGTTGAAGACCCGCATCTTCTCGAACATCTCGGTCGTCGGCTCACCGTTGTCCTCATCGGCGGCATCGCCCTTGGTCATCACCATCACACGCATGAGAAGGATCCTCTCGGTTGATCTTGTCTCAGTCCAGGCCGGTGGTCCGGCGCAGCAGGCCGGCGATGAAGTCGGTGTCCACCGTGTCGCCCTCGGCGAGGTCGACGACCTTGCGGTCGCCGTTGCCCATCGACCGCAGCACGCCCGGCACCGGGTCGACCTCGCCAGCACCGAACACCATGAACGAGACCTTGGCGGCGGCCACGTGCAGCACCGCGGTGTTCTGGCCGGCGAGGTTGAAGTGCGGCTTGCCGTACTGGATGGCCTCCTCGACGCCGGGGACGGTGTCGAGAACGGTCCGGCGCAGCGTCGCGCACAGGTCCTGCTGCCACGGCTTGGTCTTGGCGAGGTAATCGGTGACGTCCTGGCTCATGTCGTCGCTCATCTCGGTACTCCTGGTTCAGGCGGTGGTGACGCGGTAGGTCGACACGACCACCCCGGACTCGAAGGTGGTGGTCTCGAAGTGCTGGAGGCCGGTTCGGCTCTCGGCGCGGAACAGCGGCTCGCCACTGCCCTTGAGGACCGGATAGGTCCAGATCTTGTACTCGTCGAGGAGGCCGGCCGTCGCGAGTGCGTCGGTCAACCGGCCGTTGCCCCAGATCAGGATGTCGGTGCCATCGTTCTCCTTGAGCGCCTTGACAGCGGTCAGCAACTCGGCGCCGGCGATGACGGTCGTCGGGTTCCAGGCGCTGGTGTCGACCGGCTGGGAGGCGACGACGTACTTGTGCATGGCGTTGACGTGGTCGGCGTACGGGTTGCCACCCATGTTGGGCCACGCCTGCGCCATGCCCTCGTAGGTGATGCGGCCCAGGATCAGCGCGTCGGCGCTGAGCGTCAGGTCCAGGGCGTACCGCATGGCCGCCGGGTCGTTGTATGCCAGCGACCACTCGTGGGGGTTGTCGATGAAGCCGTCGACAGTGGTGTAGGTCGAAGCGATGATCCGTCGCATCAGGTCTCCCCTGGTGGTGGGCCGGCTGTTCCGGCCCTCACCCGTCCTTCGCGCGACAGCGCGCCGTTTCGACATCAGAGCCAAAGAAACTTTTTTGGTTCTCCGCGTCGCCCGACACGGCCCTCGACGTCTCGCTGTTCGGTGTCGCGATCGCGGCCGGGACTGCGCTCCTCCGCATGACCGCCGGCCTCGCCTCGGGCCGACACCACACCCACCCCGCGTTGGTGGTCTGGTCCGCGGCCATGAGTGCCGTCTTCCGGCTGCGGCTCTACGACCGTGTCCTCGGCCTCGAGGAACTCCACCCAGCTGCGGATCTGGGAACAGATCCTCGACAACACCGATATCGAGGTCTTCTACGGCAACGTCGCCATGGTCGTCAACCAACGGCCGAGCACCGAACACCATCATCGCATACGGGCGTGCGGCAGATGATCATCTGCTCTTCCTGACCGAGTCCGACACCGACCCAGGGGCACTCCGTGACGGGAGCGCTGCCCACAGAATCTCGGACGCCCCGTGCGGCCGACCTGCACAGGGCGCCATTGTTGCCCTTCAATCAGCTCCCCAGCGGGGACACGCGCGCTCTGCTGAAACCAACCGCCACTGGTCGAAGCGATTCACCGGACTCGTTGGGCGATCCTCAGCTCAGTCAGGTAGCGCTTGACAATTTGACCCCCGTAGTCCACGTCGATCAGCCGCGCGATGGAGTTCAGCAGTGCGCTCCGCTGCACGTCCGGCAAGGCACGGTGTCCGGAGTAGGTCAACAGCAGATCCAGGTAGTCAGCTGTCGAGTACGGCAGCTCCCACTCGTATCGGTAGAACTTCGCAGGCCCGAATCGCCCCGACGAGGTGAGCTCCCGATCGTCTTCGACGATGTCACGAGCAGTCTCAAGACGCAGGCCCGGTGGGGTCGACGGATCGAAGCGCTCGTAGCACTTCTGGGTCTCAACGAAGAATGCCTCGGTCCAGGTGCCGCCAGCGATGTGGTGGGTTCCCACGGTGGCCAGCAGGCCACCGAGACGCAAAGCGTCAGCAGACTTCGACACCCGCACGGCGGGGTCGATCCAGTGAAACGCGGTAGCGGAGAACACCACGTCGAACGGTTCACCGGGCAAGGGCCACTCCTCGAACGCCGCCGTTACGACCTCCACCGCGTCGAACGCGGCAAGATTTCGCCGAGCCACAGCCGCCATGTCGGTGCCCAACTCGACAGCCACGATGCGGTAGCCCCGCTCGGCCAACGGCACAGTCGCCTGCCCAGTGCCACAGCCGATTTCCAGCACTCTTGCCCCAGGCGCTACCCCGGCCGCAGCGAGATCATCAAACATCTGCACTGGGTATCGGGGGCGGGCACGGTCATACCGTGCAGCGTCCTCGTTGAAGGTCTCTCGCAACCTCACGTAGTCATTGCTATCGCTCACCAACAGAGAGTACGAGCGCAGCTCCTACGACAGGCACCCAATTCTCGATGCCACGCACGGCAGGGTCCAGCAGCTCGCCCGCCTGCCGATCGTTACCGGAAAAAAGGGCTCCAGCATCCATTCGTGCCATTCAATCGTGTCCGCCCAGGCAGCGGACCTGGGCCCCCGAGCACCTTGGATGGCAAAGAACAGGCGTCGCACCAGCCGGGCCATGACCTGCAGGCCCCGGCCGGGCGCGTCCGCTATGTGTCCCATGTACGTGCAGCGTGACCGTCCTGGGTTGGCCGGGCGGCCTGGGCGATCGGGGTGTACTGCGTGCCGAGCCCGTCGATGGTGGTGGTCATCGTCTGGCCTGGTTTGAGGTAGTGGTCGGTGTCGGTGCCGAGGGCGGTTCCGGCCGGCGTGCCGGTGGTGATGATGTCGCCGGGGTGCAGCGTCATGAACTGGCTGATGTAGGCGATCAGCTGGTCGATCCGGTGGTGCATGTCGCCGGTACTGGCACGTTGCCTGGTCTCGTTGTCGACGCAGAGTTGCATGGCGAGGCCGTGCGGATCGGGGATCTCGTCGGTCGTGACGAGCCAGGGCCCGATGGGGGCGAACGTGTCGTGTGCCTTGCCCTTGTCCCAGGTGCCGCCGCGGTGCAGCTGCCACGTGCGTTCGGTGATGTCGTTGACGATGCAGTACCCGGCGACGTGGCCCATCGCCTCAGACGTCCGGGCCTGGCGCGCCGTGCGGCCGATGACGACGCCCAGCTCGACCTCGTAGTCGGTGGTCGTGCTCAGCGGCGGCAGGAGCACCGGGTCGTTCGGGCCGCTGACGGCCGACGCCGGCTTCAGGAAGAGCAGCGGCTCGTCCGGCAGGGGCATGCGGGCCTCGTCCGCGTGCGACCGGTAGTTGAGGCCGACCCCGACGATCTTGCCGACCCGGCCGAGGCACGGTCCGATGCGGGTCGGGGTCGGAACCGCTGGAAGCCGGTCGACGTCGAGCCGCGCGAGTTCCGCGAGCCGCTGCGGGGCGAGGCCATCGGGATCGATGTCGGCGATGTGCGCGGACAGGTCCCGAACCGCGCCCGCCGCGTCGAGGACGCCCGGCCGCTCGGCGCCGGGTGGTCCGTAGCGAACGAGTTTCACGACAGCGCCTGGTCGAGGTCCATGTTCAAGTCGGCCGGGTCCTCCAGGCCGACGGCGAGCCGGATGAGCCCGGCCGGCACCAGGTCCTCCACGGTCGCGCTGCCCATGCCGGACCACATCCGGGCCGGGAGGACCACCGCGGCGGTCGGCCCGCCGAAGCTCGCGGCCCGGGAGGGAAGTCGCAGGCGGGAGACCACGCGCTCGGCCGCTTCGAGCCCGCCGCGGACCTCGAAGCTGAGCACGCCTCCGGGGCCGGTCATCTGGCGGGCGATCAGCTCCGCCTGCGGGTGGTCGACGAGGCTGGGGTGGTGCACCCGGACGACGGCCGGATGCTCGGTCAGATGGGCCGCGACGGCTGAAGCCGAGCGGTTGTGCTGCCGCATCCGTACCGGCAAGGTGCGCAGGCCGCGCTGCAACATCCACGCGTCGTGGGCGGACAGTGTGGCGCCGAACAGGTAGGCATCGCTCCACAGCCGGTCGGCGAGGTCGTTGGAGGTGACCGCGACGCCGGCGGTGAGGTCGCCGTGGCCGCCGAGGTACTTGGTGGCGCTGTGGAGCACGATGTCGGCCCCGAGCCCGAGCAATTGCTGGTTGACCGGTGAGCCGAGCGTGGCGTCGACCGCCAGGACCGCCCCGGCACGACGGGCCAGCGTTGCGATCGCCGCAACGTCGGTGACGCGCAGCAGCGGGTTCGTCGGCGTCTCGAGCAGCACCAATGTCGCCGGGGTGCGCAATGCCTGGTCGAACCCGGCCAGGTCGTCGTGGTGGACGAAGTCGACGCCGATGCCGAGCCGCGGAGCGATGCTGTCCAGGAAGCCGGCAGTCCCCCCGTACAGCTCGCGTTGCGCGACGACCCGCGCGCCGGTGCCGAACGCGACGATCGTCGCGGTGATCGCGGCCATGCCGGAGGCGTACAGCAGCGCCGTTTCGCCGCCCTCGAGCGCGGCGATGACCGAAGCGGTCTCGGCGTGGTTCGGGTTGCCGTAACGGGTGTAGAAGTCGATGGCCCGCCGCCGGACCGCCAGGTCGGCGAACGCGGCGGCGGTCGGGGCGGCGAACGCGGCGGTCGGATGGATCGCCGGCGCGACGTCGACGCCGACGAGTCCCCCGACGGGGCGCCGCTGGGCGGCGACGGTGTCCGCCTGCCAGGTGTTCATCTGGCCGCCACGCATTCGATCTCCACCCGCGCGCCCAGCGGCAGCGCGGCGACAGCGACGGTGCTGCGGGCCGGATATGGCCCGGGCATCACCTCGGCGAAGACGGCATTCATCGATCCGAAGTCGGCCATGTCGACGAGGAACACGTTGCACTTCACGACCGAGGCGAAGTCCAGGCCCGCCGCGTGCAGCACCTGCAGCAGGTTGGCGAACACCTGGCGGGTCTCGGCGGCGACGCCACCGCCGACGATCTCGCCGGTGGAAGGGTCCTGTCCGGTCTGTCCGGACACGTAGACGAGATCGCCTGTACCGATGACCGCGTGCGAATACGGTCCGGCCGGAGGGGCGATCTGCGGGCTGGTGACAATTTCGCGCATGCAGGCCAAGGTGCTCCCGATTGGCCCTCGCCTCAAGGGCCATTTGCCGCGAAAGTGGTCCAGGTGAGCGTGCCTGATCTCGTGCCCCTGCTCGCCGGCTGGCGCAGCCATCGCGGCCCCCTGCACCAGTGCCTCGCGCTCGCCGTGACATCGCTCATCGAGGCCCGGCTGCTGCGGCCAGGCGACCGCCTTCCGTCCGAACGCGCGCTCGCCCGCCGTCTCGGGATCAGCCGCACCACGGTCGCCGGTGCCTACGACCTGCTGCGCCAGCGCGGAGCACTGCACAGCGTCCGCGGGAGCGGCACGACCGTGACCGGCGACCGGACCTTGCGGCACGATCCAGCCATCGCGGCCCTGGCGGCCAACCCGTTCATCCGCAGCACGCACCCACGGCATTCGACCGACTCCGTCGACCTCACGGTCTGCCGGTTCGACCCGCCCACGATCCTGGCCGAGACGCTCGCCCGCTCCGCCGACGCCCTGCTCGACCTGATCGGCAGCGGACACGACACGGCGGGCCTGCCGGAACTACGATCCGCACTCGCCGACCACCTCACCGGTCACGGTCTGCCCACCCAGCCGTCACAGCTGCTGATCACCACCGGCTCCCAACAGGCGCTGGCGCTCATCGCCTCCGATCTCGAACGCAACGACCGCGTCATGATCGAGGACCCCACCTACTTCGGCGCGCTGCACGCCTACCTCCAGCGCCGCGCCAGACTGCTGCCGTGCAGCGTCGATCACCTCGAGCGGGCCGCCGGTCTCGCCGCGAACGAGCACCGGGTGGATCTCGTCCATGTCACGTCCGCCGTGCACAACCCCACCGGCCGCCAGCTCGACGACGCGACCGGCCGACGGGTCGTCGAGCTGGCCGGACGCTGGGGCGCCACCCTCGTCGACGACCAGGCCCTACGGTTCCTCGCCGACCAGCCGCCGCCCTTCCTCGCCACGCACGACCCCCACGCGGACATCATCACCATCGGCACGTTCAGCAAGGTGCTGTGGTCCGCCCTGCGAGTCGGCTGGCTCCGCGCACCGGCGCCGGCAATCGCCCGGTTCAGCGCGCGCAAGGCCGCGCTCGACCTCGCCACACCCGCCCTCGACCAGGCGCTCGTCCTGCACTGCCTGCCACACATCGACGCGCTCGCCGCACACCGGCGCCAGCAGCTCACGCATCAACGCGCCCACCTGCGGCGCCGGCTCCGACAAGACCTCCCCCTCTGGCACGATGCCAGCGGCGACAGCGGGCCCTTCCTCTGGGTCCGCACCCACCTCGACGACGCCGACCCCATCGTGCAGGCCGCCGCCAGAGTCCAGGTCGGCATCACCGCCGGGCGCACCCTGACCCCGACCGACCGCTGGAACTCCCACATCCGGATCGCCGTCACGACCACCGACACCGCCCTCGACGCCGCGGCCGACCGACTCGCGGAGCTCGCCCGCACCTTCGACGACGGTTCGCCGCTTACGGCGCCGGCTTCGTCGATGACCACGCATCGTCTGCGCCCCTGACTCGCCGCGACACAGCGTGACGATCGCCGGGCCGGCTGCTGAAAGCTTGCCTGCCTCCGTTCGTATCAGAACCGTGCCCGGCTCCGTCCTCCCCCCGATGCCAGTGATACGGACGAGGGAGACCGACATGAACGGCAATCGCGCACAGGGTCGTTGGCGGCACGCGATGGCTCGCGCAGCCGTGGTGATGCTCGGAACGGCCGGCCTGGTCGTCGTGGGTGCCGGCGCGGCGCAGGCTGCCACGGCGGAGTTTCAGGCCTGCACCAACGCGGGCGGGCAGCCGGTCTCGCTCGCCCGGGGCTGGATCACGCAGTGCACCCTGGGCAAGGGCGCCCACACGTACACCGCGCCGCCGGGCGCCCGTACGGTCACCTTCGACCTGTACGGCGCGCAGGGCGGCAACCCCGACGGTGGGGTGCCCGGCTCCGGCGGTGCGGTCCGCGGCACCCTGCCCACGTCCGGCGACACGTTTCAGATCAACGTCGGCGGCCAGGACGGCAGCAGCGGCCCATTCGTCGCCTACCAGCGGGTCGTGCACGAGGCCGGCTCGGCCGGCGTCCACATGGAGGACGGGCCGCAGCCGTACGCCGGCGGCGCGAGCTCGGTGGGGCCGACCACCGGCAGCGGCGGCGGCGCCACGGTCCTGTTCGCCGCGGGCGCTCCGCTGACGCAGCCGCTGCTCGTGGCCGGCGGCGGCGGTGGCGCGGGCAACCACGGATTGATCTTCACCGCCAGAACCGGAAGCAATGAGTGGTCCCTCTTCCCGTACGGCGCCAACGGCGGCAATGGCGGCCTTGCCAACACGAACGGGCAGTCGGGCGGCAACCTCACCCAGTGCGGCCCGGCCGGCAGGTGCCAGACCCTGGTGCCGGGCGGTGGCGGCGGCTACGGCGGGTCCGCCGGCGGGGGCGGCGGCACGTGCGCGGCGAACTGCAGCACCGCCCCGGCCGGCCGCAACGTCGGCCTCGGCCAGGGCGGCGAGGGCGGCTCGGGCGGCTGGGGCAACGGGGGCGGCGGCGGGGGCGGCTACATCGGAGGCGGCGCCGGCGGCTCCAGCATGAACCATTCCAGCTACGGCGTGAGCGGTACTGGCGGCGGGGGCGGCGGCACGAGCTGGGCCTCCCCGACCGTCACGAACGTCAGCTACCGCGACGGCGTCCGCACCGGCGACGGCGCGGCCGTCATCACCACCACGAACGCGAACTTCGGCAAGTACAACGCAAACGGCTTCGCGTTCGGCGCCGGCGAGGTCTTCATCTCCGGCGCGGCGTACACCACCGACAACTTCGCCCTGATCATGCAGACCGACGGCAACCTGGCCATCTACAACCGCGACGGCGGCGTGGTCTGGTCGTCCGGCACGAACGGCTGGCCCGGCGCCCTGGCGCAGCTGCAGACCGGCGGCAACTTCGTCATCTGGGCGTACCTGAACGCGGTCAACCCGAGCTGGACGACCGGCACCAGCGGCACGGGCAACCAGCTGCGCTTCAGCCCCAACGGCACCCTCACCGTCACCAACGCCGCCGGCACGCAGATCTGGACCACCACCAACGTCTTCACCGCGGGCATGACGCTCCAGCCCGGCACGCAGTACTACGCGCAGAACGGCTACTACACGCTGCTCATGCAGAGCGACGGCAACCTGGTCGAGTACAACCGGTTCGGCCAGCCGCTCTGGGCCTCGAACACGGCGGGGTACCCGGGCGCCGCCGCGACCATGCAGGGCGACGGCAACTTCGTCATCTACCAGGCCGGCCGGCCGCTGTGGGCCACCGGCACCAACGGCAGGGGCGGCACCATGTTCGCCTTCCAGGGCGACGGCAACCTGGTCGTGTACACGGCCGCCGGCGCCGCGATCTGGGCCAGCAACACCGCGGGCAGATAGCCACGTGGCCCGGTGGGAAACCGCCGGGCCACGTGCAATGCAATGTCCGCAGCGATGGACGCCAGAGCTGGCGACCATCGGCTCACCCGCGACCTCTATCGACGAGTCGACGGCACCTGGCACCTCGGCTCATCCGCCTGACCGGCGTGAGCACGCCGCGGCGTAAAGCGAATCACTCAGTCGCCGACAGGGCGTGACCAATGCGGTAGGCACCTGATCAGGGCACTCCGTCGCGGCGCTCGACCGGCCATGAGCGGATGGTTCGACATCGGATTGCTAGCTCTTCAACGGCCAGCGCTGAGACCAGCCGCCGTGCGGTGGTGTCAGCCCGACCTCCTGGTCGAAGATCTCGGCGCACTTCGCGACGCACACCTGGCAGATGATCGGCCCGGCCTCGGTGGCTACAACCCGGACATGCCGGTTGTGGCGGCCGCACAGAGAACAGGTGACGTCGCTGAACTTGGACGGATCATCCACCACCCGACGAGAGTATCGGCCTCGGGGCAGCGAGCGTTGTCCGCCATGAGCGTGCGGCCGAAGGGACTCGCTCGAGATAGGGCAAACTTCGTTCATGACCAACGGAACCCAGGTGTCCTTGGCAGACCTCCGGAAGGCCCTGACGCAGCTACTCGACGCGGTCGAACGGCAGCACGGGCCGACTGTCGACTTGAAGGCGGACTACTACTGGACCATCGGTCCGGCGGACGCGTTCCGCTTCGATATCACCGGCTGTCCCGAGCCCACAGTGGGCACGTTGACCGACGATGTCCAATCCATGCGAGACATCCTGAAGACAACGCACGACGAGCCGATAGCCGTGTGGCATGACCTGGCCCACGTCATCGGCATCCTCAACCGACTCGCCGCACTCGACCTGCCGGGGACGGTCAATGGTCGCCTCTGACTCACCAGCCTGCGACGCACAGGCGAGCGCATCGTGTCAGGTCCGGACGTCTGGCCTGGCCGATTGATTGTGGTAACGGTGATGATGATCTACGCTGCCGAATCGTGAGCCTGCGAGTCCTGTCCATGCGCATCTGCGCCGCCGTCACCGGTGTTGTCACCTCGACCGCCGCTGGCGCTCCGGCCTGGGCCGGCGGCTCCGGGGCACAAGGGTCCAGAGACGCAGCGGAAGATATCGCATACTCGCTCGGCCGCCTGACCAGCACCCTGTGCTGCATCGCAGTCGTTGTCGGCGTTGTCGTCTTCTTGGTCCGCCGCAACAGGCGCTGAAGACCCACACTACCCAGAGCGCAAGACACCGAGATTGACCAGCACCCAGCTGGCCCGGGCCTGCGGCGCGCCCTTGGGCACGCTACCAATCAGCGGCGCTCCGTCCTGCCACAATGATCGGCCCGACCAAGCCGTCAAAGATCCCTGAGCATTGGGGGCCGAGGCGGGCTCCGTCAGCGGCATGAGTGCTCGCTCGTCACGGAGTCCTGGGCGGTATCCCGCGGAAGAACTCGGCCAATGTTCGGCCGGACTCTGCGAGTTGTCGTTCGAGGCCCTCCTTCGCTTGCATGAGGGAGGCTTGCGCGGCCTCGGGCGTGGCCCGGGATGGACCGGCCTGTGGAAACATCGCGGCGAGTCGCGGCAGCCGCTGACGGGACTCTGCCAGGTCGTAGTGATCCCAGCGTTCTTCCTCGACGGGCTGCGGTAGTGGCTCGGCGGTGGTCAGCCGGGACGTCTGCGCGTGGTAAATGCTCGCGCAGTCACCGTAACGGCGCTCGTACTCATGGACGGCAACGAACTCCAGTTCCTCCCGATAGGGCCATTCCTCTTCCGCCCAGGTGCGCGAGTGCCGGCCGGCCAGGCGCTGTACCTCTGGTTGGTCAGCGAGCCGGTCAGGGTCGTCGGCAACCCGGTCGAACACGACGGGACCAAGTCCGACCAGCCACGCGCGGAACCCGCTGAAACCATCATCGCTGCACCCACCCTGGATCAGGCTGGCCGCGTGCCACATCAACCAGCTGCCCACCCGATCTGTCTGGGCGTCGAGGTGATCCTGGAAGTCGATCAGATCTTCGTCCGCGAGCCCGGTCAGTGCCGCTGCGAGCCAGTCGCCTCGCTCGATCGGACCGGTGGTTTCCTGCGCCGAGCGCTCGATGAGCGCCCAGAATCCAGCAAGATCCATGTGCCGCATTATGTCGTACGAGACGCACGCTCATCGGCATGCCTGCGCACCGAATGGCGCAGAACGCCCGTCACACCGAGTGATGGGCCTACGCGCTCGGTCGGCGGCAGATCCGGACGCCTCGCGAACCGCTTGCACGGCGTGTGATCATCGTTTGATGGTCATGGAGCCGGTCCCCAGCTACGAGGAGTTGATCTGGCTATTCGAGGCGGAGCCGGTCTATCGGTACGCCGAGGACGAGCGTACGGCCGGCTATGAGTTCGATTGGCGTGAACTGTGGCCCTATACGGCCGTGACGTTCCAAACCGCGCGGGCCGGCTACGACATCGAGATGTACATCGAGCCCGGATACGAGGTCGTCCGGCTCCGGTTGCGTGTCGCGCCCGGCGGCGCTGAACTGCTCAACCTGGATCTTCGAGGCGTCCGCAGTGTCGGGGTCGAGCGCATCCATGGTCGCGAACTGCTACGTCTAGACTTTCCGGATGATTCGCCGGCATCGACCCTATGGCTGCGCATGAAGCCGGACATAGCCGTGCTTTGGTCGTACGACCCCACCAGCTGACGCGCCCGCACGTTGTCCGCGGCAGAAGCGTGCATCCGGTCGGTCGTCACAATGGACCGATGAGCGGTGAACGGTGGCATCGGCCGGTGCAGGAAGGCGTGCCGATGGACATGGCGCAGGCATGGGAGCTAGCCCATCTGTGGTGGCGGAGCAATGTCTTGTCGACGTTTGTGGCCGCCTATACCAACGACGCGGACCGTGCTCGCGAGGCCAGGCAGCTCTGTGATCAGTTGTTTGGTACCGACTCTGTGGACCTGGCGGTGGCCGAGGAGATCGTTTCCACGCTGGATGGGTGGGCGTGGGAGCTGGCAGATCAGGTGCCTGTTCCCGCCGAGCCTCGACCGGATGAGGCCGACCGGCAGGTGCGCGACTATGTCAAGGACGTCATCCGTGACCGCGTACCGGCCGAGCTGCGTGATTGGGCGGAGCGTACGCAGCTTTTCTTGGACGTCACCTACAAAGCTGTGATGAGGGAGCAAACGCTGCCCGCGCGAGTTCGCGAGGACGTCCGCTACGTGTACGTGCGCGGGACGATGGCCGTCGATCTCGGCAACCGTACAGCAGCCGAGCGCGAGCTTGAACGCCTCAAGAGGTACGAAACCGCACTCACGGAACAGGCACCGTGACGACCAGACCGGCCCGCTGCCAGGTCGACCGGGCGCCCGCTCATCGGCTTCTTGTCTACTGGTGGTACGACCGCAGCCAGGCCAGGCTTGGTCGAGGTGATCGGCAGGGTGGCTCTCTCATCGGCTGCCCGCTGTGGTTTGGTGTGGCTCTCATTTGGCATGCGTCCTGCCGGTCACCGCGGCGTGGAGAGGCTCCAGAGGGGTCTGCCCAGCTCGAAGAAGCGCTGCCCTCCTCGCTGACATGGCACCCGTCAGATCGAGGAGGACCGGCATGGCACGCGTCGTCATCGGCATGGACCCGCACAAGCGGTCCGCGACCATCGAGATCATCAACGGCCGGGAGAAGGTCCTGGCGCAGGGTCGGTTCGGCACCGACCGGGACGGCTACACCACGATGCTCAGACTGGGCCGGCAGCACAAGGACCGGGTCTGGGCGGTAGAAGGCTGCAACGGCATCGGCCGGCACATCGCCCAACGGTTGGTCGCTGACGGCGAAACCGTGCTCGACGTGCCAGCAAAGCTGTCCGCGCGGGCTCGCCTGTTCGACACCGCCCAGGGTCGTAAGACCGATCCCGCCGACGCGCACTGTGTCGCAGTGGCTGCGTTGCGCGCTACCGGGTTGCGGCAGGTGGTCGTCGATGACATCACGGTCGCCCTGAAACTGCTCGTCGACCGCCGTGACGGTCTGGGCCGGGCCCGGACCGAGGCACTGAGCCGGCTGCACCACCTGCTGCTGGAACTCGTTCCCGGCGGGGCGAAGCAGTTCCTGTCCGCGCCGCAGGCCCGGGCGCTGCTCAACACCGTCCGGCCGCGCGACATCGTGGGTCGCACCCGCCGGCAGCTGGCCTCGGAACTGATCACCGAGGTCGCCGTCATCGACAGGAAGATCAAGGCCGCCAACACGCAACTGACCGAGCTGATCGCCTCGACCGGCAGCACCCTGCAGCAGCTCAACGGGATCGGCCCGTCCGGCGCCGCCAGGCTCCTCGGTGATATCGGCAACATCGACCGGTTCGCCAGCCGGGATCACTTCGCGTCCTGGAACGGCACCGCACCCATCGACGCGTCCTCCGGCGACCAGCGGCGTCACCGGCTCTCACGAGCCGGGAACCGGCGCATCAACCGGGTCCTGCACATCATGGCCATCGTCCAGCTCCGCAACGACACCGAAGGACGCGCCTACTACCGGCGCAAACTCGCCGCGGGCAAGAGCCCGATGGAAGCCATGCGCGCCCTGAAACGCCGACTGTCCAACGTGGTCTATCAGCAGATGGTCCGCGACGCCGAACGCGTCAGGACGGGCCCGGGAGGGCAAACGGGAGCGACTCTGCAATCCAGCGCGGCCGGCTCAATCCCGACAGCCAGCACTTCGGACAAGCCACTTCCCGGACCCGCCAGAACCAACTCTAGAACACCACTCTTGGCCGCCTCTTGACACAGAGGGGTGCCATAGTCGGAAGCCCGGCTCGTTTAAGTCACTCACCGTCGATAGCACCCTGGCTGGCGCCGAGCACCCGCAGGACGTGCGCGAGAGGCTGCGCCGACCCGCCTGAGACCTTCTTTCCGTCACGGCGTGATCACAGAGACGATATCGCCCGGGATGGGTCCGCGCGCCTAGTCTCTCCTTATTCTGATCACCCGTGGCGTGGGCGGTCGATGCCCGCCGGGTGATCCCTCATGGGGAGGAACCACCATCAACACAGAGGGCACGCAGAGTGCTGTCCACGGCCGGCTCGCGCGTGGGCCGCGGCGCTGGGCCATGGTGGGCGTCTCGACGCTCGCCGCCGCGGGTGTCGTGCTCGTCTCGGGCGCGCCAGCGTCGGCGGAAGCGGTGAAGCCGGCCGCGGGTGAGGTGCTGGGCAACCAGGAGCAGAGCCTGCCGGGCAGCTACATCGTCCAGCTGAAGAACACCGCCTTCGGCGGTCTCAACACGGCGCAGGCGAAGGCCAACGTCGCCACCGCGGCCCGGGCGCTGACGACCCGGCACGGCGGCAAGATCACCCACGAGTACAGCGTCACGCTGAAGGGCTTCGCGGTCGGCGGGCTCTCCGAGGACCAGGTCGCACGCCTGGCGGCCGACCCGTCGGTGGCGTCCGTGTCGCGCGATGCGTTACAGCACAAGTCGGACACTCAGCAGTCCCCGGTCTTGAACCTGGACCGGATCGACCAGCGCCAGTCAGCGCTGGACTCCGCGTACACGTATCCGAACACGGCGTCGTCGGTGACGGCGTACGTCCTCGACACCGGGTTGTACAAGGAGCACACCGAATTCGGTGGCCGGGCGTCGTGGGGCCGCAACTTCGTCGACCGGGTGGCGAACCCGATCCCGGACACCCCGTACAACACGCCCGAGCACAATCTGCCCGACAACGTGTCCGACTGCAACGGGCACGGCACGCACGTGGCCGGCACGCTCGGCGGCACCAGGTACGGCGTGGCCAAGGAAGTCAAGATCGTCGCCGTCCGGGTGCTGGACTGCTACGGCTACGGCTGGACCTCCGAGGCCCTCGCCGGCGTCGAGTGGGTGACGGCCAACGCTGCGAAGCCGGCCGTGGTCAACGTGAGTTTCGGCGGCAGCGGCGTCGACCCGGCGGAGGACGAGGCGATCCGCACGTCGATCGCGTCAGGCCTGACCTATGCCATCGCCGCCGGCAACGGCGACGAGACCGTCAACCCGATCGACGCCTGCAGCCAGTCGCCGGCCCGGCTCCCCGAGGCGCTGACGGTCGGGGCGTCGTTTCGGTACGGCAACGACGACGTCCCCGTCAGCTGGTCGAACTACGGACCGTGCGTGGACCTCTATGCACCGGGCGGTTACGTCAGATCTGCCTGGAACGACTCGAGCTCCGGCACCAGGGACCTGCACGGCACGTCGACAGCCGCCGCGCACGTGGCCGGTGCGGCCGCGCTGATCCTGCAGGCGAACCCGGCCTTCACGCCCGCGCAGGTCAGCCGCGCGATCGTTCAGGGCGCCACGTCAGGCGCGCTGAACATGGGCGTGATGTACCCGCCACACGCCGTGAACAGCACCGCGAACCGCCTGCTGTACGTCCGTCAGAACACCCCGCCGAAGATCGCGTCGAAGCCGGCCGGCATCAACAACCAGCGCTTCGGCACGACCGAGGTCTACGGCCGCACCACGGACAACAAGATCGTGTACGCGTACAGGGCCGGCGCGAACTGGTCGGAGTGGGCCGACCTGGACGGCAACGCGCAGGGCGACCCGGCTCCGCTGTACAACCCCCGCTTCGGCACGACCGAGGTCTATGCCCGCACGTCGAGCAACACCCTCGCGTACCGCTACTACCAGAACGGCTGGTCCGGCTGGATCGACCTCGGCGGTGACCTGGCCGGCAGCCCGGCCATCCTGTACAACCCGCGCTTCGGGACGACTGAGGTGTACGCCCGGTTCGCAGACGGCACCCTGAACTACCGTTACTACTCCAACGGCTGGTCGCAGTGGTTCAGCCTGGGCGGCAACGTCGCCAGCGACCCGGCACTGCTCTACAACCCGAAGTTCGGCACCACCGAAGCCTACGTCCGCACCACGGACAACAAGCTGCAGTACCGGTACTACTCAGCGGGCTGGTCCGACTGGCTCGACCTGGGCGGCACCCTCGCCGGCAACCCGGGCGTCATCTACAACCCGACCTACGGCACCACCGAGGTGTACACCCGCACGTCGACCAACACCCTCGCCTACCGGTACTACTACAACGGGTGGGCGAACTGGATCGGCCTGGGCGGCAGCCTCGCCAGCGACCCCGGAGTCATCTACAACCCGAAGTTCGGCACCACCGAAGCCTACGCAGCGACCACCGGCGGCCAGAGCCAGTACGTGTACTACTACAAGGGCTGGTCCGGCTGGAACAACATCGGCGGCGCCGCCGCATCAGCACCCTCGGCGATCTACAACGCGTCCAACCGCACGACGCAGGTCTACACCCGCAGCGGCGACAACCACGTCAACTTCGCCGAGTACAACAACGGCTGGGCCCCCTGGCTCGACGTCTCAGCGTGACACGACAGCACCGCTCGGCACCCCACACAGGGTGCCGGGCGGTGTGCCGTTCACCGACAGGTGACGTCCCTCGCGGGCGGCGCGCCGTCGAGGAGGTAGCGCTCGCCCGTCCACGTCGCCACAGACCCCTGACGGACAGCCCAACATCCCAAGATCACGTGCTCGCTCATCGGCATGGTCGTGCGCACGACCGGCAGGTCCCCGGTCTGTCAGGCCGTGTACAGACCGGGACGATGGCCAGCGCGCCGCAGCGCCCGATCGGCGGCAAAGTAATGCACGTGATGTTGAGGCGAGCGACTTCCCTGAGGAGGACTACGAGCGGAAGTTGGCCCGACCGTTTCCAGCACGGCAACCTCTGCACGACCGACCGTCGCGGCCTCGTGTACGCCGGTGCGGCTCAGCCGATGAACATGATCAGGCCGGTGCAGGTCGTCGTCCACCCTGGGCGATCTTCAAGCCGCAACGGCAGCTCGAAGACCCGGTTCCCGTCCGGGTCGGTCACGACGCCCCGTCCCCCATCGCTTGCGGGCCTGAGTTGGCCGTGGAAGTCGTCCGGCGGGATCATGCCGAAGCCGCCCGGCTTGGTCCGAAAGTCGAAGTCCGCCGGGATGCCGACGAACCGGAACACGTAGACGCCGGGGCCGGTCAGGTCGACCGGCTCGGAGGCGAGCGCCCAATCGGTACCGTTCGCCGGATTCTGGTAGTACGGCGACGCGCTGCGCGTCATCTCGGTCTTCTGGGTAATGATCTGCTGGACCTTCTGCAGCGGGTCGACGGTGGTGCAGGGCGCGACGGACGGCGCCTTGTCCAGCGGTACGACGTGCGCCCGTGGCCGGGCGTCCAGCTGTGTCACGGCGACGGCCACCGCCACGGTCATCACCGCCGTGGCTGCGGCCGCGCCGGCCAAGGCCGCGCGCCGCCGTCCCTGCAGCCTGCGGCCCGCGGCGACGGCGTCCTCGACGTCGTACGGAGCCGGCGGCATGGTCGCCTTGGCGTCCCGGAGGAGCTCAGACAGGTCGGATCTCATGATGTACCTCCGCATCCTCATCGGCCACGAGCTCGACGCCCAGGATCTGGCGGAGCCCGTCGAGCCCGCGTGACGTGTACCCCTTGACCGTTCCCTCAGGGCATGCCAGCACCTCGGCGGTCTGCTGAACGCTCAGGCCCTCCAGATACCGCAGCACCAGCACCGCCCGATGCCGCGGCGGCAGCTTCAGCAGCGCCGCCCGGATCCGAAGCCGCTCGTCGACGACGCTGGTGCCGTCGTCGGGGCCGGGCGGATCGGGCATGGCGTGGCCGACCGACTCCTCCCGCCGCCACCACGGCCGCCGGGTCTCGTCGATCGCCGCGCGTACCACGGCGGTACGGGCATAGGCGAGCGGGTTGTCGATGTGCCGCCACCGCGCGTAGAGCCGGGCGAGAACGGTCAGGACCACGTCCTCACCGGTCTGCCAGTCGCCGCACGCCAGGTACGCCAGCCCACGCAGCGGCTCCATCTGCACCCTGACGAAGTCCCGGAACTCCGCCTCGTCGTCGCTCACACCAACTAGACGGACGCACCCGGGTCCGCGGTTACAACCTGCCGTTGATGCTCACGGTGATACGCACTTCACCGTGCGTCACCCGCAGCCATGAACGCCAGCGCGCTCGCTGCGGCAGATGTGCGCGTCGCACCGGACCTGCTATCACCTGGGGCCCGCTGCGTCACCGTCCACGCTCTGAAGGTCATGGCCGCGGCCGATCAGCGGCCGTAGGAGTGCGGACCGCCCAGCCAGCGGCTCAGATACTCCGACTGGATATCGCCGGTCAGCAGGTCGGCCAGTGCGGTGGCGAATCCAGCTCCGTACTGCTCCCAGAGCGGTCCTTCCTCTTTGAGCATGACGGGCCAGTTGTCGGGGGCCGTGCCAGGTTTGATGTGCCAGAAGAGGAAGTCGCCGTTCCCGGTGTGTCCCCAGGAAATCAGGTCGTCGCCGGGCTCGAACCATGAGGGAATGTCTTCCCGGTCCGGGTTCCAATGCGACGCGTCACCCAGATGCCAGTCCCGCCGCCAGTTGCCCCGCCCGAAGAACTCCGGGCCGACGCACTCGTGCGCGTAGGAGTTGTGCCCGACCAGGTCCGCCCACTCCTCAGCTGCGTCGGGGGCGCACACGTGGACATGGTCATCGACCGAGCCCGGGCCGTAGGCGTCGATGAATGTCTTGTAGTCGCCAGGCAGTGTGACGCCGAGCTCGGTCTCCACCGCAGACCAGTCCTTGCCGTTGCCGGCGGAATCGGCCAGGGGCGGCAGATCCAGGATTTCAGCCAGATGCGCGGCAGCCTCGGCCGGCGTCCGCCGCGTTTCGGCGAGGTCCGCGACGGAGCGCTCACCGGACACGATGTCGTCCGGCTGGAGCAGGTCACCGCCGGTGCCGCTCACGATGGCGTACGACTCGGTGAGATCTACGACGACCAGTTCCACGTCGCGCTGCCGCCGGCCATGCTCCTCGCAGGCCAGGCGGAAGCGTTCACCCGGCCGTGCCCAGTGCCGCGGGTGATAACCCGGCTCGCCCTCCAGCCGCCACCCGTCCGGGACGATCTCGACGGAATCAACGGAGAACTCGAAACGCTCAATACGCACAGTCCGTATCGTGCATGACCTTCGGAACCCGGGCCGTACCGCCCTACCGCCCGACGACATGCCCTCACGAACCCGTTCCGGCGGTTCCTCAGACGAACGAAGCCGGTGCAACGCCAGTTGTGCAGAACCGGTGTCCGTGCCCTCCCGGCCTCGGTCTTGCCGCCGGCGATGAGGATGTGGCCGTCGCTGTGGACTTACGATCGAACCCGACGGCCTGGCCGGCGTTCGCGCAACATGATCCGAGTGCGCGCTCATCGGCAGTTCAGGAAGTCACCAGTGCCGCCTGGTCGATCACCAATCGTGACGAGCGGTGATCGGTCGCCGCACACGATCGGCGGCGGATGCGGGTGCCATGAATCCAGGCTCAGCCAAAGGTGGAGGACCGTGGTGTTGGTGTCAACATCGGCGCCACGGCAGTGAGATCTACGACCGGGACGGACGGTGCGACGAGGTTCACCGCAGCAACGAGCGCTGCGCGGGGTCCACCTTGAACCCGTTGGTGGAACGGCTTGCCGCCACTACGTCGGTCGGAACATGCCAGATCATGCTCACCAAGTTGGCCGGAATGCGTTGCGGCAGCGGGGCCGGCCCGTCATGACCCTGCAGGCCGACATAGGTCTCGATGAACAGCAGGATGCGCACGCGATACAGGTAGACCGCCGAGATGTCCGACCAGGCCACGAAATCTGTCATCGCCCGATACAGCGGCGGCCGTCCACCGAACTGTATTCCCCGCCGATCAACTTGAAGCCCGATCCGGCCCGTGAGCGCGGCGTGGCCGTAGAGCGCGAGCAGGGTGACGGATGCCGCGTAGCAACCGGCCCCGACGAGCAGCCCCAGGTCATCGGAACCAGCCAACACCAGCACGGCGGTGCCCGCGATCAGACCCGTCACCGCCAGCCCCCGGATTAGCTATGCAGGGACAGACGACGAACGAGGCACCCGACCCAAGAGCTTGACAAGAACGTCTTACGCTGATGTGCGGATGGCCAACGGGCATGCGGGAGCTGCCACCACCTACGCTGCCGGATGCTCGCCGCTCAGTTCGCTCCGTTGAATCCGCCCAAGACCGCGATGCCGACCACGCTGCACCACACGATCATGAACAATCCGTAGAGCACGCTCAGGATCCAGCCAGCAATGACACCCACGTTGGCCAGTTCGATCCCGCGTTCTCCGCTCTGCGCGATCTGCTCCTTGGCCTTACGCCCGAAGTAGATCCCTAGAGGTGGGAAGACGACGAAGGCGAACACGGCAGCGAGGATGGCGTACGTGTTCACGGGCGGAAGCGGGACGTACTGGAACTTCGGTGGTTCGGTCATTTGCCCGTCAGCTCCCACAGGACGATCACACCATCATGGCCCGAGCAGTATCGCAGCCCTTTGATCACCAGGACATCGTTCTTTTGGTACGGCATAACATCTCCAGCCAACCCGAGGACGGCTGGGTTGTACGCAGCATGAACGGGCTCCGGAGTGACCGTCGGCACCACCGGGCGGTCCGGGCGAGGTCGAGTACATCACGACCGGCGACAAGCTCGATCGGGCGAAGGCGCTCCTCGCCGTCGTGCGCGAGCGGATCTTTCCGGTGGTCGGCTTCGTTCCCGAGCGCCGCGCGAGATCTGCGGCAGATGCGGGTTTTTGGCAGGTCAGGCGCTGTCGGCGGTGGCGTGGACGGCGAGGGCTTCGCGCAGGTCGTCGGTCGCCGTGGCGTAGTCGCCGGTGGCGAGGTGGCCCATGGCCTGATCGGTCAGGGCTCGGACCAGTCGCCGGGAGGATTCAGGGCCGGGCGCGGTGCGGTGCAGTTCGCGCTCGAGTTCGACGCTTCGGGCCAGCGTCAGGGTCATCTCGTCGTGGACGTGCCGGGGCAGGTCGAAGAGTACCGAGGCGCGGATGGCGCGGCGGCGGGTCAGGGTGCCGAGCTCGGCGAGGCGGTCCGTGTCGGGTGGGAGGCGATCGGCATGGGCCGCGATCGCTTCGTCGATGTCGAGGAGGCCCGCGCGGTACGTCTCTCGGAGGCTGAAGGCCCACCGGTGCAAGCTCAGCCCGGCGACTGGTTGCAGGCGCGCGTGCGCCGCGACGCCGACCGGGGTCGGTCGGCAGGCTCGGGGCCGCTCGTCCCGGGTGCCGGATCGGGCGAAGAGTGCCCCTTGGACGGCCCGGCGGAACTGGTAGTTGGCGTCGCTTCCGGCGGAGGGTAGTTGTTCGCAGGCGGCGACGGATTCCCGCAGGAGTCCGTGCGCGGCCTTCGGATGGCCGTTCTCGGCGAACCAGACCGACGATCCCGCCGTCCAGATCGCCAGGATCGGCAGCCACGTGGGATCGGCTTCGGCCTCGTGGCGCTGCTGTGCGAGGATCGCGCGCTCGATGTCGAGGCTCGCGTCGGTCTCACCGGCAAGGTCGAGATAGATGGCCAGGTCCAGCAGTGCCCACATGGTCATGGTCGACTGGTCGGGGCCGTTCTGCGGTCCGGCCGTACGGTGGCTGTCGACGACCTCACGCTGCACGGTCGCGGCCTGCGCGAACTGCCCGGCCTCGGCAAGCCCGGACGCGAGCGCCATGAGGACCCTCGTGTCGACATCCGCCGGTTGTGGGCTGGCCCGCCGGGCGTACGCCGCAGCCTGGTGCCGTGCGGCCAACGCGCGCTCGTCGTCGTGGACGTACGAGTACAGCTGGGCCAGCGAGGCAAACGCCCGCGACGCGCTGGCCAGGTGCGCCGCGGCTCCATCGGCCGCCAGGACCCGCCAGAGGTCGGCGGCCTCCTCGAAGTAGGGAAGGCTTTGCGTTGGTTGTTCGTGTCGAACCTGCCATCCGAACCTGTTGAGGCCGTGAGCCAGCTCGGGAACGCCGACGGCCGGGTCGAGCCTCGCCAGCTCCCGATACCCGGCGATCATGTCCTCGGTGACCAGCTCAGTCCTCATCGAGGCCTCCGTGCCGCTCGGCGAGTGCGATCGACAATAGTACCCGCGCACCGCACAGCCGCCGGCCGCCGTTGCCCGGTCGACCGGTGCACGCACAACCGTCGGCGTGCTACGCGCTCGCCCGCGCACGCCTTCGCCGGTCGTTGCTGCCAATGAGCAGGCCGGCTCCGAGAAGCAGACCCCACACGAGAAACAGCGGATCCCAAAGGTAGGCGTGGCCGAGCATCGCTTGCCGATCGAAGCCACCCTCCGGTCGCAGCACACCACCCAGAACGAGCCAGGCCGCGATGGAGTTCAACGCCCCGTATCCGGTGAGCACGATGGCGGCCAGCCACGCGAACGCTCGCCACGCGCCCGGGCGAGGGAGCGACCTTCTGCTGGTCACCAGAGGCACGACCACGACCGTGCACTTCACCGCAGCGACGGCGACCAGCAACAAGCCGGCAGTGACTGGCGATTCTCGCGCAACGGTCACTGCCCACTGGCCGACCGTCGGAAGCAGCCAGCGACCACCGAACGCCCAGTAGAGACTGAATCCGGCATGGAGTAGGCCCGCGGCTGCGGCTCCCATGAGGAGACGGGCTTCTGCGTGCTTGTCTGCCATGCGCTACCAGCACACGCTGAGGTCGACGCTGCCTCGGGCGACGCAGCCGTAGTAGTACCTGATCTGCGCTTCGAATCGCTCGATGATGCGGTTGGTCAGCTCGGGGTAGGCGGCGAGGACACGTTCGATCTTGTCCCACACGGAGGCCAGAACCTCGGCTGTGCGGTACTCACCGATGCCGTAGCAGGGCACGTTCGTGTGGAAGCCGTACTCGGTGTCTCCTGTGCGGTAGGCGCTGTGGTGCGCGACGTGGACCGGCACCTGCACGATCTTCTCCCAGGCGGCGTTCCGCTCGTCCCAGTCGTCGCTGAGCACGCCTGCCAGATCGATCCGCTCTGGGGTGTCGGCCGCGAAAAGGAAATGGCTGAACCAGTCCGGATCCGGGTACTTGCCGAGGTCGAGGGCGCCGAGTCGGCGCTGCTGCGCGGCGGAGAAGGTCAGGTGGGGCCAGGTGAAGCGCGCGCGAAGCTCCTCGTCAGTCAGGGTCGAGTAACTCGCCGCCGCGCTCCAACCCGGCGCAGTCGTCGCGTCCGCATCACCGGCCTCGAACAGGAGCCCGTCGACCCACTCCTCGTCATCGGGGTGTTCGAGCAGCCGGGCGAGCAGGGCCGCCGGTATCTCTTTGTACTCCGGGTACATTCCCATCGCGCCACGCTACGGTCCGCCCTCTACCGACACTCGGCGGCCTCCCCCGCCTGGCTGGCCCGCGCCACGTTCCAGCCAACGCTCATCATCACCGAGACATCATCACGACGCCGCCGATGACGAATCCGAAGAAGCCCGGTTGTTGATGCTCCAGGACAGCTGGCATCGGCCGCGGCGAGCATGTCGCGGGTCCTGGCGTTGACCCGTTCGCCACCGTGCGAGCTGGTCCGCGACCCGGTGGGTCATCATGGCTGAATGGGCGACGACAGCACGGGCATGGCGGTGCGGCTGCACGGTGTCGGCGCGCTGCGCGGCACCAGCGAACCTCGCCCGGTCCCCGGCGACGGCATGAGCCTGGTGCGGGTCACCGCCGTCGGGCTGTGCGGCTCGGACCTGCACTGGTTCACCCACGGCGGGATCGGCGACGCGCAGCTGACCCGGCCGGTCGTCCCGGGTCACGAGTTCGCCGGCGTCGTGGCGGGCGGTCCGCTGCACGGGCGCCGCGTCGCCGTCGACCCGGCCATCCCGTGCGGGCGGTGCGCCAGGTGTCTGGACGGGTACGGCAACCTCTGCCCCACCGTCCGCTTCGCCGGACACGGCGAGCTGGACGGCGCGCTGCGCGAATGGCTGGCCTGGCCGACGAGCCTGCTGCACCCGCTGCCCGACAACCTCTCCGACACCGACGGCGCGATGCTGGAGCCGCTCGGCGTCGCGGTCCACGCCTTCGACCTCGGGCACCTGCGGCTCGGCGGGTCGGTCGCGGTCGTCGGCTGCGGACCGATCGGCCTGCTGCTGATCCAGCTCGCACGGGTGGCCGGCGCGACCCGTGTGGTGGCGATGGATCCCCTCGTACACCGCACGGATGCGGCACGCAGACTCGGCGCCGACGAGACCGTGACCGCCGAGACCGCGGACCACCTGGACGGCGTCGACGCCGACGTGGTGTTCGAGGTGGCCGGCAACGACCGGGCCGTGCATGCGGCGGTCGCCGCGGCCCGACCCGGCGGGCGGGTCGTGCTGGTCGGCATCCCGGACGAGGACACGACGACGTTCCCCGCAGGGGCGGCCCGGCGCAAGGGCCTGACGTTCGCGATGTGCCGGCGGATGAACCACGTCTATCCGCGCGCGATCGACCTCGTCCAGCGCGGGCGGGTGGACGTCGCGTCGCTCGTCACACACCGCTTCCCGCTGACCCAGGCCACGGAGGCGTTCCGCACCGCGGTCCGGCGCGCCGGACTGAAGGTCGTCGTCACCCCCTGAGCCCGGTGGCCTGCCGTAGGCCGTGCTTCAGGAACCAGCCGCGGGCCTGCCGGGCGGCGGTGGTCAGGGTGCCCGGCTCCTCGAACAGGTGCGTGGCGCCGGGCACGACGAACAGGTGGTTGGGGCAGCGCAGCTGGGCCTGCGCGGCCCGGTTGAGCTCCAGGACCCGGGTGTCGCGGCCACCGACGATGAGCAGGGTGGGTGCGGTCACCGCGGACAGCCGCCGCCCGGCCAGGTCGGGGCGACCGCCCCGGGAGACGATCGCCGCGACGCCGGCATGCGGCTCCGCGGCCGCCCACAACGCCGCGCCCGCGCCCGTGCTGGCGCCGAACCAGCCGACCGGCAGCGTCGCGCACAGCGGGTGCTGGCGCACCCACGCGGTGACCTCGGTGAGCCGGCCGGCGAGCCGTTCGATGTCGAACACCTGCGCCCGGTCGGCCGCTTCGTCCGGGGTGAGCAGGTCGAACAGCAACGTGGCGAGCCCGCTCTGGTGCATCACCGCGGCGACGTACTCGTTGCGCGGGCTGTGCCGGCTGCTGCCGCCGCCGTGGGCGAACACGACGAGTCTGTCGGCGCCGGCGGGCACGGTGAGGCGGCCGGGCAGGCGCAGGGTTTCCGGACAGGTGACGACCTGCTCGTCGTGCCAGTGCTCCTGGGCCGTTGCCGGGCGGCTCGCCGCCCTGTGGTGGATGAGCAGGTCGCGGACCTCGTCGTCGGTGGTCGGCGTGAAGTCCTCGTACGACTGGCCGACCGACGACAGCCTGTTCAGCGACCGGACGGAGACCAGCTCGTCGCAGTCGCGCAGCAGCGGTTCGATTGCCTCGGCAGGCGCGACCGGGACGGCGAGGACGACGCGGGCGGCACCCCGGGCGCGGGCGACCCACGCGGCGGCCCGTGCGGTGGACCCGGTCGCGATGCCGTCGTCGACGATGATGACGGTCCGCCCCGCCAGGTCGATCGCCGGCCGGTCGCCGCGCAGCAGCCTCGCGCGGCGGCGCAGTGCCGCCAGCTCGGTCCGCTCGACCGCGGCCAGCTGCTCGTCGCCGATCCCGGCCAGGTTGATGACGCGCTGGTTGAGGACGCGCACGCCGTCCTCGCCGATGGCACCCATGCCGAGCTCGGGCTGCCACGGCACGCCGAGCTTGCGCACGACGATGACGTCCAGCGGGGCGTTCAGCTCTTCGGCGACCTGGGCGGCGACGGGCACGCCGCCGCGGGGCAGGCCCAGCACCACGACGTCCGGGCCGCGCAGCCGGGTCAGCTTGCGGCCCAGTCGGCGGCCCGCGTCGACCCGGTCGCTGAAGAGCGGGGTTGCGATCTTCATGATCCACCTCCAGGTGACAGCGGCGGCAGGAGTGGCCGACCGCCATCCGGACCTCGTACAGGTCGGTACGCGGCCCGCACATCGGCCTCACTCGGCCACCGTGACGCGGTGATGGCGGAGATCGTCAGGGCCGAAGGTCCCGTGCCGCCACCCCACCGCCGGGCGCGACGCAACGCGGCGCGGGCCGGCCGCTCGGGACCAACGGTGCTGGGCGTGCCAGGCGATCCGCGCGACGCTGGATACGACAAGCATCCCGCGACTCAGCCGCTCCTCAGAACGAGGATGGCATCCGATGAGCGAACGCACACAGAAGACGGCGGCCGACCGCGAGCGAGCCGATCTGGCCGGCTACGCCTGGGTCCGGCACGACTTCACCTGGCAGCACGCCCGGTCGTGGTTGTCCGGCAGGCCCGATGGCCGGGGCTCAACATCGGCTACGAGGCGGTCGACCGACACGCCGCCGGCGAGCTGCCGGAGCTGCGTCACGTGCTGGTCGTCGGCGACGGTCCCGCGCCGGAGAGCACCGAGTCGTTCGCGGCTGCGATCGGCGCGGCGGCCGACTGGCTCTGCACGGCCGGCGCCGCGTGACCGCGGCTCCCCGGCCGCCACGCGCGCTCCGGCGGAGGAGCTCACCCCGTGGCACCGTCAAGGGAGGTCACCATGGTTGCCGAACACACCATCGTCGTCGGCGTCGACGGCTCCCCACCGAGCCTGGAAGCTGTCGACTGGGCAGCCGCGGAGGCGGTGCGCCGGGGCCGGCCGATGCACATCCTGAACGCGTTCCAGTGGCCGCCGCCGATCTACGCGCCGGTCGTCGCGCCGTCGCCGTCACCGTTCGAGCTCGGGATCCAGGAGGCGGCCGCGCAGATCGTCGCCGAGGCCGCCGACCGGGCGAGAGCGGCTGCGTCCGCAGTGCGGCTTACCACGGCCATCCGGCCGGAGCCGGCCTCGGTGGCGTTGCTGGACACCGCCAGGACCGCCGCCGAGGTGGTGGTCGGCAGCCGCGGCCACGGCGGCTTCGCCGGTCTCCTGCTGGGCTCGGTCAGCACGCAGGTCGCCATGCACGCCCCCTGCCCTGTCGTGGTCGTGCGGCACCTCGACCGCCCGCCCGGCCCGGAAGCGGGACGGGTCGTGGTCGGGGTCGACGGCTCGCACGACGCAGGCGACGCGCTGCGCTTCGCGTTCGAGCACGCGGCGTCGTGCGGCGCCGGCCTGACGGCCGTCCTGGCCCACCGGCGGGCGGGCTCAGCCGGCCGCCCCGACGACCCGCTGATCGTCGACGCCGACGACGTGGGCGAGGACGTGCATCGTACGCTGGCCGAGTCGACCGCCGGGTGGCGGGAGAAGTACCCGGACGTCGACTTCCGCACGATCACCGTGCGCGGCCGGGCCTCCGCCGTGCTCGTCGACCGGTCCGCCGGCGCCCGGTTGCTGGTCGTCGGCTCCCGCGGCCGTGGCGGGTTCACGGGGCTGCTGCTGGGCTCGGTGTCGCTCACCGCCGTCCAGCACGCGGCCTGCCCTGTCGCCGTCGTCCGCCAGGAGAAGCCCGGGCCGTCGTAGCGCGGCTCCCCGGTCCCGGCACATGCCCGATCGTTCGCTCGGCTACCCGCAGATGTCGCCGTTCGGCGCGCTCAGCAGCCGGTCCGCAGCGGCAACGACCGCCACGGGGCAGCCCGCATCGCGCAGCAGTCCGCCTGTGACCGGGCCGAGGATCCGCGCGCCGGTCTCAAGCCGGCTCCGCGCGGCCACCACCATCATGCAGGCGTCCCGTGTCAGGGCCGCGATGCCGTGCTCCACGTCGGGGCCGTGAACGATGCACCGTTCGATCGGCACGTCCGGGTACCGGGCCGGCCAGCCGGCAAGCGCCTCCGCCAGGAGCCGCTCGGCCAGGTCCGTCGGCGTCAACCCGATCGACGGCGGCGCCGGCACGGACAGGCCCGCCAGGAAGTCGGACCGGTGCCAGTGCCGCGCCGTCGCGGCGTCGCTCAGGTGGACCACGCGCAGTGGCACGCCGCGGCGCGCTGCCTCATCGAAGGCGAACTCCAGGACCGCGTCGGACGCGGCGCCGCCGGCCAGCCCGGCCGTCACCGGGGCGTCCTGCGTCGCCGGCCGCGCCGGCACCACGAGCACTGGCACGGCGCTGCTGCGAGCCACCGAGCATGCCTCCGAGTCGCTGTCCGGGCGAGCCGCCGCCGAGGCCAGGACGACCAGCGACGCATGCGGTGCCTGGGCGACCATGGCGCCGGCGAGGTCGCCGCAGACCATCCGGGCGTCGACGTCGATCGACCGGCCCGCCAAGGCGACCGCCCGCATCATCCGGGCCAGTGCCTCGTCACGGGGCTGCCACCGCGCTTCGGGCAGCGCATCCGGGGGCGGCGGGGCGAACGCCGAGAACAGATGCAGCGGCTGGTCACGTAGCCGCGCCTCGACGGCTCCGGCCCGCACGGCCACCAGTTCGTCGTCGGCGTCGTCGAGTCCGACGAGCACCGGCCGGGCTAGGACGGTCATGGCACGGCTCCTGTCATGTCGGCGGGGCTCACACCTCCCAACGTGCCACCGGCGCGACGCCCGGGTCATGGCCGAACTACCCGCCGCCGCCGGGACGTTCGGCCGCTTTCCTCGGCGGTACGGCACCATCCGTGCTGGCCGTAGCACAGGGGCCATGCCGAGGATCAACGCGGCCACCGTCGCCGAGCACCGTGCCCAGCAGCGCCTCGCATTGCTGGCCGCGGCTCGCGACGTTCTACTCGAGGAAGGCTACGCCGCACTGAGCTTCGCCGCCCTTGCCAACCGCACCGGACTCGCACGCCCCACCGTGTACTCGTACTTCACGACCAAGGACGACATCGTGCTCGCGCTGTGCGAGGCCGAGCTGCCCCTCGTCGCGGCGGACCTCGATGGGCTCGGCTCCGTTCACTGAGATCATCGACGCTGAGGGGAGTCGGACCGTCGGTGAGGTCCAGGTGTTGTCGCCCTCGATGAGTGACCCGGGACGGCCGGACGCGTGCGACCGTGGGCGCTGTGACGACGCGCGACGTTTGCTTCGGCGATGCGACGACCGGTGCCGTGTCGTTGGACCGTCCGGTCCTGCGGCATCCGGCCAATCCGATCCTCACCGCGCGACAGGTCAACGCCGTCTGGCGTGAGCCGCACCTTCAGGTGGTCACCGTGCACAACGCAGGCGCGGCGAGGCTCGCGGACCGGACAGCGCTGCTGTTCCGGTCGCACCTGCGCTGCGGGATCAGCGTGCTCGGCCTCGCGGTCAGCGCCGACGGTGTCACGGACTGGACCGTGCACCCGCGGCCGGTGCTGTCGCCGGCGACCGAGCGGGACGTGTGCGTCGACGGCGTCGACCGGCGGCACCTCGTCGACACCGAATCCGGCGGCGTCGAGGACGCCCGGATCAACCCGGTCGAGGGCACGTTCGCGGTCACGTACAGCGCCTACCACGCCGGGATTCGCAACCGGGTGCGCGTGTCGCTCGCCCTCACCGACGATCTCACCACGTTCACCAGGCACGGTCCGATGCTCGATCGGGACATGCGCAACGTGGTCGTGTTCCCGGAGCGGATCGGCGGGCGGTACGTCGGGCTGTTCCGGCCCAACGACGTCGGTCCGGGCGACATCGGCGGCGTGTACACGCAGGTCAGGATCGGCTACGCGGACGACTTCCGGACCGGGCCGTGGGAGGTCGCCGACGAGCCGGTGCTGCGTACGGGCGTGGGCCCGAGCGCCTTCTCCGACAAGATCGGGCCGGGTGCGCCGCCGGTGCGTACGCCGCACGGCTGGCTCAACGTCTTCCACGGCGTACGCGCCACGATGGACGGCAATCCGTATGTGCTCGGCGTCGCCCTGCACGATCTCGACGACCCGAGCGTGGTGCGCGTGTCGAGCATCCCGATCCTGTTTCCGTCGCGCGCCGACTGCCGCGTCCCCGACACCGACTACGTCCACGTGCCGAACGTGGTCTTCTCCTGCGGCCTGGTACGCGAGGCCGACGGCACGGTCGTCGTCTACTACGCCGGCAACGACACGGTCATGAACGTGGCCGTGACGCATGAGGACGTGCTGGCGGACCTGTGTCTGCGCTACGGCCAGGACCCTCTGACCGGTAGGTTGCTGTACCCCGTCTGACCGCGTGGAGACCGCCGGGCTTCGCCCCGCCGACCCCCCTCGATGTCGGCGATGGACGCCGTTCGCTCGAAGCGCCGCGGAGCCGCGTCAGTGCGGCCGCGGGCCGGGGGCCTGCGCTGTTGTGTGGTCCAGGACGCGGGTGACGCTGCGCAGGAGCTGGTGGGCACTGACCGGTTTGGTGAGCAAGGTCGCGCCGGCCGGGATGGCGCTGCGGCTGGCGAGGATTGTTTCGGTGTATCCGGACAGATAGATGACGGGCAGTCCTGGTCGGGCGCGGTGCAGTGCGGCGGCGAGGGCGGGTCCGTGCATGTCGGGCAGGATCACGTCGGTGAGCAGCAGCGCGATGTCGGGGTCGACCGCGGCGAGCTGCTGGGCGTCGGTGACCGTGGCGGCGGACAGGACCGTGTAGCCGGCGTTGTGCAGGACGCGTTCGGTGATCGCGCGGAGGTTGTCGTCGTCCTCGACGAGCAGGATCGTCTCGCCGGCGCCCGGCCGGTGCTGCTCCGCCGGCGTGGCGTCCGGTTCGGTGAGGTCATCGGTGACCGGGAGTAGCGTGATGATGGTCGTGCCGTGGCCGGGTTCGGAGTAGATCTGTGCGTGGCCGCCGGCCTGGGTGACGATGCCGTAGATGGTGGCCAGGCCGAGGCCGGTGCCGTGCCCCTTGGGTTTCGTGGTGAAGAACGGTTCGAAGGCGCGCTCCAGGGTGGCTCGGTCCATGCCGGTGCCGGTGTCGCTGACTCGCAGCCGCATGTAGCGGCCGGTTCGTGCGCCCGGGTGCTGGGCGGCGTAATGCTCATCGACGGTTACGGGTGCGGTCTCGATGGTGAGGACACCGCCGCCGGGCATGGCGTCGCGGGCGTTGACGGCCAGGTTCACCAGGACCTGCTCGAGGCGGCCGGGGTCGGCGCTGATCGGCCACGGCTGCGCGGTGAGGTCGGTGATGAGGGTGATGTCCTCGCCGAGAGCACGCCGCAGCAGGGTGCCGAGGTCAGCGACGATGGTGTTGAGGTCCAGGACCCGGGTCTCGGGTGCGGGGTCGGCGCGGGCGAACGACAGCAGCTGCCGGGTGAGGGCGGTCGCGCGGTCACCGGCGGCGACGATCTCGGTCAGGTCGGCGTGCAGGGTGCGCCAGGCGGGGTCAGCGGCGGCGGCCGGCTCCAGGTCCGCGGCGGCCATGCCGGCGTAGCCGTTGATGATGCCGAGGAGGTTGTTGAAGTCGTGCGCGACTCCGGCGGCGAGCTGTCCGAGGCTTTCGAGGCGGTCGGACTGGCGCAGGCGTCGTTGCAGGTGCTCGCGTTCGGTGACGTCGGTGATGACGGCGCAGCGGACCTTCCGCCCGGCGAAGGACGTCAGGTAGGTGGTGACGCTGACCTCGGTGATGGTGCCGTCGTGCTTGAGATGGCGCTGCGGCTGGTCACGCTCGACCGGCTCGGCTGCCGCGGTGCCGGCGGCCGGCACGGTGGGTTCCTCCGCCGCGAGCAGGCCGGTGTAGGTCATCGTGAGCAGAGCGTCTTCGGGCCGGCCGTAGTACGCGACAGCGGCGGCGTTCGCGGCGACGATGTCGAGGGTGCCGGCGTCGAAGACCACAACGGGGTTGGGGCTGGCGTCGAACATCTGCCGGTAGTTGCGTTCGTGCTCCTGGGCAGCTGCTTCGGCGCGGCGGCGTTCCCGCAGTTCCCGGTCGACGGCGGCCAGCAGCGTAGTGAAGTCCTCGCCGAGTTCGGCGACCTCCCGCGGGCCGGACACCGTGACGGTCGTGTCCAGGTTGCCGGAGGTGGTGGCGGTACGTACGGCGGTGCGGAGCCTGCCGATCGGGGCGGTGACGTGCCGCTGCACGACCATGGTGGCCAGCAGCCCCGCGAGCAGGCCGAGCGCCACGATCAGGGCCTGGCGCCGGGCCAGCCGGTCGGCGCCGGCCAGCGCGGCCGACCGGTCCGCGCCGGCCAGGACCTGCCAGCCGGTGCCCTCGACGGCCGTCCGGCCATACAACCGGGGCAGCCCCGTCACGTCGACCCCGACACCGGTATCGACATCGGTAATCGCGAATCGGCTGTCGCGTACCGGGGTGCCGGCCCACCGCGACCCGTCGGGCCACCGCGTCAGCACGATCGAGCCGTCCTCGGTGGTGATCACGAATTCCAGGTGGCGGGTTCCGCCGAACAGATTGCCCGCCGCCGCGCCGAGGGCGGTCAGGTCGACGAACGCGGCTACCAGGCCGAGTCCGGGGATCACGGCGGTGACCAGGAAGGCGGGCCGTCCGGTGCGGTCGTCGCGGACCGGCGCCACGGCCTGCGGCGTGCGCACCGCGTCGGGCAGCCACGATGCTTTGGTGTAGGCGTTCGTCGGTTGGCCGTCGGGCGGTGGCCTGGACGAGCATGCAATGGTCCCGTCAGGGCGCACGACGTCCAGGTGCCCGTCGTCGGCGCCGCCGAGAGAGAATGCCAGCCGGCAGGCGCTCGGGTCGGCGAACACCTGCGCCACGCCCGCGCTGGACGCGACGGACTCAACGGTGCCGCGCACGACGGCGAGGTGCTCGCCGATCTGCCGCGCCGCCAGACGGGCCGCCATCGACGCGTCCGCCCGGGCGGCGGACACCGCGTCGTGGCGGGCCTGCACCCACCCCGCACAAATTCCTGCGCCGGCCGTGACCACGAACAGCATCAACAGCCCGATCAGGTATGACCGCAGCGGCCATCGCCTACTACGGCGCAAGGTCCTCACCGGTCCCGGTGGGGCCGCTACCGGGCGGGTCTCCCGCGTGCTCATATGGCGGCTACCTTCCCGGCATCCATGCCGGTCCGCCGCCCGGTTCGGAAACGGCAGATGCACAGCAGAGGCCAGTTCGCGGCCGATCACCCACCGCGCCGAGGGTGCGCCGACGCGTACTCGTCCAAGACGTTACGCCGTCCGCCGACCTGCATGGCCCGAATCAGAGGCGGTCGCGATCGCATCGCGCCGCCGCAGCCGTATTACAACCTGAACACGGCCGTCGAGATTCGGCCTGCATGTACCAGTCGACCACGTCCGCAAGTGTGCGAGTGCGGCGACGCCCGGCTCGACCGCATCGAAGCAGGTACGTGTCGCGACCCCCGGCTGGATGCGATTCGTGGCAAGTTCCACCGCCTGAATCCGCGACGCCCTCCGGCGCACGAAGGACCTGGCGACGGAGCAAGCCGCTCGCGTGTCCGGAACTGGAAGGGCTTCACCATGAGCATTCGTCTGACATTGCGCCGCATCGCCGCCGGAGCCGGGGCGCTCGGCGCCGTCGCCGCGGCCACGCTGCTGGTCGCGTTGCCGGCGCACGCCGCCGGGTCGAGCAAGGTGTCGGTGGTGCACGGGATTCCGGGCCAGCCGGTCGACGTGTACGTCAACGGCAAGAAGACCCTCGACAACTTCCAGCCGTCGAAGGTCGCCGGGCCGCTCGACCTGCCGGCCGGCAGGTACGACATCGTCATCGTCAAGCCCGGCGACCCGGTCACCAGCCCCGTCGTCAAGGTCGACCAGGCGGCCGTGCCCGCCGACGCGAACATCAGCCTGGTGGCGCACCTGACGGCCGACGGCAAGCCGACGCTGACCCCGTTCGTCAACGACACGAAGACCCTCGCCCCGGGCAAGGCCCGGCTGGTCGTGCGGCACACGGCGGCGGCGCCGGCCGTCGACGTGCGGGCGGGCCGCCAGCCGGTGTTCAAGAACCTCACCAACCCGAACGAGGCCAAGGCCGACCTGGCGGCCGGGACGGTGAGCGCCGACGTCGTGCTGGCCGGGACGAGCACGGTGGCGATCCCCGCCGCGGACGTCAACCTGGCCGAGGGCACCTCGACGATCGTCTACGCCGTCGGCTCCGCGGAGGGCAAGACCCTCGGGGTGGTGGCCCAGACCATCACCGGCCTGCACGGCACGCCCGGAAGCGTCAACTCCGGCACCGGCGGCACCGCCGACCGGGGCCCCGCCGCCTGGACCTACGCGGCGGCGGGCGCCGGGCTGATGCTGCTGCTCGGCGGTGCGCTGGTCCTGCGCCGCGGCGCACGACGGGTGGTCGGCGGGGTCCGGGCGTGATGCCGGCCCGGTCGAGCGACGGCGCGTCCCCGCAGACTGCTGCGGGGGCGCGCCCCGGCCGGCCGGCGGCCTGGGTCGCCGTGATGATCGGAGCCGTGCTGCTCACTGGTGCCGCGGTCGCGGCCTGCGCGCAGCGACCGGCGCCGACGGTCGGAGCGGCCGACGCGGCGGCGCTCGCCTCCGCGACACCCTCCCCGTCCGGCGGCGGTGCGCCGATCGCCGCCGGTGCGCCGCCGCCCGCGGTCGCCGCGGTGCCACCGGCCCGGCTGCGCATCGGGAAGCTCGGCGTGAACGCGACCGTGAACCCGGTCGGCGTGGACGAGCGCACCGGCGACTTCGCGGTGCCGCCGAGCGTCGACGTCGTCGGCTGGTACAGGTACGGGCCGGGGCTGGAGGCCACCGCCGGGTCGATCGTCATCGCCGGCCACGTCGACAGCGCCCGGCAGGGTGGCGGGGCCTTCTTCAAGCTGCGCGACCTCGGCCCGGGCGACCGGATCGACGTCACCGGCGGCGACGGCACCATGCACCGGTTCGGTGTCGTGGCCCGCGAGATCCACCCGAAGACGGCGATCCCGCTGCAGCGGTACTTCGCCCGCGACGGCGCCGTGCGACTCACCCTCATCACCTGCGGCGGTCCGTTCGACAGCGCGACCCGGCACTACCGCGACAATGTCGTGATCACTGCCCAGCCGATCACGACCTGACCAGATCTTGCCGGTGGTTGTCGGTTTCGGCCGGTCTCCGTTCGTCATCGAGGTGGGGCCCGCCCGGGTCCGTGCCGAGAGTGGGTGGCGTGCATGACCGTCAGTGACCAGACCATCGTCGATCAGCCGGTCGTGAGGACAGCGGGGCGGTGGGCCGTGACCGCCGTGTTCTTCCTCAACGGGCTCACGCTGTCGACCTACATCGTGCGGGCGCCCTCGATCAAGGACGCCCACCAGCTCAGTGACGGGCGGTTCGGCTTCACCGGGCTGCTGTTCGCGGGTGCCGCGCTGGCCTGCATGCAGTTCGTCGGGCCGCTGACCGCCCGGGTGGGGGCCCGGGCGGTGCTGCGCGTGACCCTCGCGGTCATGCCGCTGCTGCTGGCCGGCATCGCCGTCGCGCCCGGCCCGTGGTGGTTCACCGCCCTGGCGACCCTGCTCGGCGCCGTCCACGGCACCACCGACGCGGCGATGAACACCAGCGCGGTCGCCGTCGAACGCCGGGCCGGGCGCCCGGTCCTCAACGGCTGCCACGCGGCCTGGAGCATCAGCGCGGTCGTCGCGGCGCTGTCCACCGCCGCCCTGGCGCACGCCGGGGTTTCGCTCGCCGCCCACCTCGTCACCGCCGGCGCCCTGCTGCTGGCCGCCGGCCTCGCACTCGGACCCCGGCTGGTGCCGGAGAACGGGCGCGGGGAAGCCGAGGCCGGCGACGCGGCCGGGCAGGACGGCACCGCCGGCCCGCGGACCGGCTGGAGCGGCGCCCTGATCGTGCTGGGCCTGACCGCCACCGCGATCATGGTCTACGAGGGTGCGGTGCTCGGCTGGGGCGGCATCTTCCTGCACCAGGAGCGGCACGCCGGCCTCAGCCTGGCCGCGGCGGCGATCACCGCGTACACGGGAGGCCAGACCGCGGGAAGGCTGGTCGGTGACCGGCTCACCGGCCGCTGGGGCGGCAACGCGCTGTTCCGCCTCGGTGCGGCGATCGCCGCGGGCGGCTTCGCGGCCGCCGTGCTGACGCCGCACCCGGCCGTGGCGGTGGCCGGTTTCGCCCTGGCCGGGCTGGGTGCCTCGGTGCTGATACCGCTGACTTTCAGCGCGGTCGGCCGGCTGCGGGGCGCTCCGGCGGCGACCCTGATCTCGCGGCTGACCACGTTCACGTACACCGGGATCCTGCTCGGTCCGGCGCTCATCGGCTGGGTCGCCGACCAGGTCGGTCTCGCCGTCACGATGGCCGCGCTGATCCCGCTGCCGCTCGTCGTCGCCCTGGCTCCCCGCCCGCCGGCCTGATGGGTGTCGTACTGTGCACGCATGATCCGTCGACCGCATGGCCTGCTGAGCGCGGCGGTGACCGTGTCGCTGCTCGCCGGGTGCACCACGGCATCGTCGCCAGGGCAGCAGTTCGGCCAGCGGATCGCCCCATCCGCGGCATCGTCATCGCCGTCGTCGCCGTCATCGTCGGCCGCTGCCGGCGCGTGCCGGTGGTCGCCGGTCGCCGCCGGCAACCAACCGGCCATCAAGGACGTCGGCACACCGCCGGCCACGGTCCCCGGCGGCACCAAGGCGACCATGACGCTGACCACCAACCTCGGCGTGGTCGAGATCGCGATGGAGGCCAAGGCCGCCCCGTGCGCGGTGGCCAGCTTCGCCTACCTGGCCGGCAAGAAGTTCTTCGACGGCACCGCCTGCCACCGCCTCACGACGGCCGGGCTGTTCGTCCTGCAGTGCGGCGACCCGTCCGGCACGAGCACCGGCGGCCCCGCGTACCAGTTCGCGGAGGAGAACCTCGGCACCCAGCCCGGCTACCGCCGCGGCTCGGTGGCCCTGGCCCGCACCCAGGAGCCGGGGACGAGCGGCAGCCAGTTCTTCATCAACTACGACGACAACCCGATGCTCCCCGCGGACTACACCCGCTTCGGCACCGTCACCAAGGGCATGGACGTCATCGACAAGGTCGCCGACGGCGGCGTCAAACCCGGCGGCAGCAGCCCGGACGACGGCGCCCCGAAGGTCGGCATCGTCCTGCGACAGGTGACCGTCGTCTACGGCTGACTTGCGCGGCTGCGGCACAATGCGAGGCGGATCGGGACGAGGAGGTCGCTCGGTGAGTGCACAGGATTACGTGTCCGCGATCGTGTTCGGTGCGGTCATCGGTGTCGTCGCGCGGATCGTGCTGCCGGGCCGGCAGCCGATCGGCCTGATCCTCACCGTGCTGATCGGGATGGGTGCCGCCGTCGCCGGCACGTGGGCCGCCGACCGGTGGGACATCAGCAGCGACAAGGTCCTGGTCGTGGCCGGTCACCGGTACGACTGGCTGGTCATCGGCGTGCAGGTCGCCATCGCCGTGGTCGGTGTCGCCATCGCCGCGCTGCTGGCCCGCGCGTTCTCCTCGGATGATGACTGAACGTCCGCGAGTCGTGGATCACGTTCGGAGGCGGAGCCGGCCCGGGCCGTGACAGAGTCGGTGCCGATGCATCCGCGTACCGAACTCGTCGCCACGTTCGCCCTGGCGGCTCTGGCCTTCATCGTCGTCACCGGCGAGACCACCCCGATCGGGCTGATCAGCGACATCGCCTCTGGTGTCGGTAGCACCGAGAGCCGGGTCGGGCTGACGGTCAGCTGGTATGCCCTGGTCGCCGGCGGCACCGCGGTCCCGCTGACGCGGTGGACGGCCCGGTTCGACCGCCGCTGGGTCCTGGCCGCGAGCACGGCGGCGTTCAGCGTCGGGCACGTCGCGACCGCCGCCGCCGGCAACCTCACGGTCCTCGCCGCCGGTCGCGGGCTCGCCGCGGTCGGGCACGGGCTGTTCTTCGCGCTCGCCGCACCCACCGCCCAGCGCCTCGCCCGGCCGTCGACGCGGGGGCGCGCGGCCGGGCGGGTGATGGTCGGCGGCTCGGCGGCGCTCGTCGTCGGCACCCCGCTCGCCACCGGCCTGGGCCAGCTCGCCGGATGGCGGGCCGCCCTGCTCGCCATCGCCGCGGTGTCGCTGCTGCTCGCCGTGGCCGTGCTCTTCCTGGTGCCCTCCGTCGCGGACGAGCCCGGCACCCCCGCGGACCATCCCCGCCTCCCCGAGGTGCTGCGGCTGCCCGGCCTCGTCCCCGTCCTCGGCGTGCTGCTCGCCACGGTGGTCGGGCACTTCGCCCTGTTCACCTACGTGGCCCCGTTCGCGGCCGAACGATTCGGTTTGCACGGCACCACCTTGACCGTGCTGCTGCTCGTGTACGGCGTCTGCGCGGTCATCGGCAGCAACCTCGGCGGGCGGCTCAGCGACACCCGCCCGATCACCGGCACCCGCGCGGCCTCGGTGGTCTTCGTGGTGGCGCTCGCCGGCGTCTGGTCGGCGGGTCTGGCGGCGGCCCCGTACGCCGGCGTGCCGATGCTGCTCGTGTGGGGCGGCACCTTCTCCGTCCTCGTGGTGGCGACCTCCCTGGCGGTCCTGCGGCGCGCCCCGGGCCGCGCCGCCGAACCGGCCAACGCCGTGTACGGCATCGTCTTCCAGATCGGCATCGTCTCCGGCTCGGCCGTCGGCTCATGGTGCTACGCGGCCGGCTCGGTGACGGCGATCCCACTCGTGGCCATGGCCGCCGGCGCGGTCGCCGTGGGCCTCGTCGCGACGTCGGGCCAAGCCTTCCGCGCCGCCGACCCCGGCTGAGCCGCGCTGACAGCGGGTGGGCACCGGAAAGTCCCGGCGGTCGACCGGCGGCGCGGGTTTCCCGGTCCGGGTCTTCGGGCAGTGCTGCAACGGTGCCGTACTGTACCGCTGTCAAGGTCGCCGGCAGCGCGGGCGCGCTCGTGAGCGGTGCCTCGCCTCGCTACGGCCGGCCCTGATGCTCCGACCACGCCGCCCGGCGGCCGACCAACCAGCAGAGAGCACCGCGATGCCGACTGAGCGTTCCGTCCTGCAGGTCCTGCTCGTCGAGGACGACCCCGCCGACGTGGCACTGATGGAGAGCGTCTTCGAGGATCACAGCATCCGCAGCGAGCTGCACCACGTGGCCGACGGCGGGGAAGCCCTGGCGTTCCTGCACCGGGAGGAGCCCTACACCGACGCACCCCGGCCCGATCTGATCCTGCTGGACCTGAACATGCCGCGCGTCGACGGCCGCCAGGCGCTCACGCTCATCAAGCAGGAGGACAAGCTCAAGTCGATCCCGGTCATCGTGTTCACCACGTCGTCGACGGAGAGCGACATCGCGGCCAGCTACTCCCGCAACGCCAACGCGTTCGTCACCAAGCCGATCGACCTCGACCAGTTCGAGCGCGTCGTCGCCGAGATCCGCAACTTCTACGGCCACACCGTCACCCTGCCCAGTCGCGTCTCCGACGTCAGCCGCCTCGACGCTGACGACGAGTAGTCCGGCCCGGCGATCCGGCCCGCGTTGGGCGACCAGGCGACCGAACGTTGTCATCACGCCGGTTGTCCCATCTCGATGGTGGTTGGACGCGCCTCGGCGTTACCGGACCGGTGCAGCAGTACGGCAGCCAGACCGCAGAGGACGGCGCCGAGGCAGTACGGCAGTCCCGGCCGCAGGTCGAAGGCGACACCGGCCGCGAGCGGTCCGAGCGCCCGGGCCGCCGCGGCGGCTGCCTGCCCGATGCCGAGCATCCCGCCCAGTGCCCGGCCGCCAGCCTCAGCAATGAGCGCGGCCGCAGCCGTGCCGAGCAGGCCCTGTCCGGCGGCGACGACGGCCAGGGCGGGATAGCCCAGCCAGGCCGGGGCGAACGGCAGCACCGCCAGGCTCGCACCGAGCAGCACCGCGCCTGCCACTGCGACCCGCCGGTTGCCGAACCGGTTCGCCGCCCTTCCCGCCACGCCGCCCTGCACGACCGCCATCACCACGCCGACGCCGGTGAAGACCAGGCCGAGCCCCACCGGGCCGAGCCCGTACCGGCGTGCACCGAGCAGCGCATACGTCGCCTCCATAGCGGCGAAGGCGCACATGGAGACGAAGACCGCAGCGACGACCGGCCGCAGTGTGGGAAGCCGCATCGCGTGCGCCAGGACGGTGTGAGCGCCAGGCGCTCGCCGCGGCGGCACCGCGTCGCCCGGAGCCGGCCGGCGGGGCAGGAGGACCGCGCCGGCGAGCAGGTTGGTCAGCGCGATGGCGGCGGCGACCAGGCTCACCCCGGTGAAGCCAAGCCCGGCCAGTGCCGCGCCGAGCGCTGGGCCGATCACGAAGCCCATGCCGATCGAGGCGCCGACCATCCCGAGCGCCCGGGTGCGTTCTTCCGGAGGGCTCAGGTCCACCGCGTATGCCTGGCCGACAGCGATCGCGCCGCCGCACAGCCCGGCCACCACCCGGGCGGCAAGCAGCATGAGCAGCGAATCGGCGAAACCGACCAAGGCGAGTGAGACCGCCGAACCGGCAAGGCTGGCCAGCAGCAGCGGCCGGCGGCCGTAGCGGTCCGACATCGCACCGAGCACCGGAGCCATCACGAACTGGGCGAGCGCATAGGCGGTCAGTACCGCACCGACCCACGCTCCGGAGCCACCGAGCTGCTCGATCCGAAACGGCAGCAACGGCAGGATCACACCGAAGCCCAGCATGTCCACGAACAACGCCAGATACACGACCAGCAAAGCCTTGCGTTGCATCCGAGCTCCAACGATCGCCGACGCCCGCGGCCCAGTTACCGACACGGCGTTGGTATATTAGCGACACGATGTCGGCAACATCAGGGGTCCGCGGTGTCGACGACGTAGCGGCACCTGCCGGGCGATCAGTCGCCGTCGCGCCCGTCCCGGCTGACGGTGCTGAACGTGCCGGTCCATGAGGCCTTCGCCCCGGAGTCGCCGATGCGGTACGTGTCGAAGACGGCCCAGCCGGCGATGACGACGGCCAGCACGACGACCGCCCTGGTGATCGGGGCCGACAGCGGCGCCAGGTAGGTGCGCCGGGTCGCCGGCGACGTCGTCTCCCGTTGCCGCCACCAGATGACCAGGGCCAGGACGGCCACTGGGAGGGCGGCCCAGATGGCAGTGTCGCCGAGCTC
The DNA here is from genome assembly GCF_039531485.1 of Dactylosporangium maewongense. Taxonomy (NCBI): domain Bacteria; kingdom Bacillati; phylum Actinomycetota; class Actinomycetes; order Micromonosporales; family Micromonosporaceae; genus Dactylosporangium; species Dactylosporangium maewongense. The sequence goes on along the minus strand of NZ_BAAAQD010000027.1, from coordinate 33,225 downwards.
GGTGTGCCGGTCCAGCAGCGCGGTCTCGCCGACCCGGTGCTCCAGCCACTCGCCGGCGCTCGTCGTGACGGGAACAAGGGCGACGACGAGCGCGGACAGGATCGCGTTCGGGCCGGCGAAACGGCGGCGGGCCGCGGGCCAGACGGCGGTCAGCACGAGCAGCAGGGCGGCGAGTGGAAGCAGCACCACAATGGCGTGTACGAGCAGGATGTGTGCCGGCAGTCCGTTGACCGTGCCCATGGGGATTCCTTCCGAAAACGATGGCCGCGGTGACAGGAGTTCGGTGTCATGCCCCACGGCTCACGACCCGGCAGATGCTATGAAGCGAATCTTCGAACTTTCCCATCTCCGGCGGAGAAGCTGGACCGGTGGCCGAGCATGAGAGGAGTACGGAGCGGGCATGAGCGCTGCGAGGGTGCTGGTGGTCGAGGACGACCGTGAACTCGGCCCGCTGCTGCTGCGCCTGCTCCGCAGCGCCGGGTACGAGCCCGAACTCGCACCGGACGGCCAGGCCGGCCTGCATCTGGCGCTCACCCGCCAGTACGACGCGATGATCCTGGATCGGGGGCTCCCGGCCATCGAGGGCCTCGACCTGCTCGGCCGGCTGCGCAGGACCGGCGTGACCGTTCCGGCGCTGGTGCTGACCGCCCTCGGGACCGTGCCGGACCGGGTGACCGGACTCGACGCCGGCGCCGAGGACTACGTCGTCAAGCCCTTCGAGGTCGACGAGCTCCTCGCTCGCGTCCGGGTGCTGCTGCGCGGGCACTCCCGGTCGGGGCAGCAGCTGATGGTCGGGGATGCGACGTTCGACCTGATCACGAGGACGGTGACCGCTCCGGAAGGGTCCGTCGTGGCGCTGTCCGGCCGCGAGAGTGACCTGCTGCGGCTGCTGGCCCAGCACCCGGCGCGGGCGTTCACCCGGGAGGAGATCGTGCAGCGGGTGTTTCCCGAGGCCGCCACCGTCGCGCTGGTCGACACCTATGTGCACTACCTGCGGCGCAAGCTCGGGACGGCCGCGGTGGCCACCGTCCGGGGTGTGGGCTATCGGCTCGGGCGCGGATGAAGCGCCGGACCCCCGCCGGCACGGATCCGGACCAGGTCCTGCTGTCGCGGGCACGTCGCGTCATCGCCGTGCAGACCGCGGTCGCCATCACGGTGAGCCTGCTGGTCCTCGGCGGGCTGGCCTTCGCCGTGGTGACCCACAGCCAGAACGCCGCCTCCATGGCGCTGCTGCGGCAGACCGCCGCGCACGCGGAGGATGTGAACGATCCTCCACCAGACGGGTGGATCTTCGTTCAGGAGTCCGGCGGTGGTATCAGGGCCACCACGGGCGCACCCACGCAACTGCCTGACCAGGGTGCGCTCCAGCGTGTCCGCGCCAGCGGAGTGAGCGAGATCAGCACCATCGCCGGCAGCGAGGGCGGCTACCTGACCCTGACGCTGCCGCGGGGAACCCAAACCGTGCAGGTGGTCCTGAGCCGGCACGAGCAGCACGAAGAGCGGGAGCGACTGCTCGGCGCCCTCGTGATCGGCGAGCTTGCCGGCCTGCTCATCGCGCTGCTGTCCGCGGCGTTGCTCGCCCGCCGCGCCACGGCACCCCTGGCGGACGCCCTCGCCCGGCAACGGCGGTTCGTCGCCGACGCGAGCCACGAACTGCGCACCCCGCTGACCCAGCTGCACACCCGGGCGCAACTGCTCCAGATGGACCTGCGCGCCGGCGCGGACGTCACGGACGTCACCACCGACGTCGACCAGCTCGTCACCGGCACCCGGCACCTCGGTGAGGTGGTCGAGGACCTGCTGCTGTCCACCCAGCTCAGCCGCCGCGACGACGCCCGCGCTCCGGTCGACCTCGAGGCGGTCGCCGCGGACGTCATCGCCTGCCACGCCGATCGCGCCCGGGGACAGGACGTCGAGCTGGCCCTGCTGCCCGGCACCGGGGCACCCTCGACGGTCCCCGGCCACGAAGCCGCCCTGCGGCGCGTGCTCACCGCCCTGGTCGACAACGCCCTCAGCCACACCAGGCAAGGCGGCCACGTGAGCCTCGAACTCGGCGCCAATGGCGCGTTCGTCACCGTCGTCGTCCGGGACGACGGCACCGGCTTCGACCCGGCCGACGCCGAGCGGCTGTTCGCCAGGTTCGCGCGGGGTCATGGCGATCACCGCCGCTTCGGGCTCGGCCTCGCCCTCGCCCGAGAGGTCGTCACCGGACACGGCGGAACCATCGAGGCGTCGGGCCGCCTGGGCGAAGGCGCCGCCTTCACCATCCATCTCCCCGCAACGGCGGAGTAGTACATCGCATCAACCGTCCCCGCACCCGCGGCACCCGCATCGCACGGCGTCAGCGCCTGCGGAGCCATGACAGCAAGCGGACCGTCGGGGGCTTGGCTTCGCAGGCGCACCGCTGGGACTGGGGTACGCCGGCGAGGACGGTGTCGACGTGGTTGCCGCATCCGGTGTAGGTGGCCTTGCCGCAGGTCTTGCAGGTGGCGCGTTGACACATGACAGCTCCTGATGCTGTGAGAACTGGCCGCACAGGCTACTAGGGTCCTCCTCAGCCGCTCCGGTACGTGGCGCAGGGTGCGGTGGGGGTCCGGGGCCGCCGGTCCTCGACGCTGAGGCCGGCCGCCCCGGGCCGTCAGTTGTGCACGTGGGTGCCGTCGTCGGTGGCGGGTACGGCGGCTGCTGCCGGGGCGGCGGCGTGCTGGTGGTCCATGCCGGACGGCATGTTCCCGTTCTCGTCCAGCACGTGCAGCATCGTCGACATGCCGGCGTCGGAGTGGAACTGCATGTGGCAGTGCAGCATCCAGTGCCCCGGTCCGACCGAGTCGCCGGCGACGAAGCTGACCCCGAACGTCTGGGCCGGGCCGAGCACCTTGGTGTCGATGATCGGCACGGAGTCGGCGAGCGGCTGCCCGTTGCTCACCACCCCGGTCCGGGTGTCCGCCCAGGAGTGCCCGTGCAGGTGGAAGGTGTGCATGTCGTTGCCGGCGCCGACCACCACCAGTTCCACCCGCTCCCCCTTGCGGGCGACCAGGCAGGTCGGGCCGGGCTGCGGGTTCACCTCCGCGCAGGTGTCGGTGGCCGCGCCGCGACGCAGGTTGATGCTCTGCTGGTTGCCGAAGACCACCGTGTAGGTCCGGTCCGGTTTCGGGTCGCCGGGGCGGCGGACCACCAGGCCGCCGAAGAGGCCGGCGGCGAGTCCCTGGGTGCCGTGCGGGCCACCCACCACGTGGTCGTGATACCACCAGTACCCGGCGGTGCCCTGCGCCCCGGTCTTGGTGTTGCGGGGCTGGGCGTACCAGGTGTAGGTGCGGGTGCCGCCCGGCGGGACGTACGACCCGCTCTGCACCGTGCCGTCGGACTCCTGGGTGTACTTGACCCCGTGGACGTGCAGGGAGACGCCGAGCGGGTGGCTCGGGTTGGTGCGCAGCGCCGCCAGGGTCGCCTCGGGCACCTGGTTGTGCAGGGTGATGGCGAGGCACTCCCCCTCCATCATCTCCATCAACGGGCCCGGGTAGGACGCCGTCTCCGGGGTGAGGCCGTAGCCGATCCGGGTCTGCGTGCCGTCCTTGGGCAGCTCCACCGCGTACAGCTGGACGCTGCGGTCAGGCTGGGCGCAGCCGTCCGGACGCTCGGCGAACATCCCGGTCTGGGCGGCGGCCAATCCACCGGCGCCGACCAGGCCGACCAGCATGACCGCCGCGACGACCAGGTACCGTCCGACGGCACGCGGACGCTCGGGGGCGGGCTGCGGCTCCGCCGGCTCGTCCTCGACCAGGCGCCACGCCCTCATCGGGCACCTCGCAGCAGGGTACGGCGATCGATCCTGTTCCTTGCCATGGTGCATTCCCTTCGTTCAACAGCAGATGCCGCCCAGGCCGCAGGCGGTCAGCGGGGCGATCCGTTCCGGAGGCTGATGCCGTCGTTCTCCGGGCAGGCGTGTCCGCCCGGCCGGTGCGGCGCGGGACGAATACGGCGCACGGGGGTGCGTCAGGCAGGGGAACGGGGCGACGCGGGTGCGGCACGCCCGGAGGGAAAGCGCGCAGCGAGTGGGGTGCTGTGGTGGTGCTGCGATGACGTCGCGCCGGAGTGCCGCCGGGATCCCGCGATGCGGGGCGGCACTCGCCCGTCAATGCATAGCCGTCACGGTATCGGTCGCCTGTACCAAAAGAAATAGCCGCGCCGTCGAAAGTTCGTTCTACTTAGACCAAACTTTTGCCCACGCAAGCAAAAGCCCTCCACTTGGGTAGCAGTGAAGGGCAGTGCATCTACATCAATAGCGAGGGGCGGGTGGCCGGTGTTACCGCGCCGACGGTCGTCGCCGGGCGCCTTCGTGCAGAACCTCCGCCTATGAATGGGAACCGCTGACAGCCCGGTCCAGGGCCCGGTCGAGAACCACGAGCAGCGCGTCGCGCACCGACAGGCGCTCGCGGGCGTCGAACTCGATCACCGGCACGTGGTCGGCGACGGCGAGTGCCCACCGGACGCTCTCCAGGTCGTTGGCGAGCACGCCGTCGAAGGCGTTGACCGCCACCACGAACGGCAGCCCCGACTGCTCGAAGTAGTCCACGGCCGGGTAGCAGTCGTCGAGGCGGGAGCTGTCCACGACGACGAGCGCGCCGAGGGCGCCACGGACGAGATCGTCCCACATGAACCCGAAGCGTGCCTGGCCGGGCGTGCCGAACAGGTACAGCTTGAGCGTGCGGTCGATCGTCACGCAGCCGAAGTCCATAGCGACGGTGGTGGTCACCTTGTTGACGCGGTGCCCGGGGTTGTCGATGCCGACCCCCGCGGAGGTCATCTCGGCCTCGGTGGTCAGGGGAGGAATCTCGGAGATCGCGGCGACCGTCGTGGTCTTGCCCACGCCGAAGCCACCGGAGACAACGATCTTTACTGGTATGGGTGCTGCGTCAGGAGATCGCACGGAGTCCATGGATTACTCGCAAGATGACGTCGGGACTGTGGACGGGGTCGACCTCGAGCTGGTGGATGTCCAAGAATCCGGCGGCGCACAGGTCGCCGACGAGGATCTTGGTCACGCCGAGATGCAGGTGAGCCTGAGCGGAGATCTCGGCGACCGACACCGGGGACACGCAGGTGGCGAGGATCGCCTGGAGCTCGGTCGGCATGGACCGCGCGGCGTCCGGTGGCGCCCCCGGCCGGATCGTCACCTGCGTCTCCAGGTTCACCGCCGGGTCGTCGCCCTGCACCCGCCCGGCCGTCAGGACATAGGGCCTCGGGTTGTCCGGTGCGCGGTGCGCAGGACGGTTCCACGCTGCCGTCGGAGCCGGTGAGACCGGCGCGACCGGTGAACGCAGATACGGCCGGATGCCGGGCGGCTCCTGCCCGGGCGGCACGGTCACCGCTGGACCGCGTTCTTCAACTCGGCGATGAGCTGCGGGGTGAGCGCCGCGCCGGCCCGGCTGGCGAAGAGCGTCATCTCGTAGGCCACCGTGCTCAGGTTGGCCGCGCGGGTCGCGATGACACCGAGGACCGACCCGGCGCTGATGGCGGTGATCAACAGGTAGCCGTCGACCAGGTCGACGATGACCCGGTTGAGCCCGCCGAGGTTGTACGAGGCGGAAGCGCCGCTGGCGAGGCTGGTCATCCCGGAGACGATGGCGGCCAGGCGCTCCGCGTTGGCCCGTTCCTTCGAGGCCGACGCAGCCATCAGCAGGCCGTCCGCGGACACCGCGATGGCCTCCACCACGCCGGCGGTGCCGGACGTGAACGAGTCGAGCAGCCAGTTGAAGGTCTGCACCTCCGTGCTCATCGGTGCGGCGTTGAACGGCCCACCAGAGGATTGGCGGGGCGTGCTGTCCTGGATGAACGGACTCGTCATTGTGATGATCCTTCTGATCTGACCTCGCGCAGTGCGCGCAGGACGCCGGATTCGAACTGCTCGACAAGGTTCAATGCACTGTCGGGATCGTGGGACGGCTGGCTCTCCACCAGGTGGAGCCCCGGTCTCGGGATGGCACCGGGGTCCCGCAACGTGGCACCCGGCACCCGTCTGCTCAGGTTCCGATCGGCGGTGGCCGGCCGCACCGGCGGCGACTGGAGCTGCGGCGTTGGCGGGAGCGGTGGCGTCTGGTCGATCGGGGGTGCTGTGACGTCGTGCTGCGCCCGGCGTACACCATCCTCGAACGCCTCGACGAGTGCCTGCGCGCTGCTCGGATCGGGAGGAGCCGCCACGGACTGCGCCGCGTTCCTGGCAGCCTGACTGTCGGCAGGCAGCTGCGCCCCCGGCACCCGCCGGCGCAACGCTTGCCCCTGCCGCGATGGTTGCCCCTGCTGCGCAGGGATCTCAGCGGTGGCGGCGGCATCCGGCGGTGCCACGACAGCGGCGATGGCCGGCGGCGACGCAACGGCGGCGATGGCCGGCGGCGGCGCGGCGGCGGCCAGCGCGTGCGGCGCGGCGAACGCGTTCCACGGCTGTCCGCCGTCGATCGAGTGGGTGGCCCGGGTGAATGCGCCGATGTCGATGACCGAAGCGATCGTCTCCCGCGGTCGCGGGACCGGCGCGGCCGAGCCGTCCAGTAGCTCCCGCCCGACGACGACGGTCGCGGTGACGCCACCGCCGGGCGTTTCGGTCAACGACACTTGCAGCCCGTGCCGACGGGCCAGCCGGCCCACCACGAACAGGCCGAGCACCTCCGTCGGGGCGAGGTCGATGCGCTCGCGGCGCTCCAGCCGGGCGTTCTCGACCGTGAGCCGCTCGGCCGGCATGCCGATGCCGTGATCGACGATCGACACCCGCACGTCGGTCGCGCTCTCGCCGGTGGTGACGGCGACCCGGGTGTGCGGCGGCGAGTTGGAGGTCGCGTTCTCCATCAGCTCGGCCAGCATCAGGACCAGGTCGCTGATGACCGCGGGCGCCAGCATGATCGTGCCGGTGAGCTGCACGTCGACGCGGTCGTACTCCTCGATCTCGCCGAGCGCCAGGCGGACCGCGTCGGCCAGTGCCAGCGGCGCCAGGTGCGGGTTGGTGCCGGTACCGCCGGACAGGACGACCAGGCTGCTGGCGTTGCGGCGCAGGCGGCTGGCGACGTGGTCCAGCCGGTACAGCTGCCGCAGCCGGTCGGGCTCCGTCTCGTCGCGCTCCAGCTGGTCGATGAGGCCGAGCTGCCGGCCGACGAGGTTCTGCGTGCGGCGGCCGACGTGACCGAACATCTGCGCGACGTTGCGGCGGCTGGCCACCTGCCGCTCGACCAGCTGCGCCGCGGTCTGCTGCACGCGCTCGAAGGTCCGGGCCAGGTCGCCGATCTCGTCCCGGCCGCCGACGGTGATCCGCTCCAGGCGCACCGGCTCGGGCGCGGCGGACTCGTCGTCCGCGACCCGGACCAGCTCGTCCTCGGTGACCTGCGCGACGCGGGCGGCGGAGGCGGTCAGCAGGGTCAGCGGCCGCGCGACCGTGCGCGCGATCGCCGTGCTCAGCAGGATGACGAGCAGCAGCAGGGCGAGCATGCCGGCGCTGAAACCATACGCAATGGTGGTCTGCCGCTGCTCCTGGTCGGCCATCGTGGCGGTGACGTCGGTGACGATCCGCTTCTCCACGAAGCGGCCGAGCGCGATGTAGGCCTCCAGCGACGGGAACAGCGTGGCGACCCGCAGGTCGGCGATCGCCCTGGCCGGGTCGGCCTCGACGTTCTCCACGAAGCCACCGCCGACGCGGGAGGCGAACGCGGCCGTGACCAGACCGTACAGATCCACCTGTTCGGGGGTCCCGGAGGCGGTGAACCGGTCCAGGTTCGGCTGCACGGCGGCGGCGTTGGCGAGGTACCTGGCGAGGTCACGCTGGGCGCGGGTGGCGACCATGACGGTGATCAGTGCGGCGCCGGCGCTGTTGCCCTCATCGACCCGCAGCAGCGCGTCCAGCGCCAGGAGCTGCCGGCCCTCGACGGTGGTCGCGTCGGCCGCGTCCATCAGCCGCAGCGCGTCGATCAGCCGGCCGATGACCGCGGTGAACTGGGTCAGCACCCCCTCGACGTCGGCGCTGCCGGCCACCAGCGAGGCACGCAGCCCGGCGAGCGACTTCACGTCGTCGATCGCTTCCGCCACCTCCGGTGACAGGTTGCCGGCGTAGTCGAGCTTGAGGTTGGTGACCCGGTCGGTGACCGCCGCCGTCTGCAGCAGCAGCCGCGAACGGCCGACCACCTGGACGAGGTGTCCAACCGCCATCAGCCGTTCCTGCTGCAGGTCCTGGACGAGCGCGCCGACGTCACCGGCGACCCGGGCGGTCCGCGCGGTGTCCGCCGCCCGGCCGGCCTGCCCGACCCGGTCGACCACGACGACGACCGTGAGCAGCACGATCGCGACCAGCGGGGCGATGAGGAGGACCGCGAGCTTGCCGCGGATGCGAAGCCTAGCGAGCACCGGTCGGCTCCCGGCGCCAGGCGGGGACCACGTCCTCGGCCGGTTGGGGGGCCGGTGGGACGGGTGGGTTCGCGACCGGTCGACGGCGGGGCCGGACGAGCCGCACGGTCAGCGGGACCAGCGCCAGCAGCACCGCCACCGCCAGGGTGACCGCCGCCGTCTGTCGCTGCCGGTCCAGGTCCTCGATCCGGGCGCCGATCAGCAGGTCGAGCTCGTCCAGAATCGTCGCCGCCAGCTCAGACGCGGACGTCTGGACCTCGTTGCGGACGTCCCGCAGCGCCGCGGTGTTCACCGCGGTCCGGCCGTCGACCGGCACCGTCGTCGCGGTCAGCGTCTCCATGCCGCGCCGGAACCGGTCCAGCCGGCTCAGCAGGTTGCCACTGAGGGTCCGGCTGCTGGTGCCGTCGACCGCGGCCTGCAGGCCGGCGGCGAGGTTGTTGGCCGGGTAGGTCACCGCGTCACGGGCGTTGAGCAGGTTGGCGGCCGTGCCCGCCGGGTCGTTGCGGGGCCGCCCGGCGGCGATGACCGCCAGATCCATGAACCGGCCGGCGGCCACCACGGCCTCGGGCAGCTGCTGCGCCGCGCCTTCCTGCAGGTAGGACGCGTCGATGTCCTGCTCGCGGGTCAGCTGCGAGTTGTCGCGGACCTCCTTGTACAGCGCAAGGAGCAGGTCGGTCGCCTCACCGAAGGTGCTGAACGCCGCGGCGGGGTCGATGACGCCCAGCGCCGCCAGCGCCTCGATCTTGGCGCGCAGCCCGGACCATCGCTCGTGGGTGCGCAGGTCCCCGCCGAGCCGGGCGTCGACCGAAGCGGTGGCCTCGACCACGCGGGTGACCGTGTCCCGCGGGAACGGGCGCCCCGAGACCGCGGCGGACTGCGCATCCGTCAGGGCGATCGTGAGCTGACCGAGGCTGCGGAGGTACTGGATGCCGTTGCGTTCCGACTGGGCGAACCTGGTCCGCTCCCCGACCGAGCCCCAGACCTGGTCGAACAGGAGCGTGGTCGGCGCCATCAGGGCGAATGCCAGCAGGCAGTGCAAAAGGACGGCGATCAATGAACGGGATCGCGTCGCGTGTTGTGCCATCGTCGGGGCCTCCGGCTACGTGCCAAGGTGGCGGCCACACGCTGTGACGAGCCGTCGCGGTGCGTTCTGTTGACGGCCCGGCCGTGCGCCGGTCGCAGAGGGTAGACCAAAGTCCCCTTGTCGCCGGGCGATTGAACCGCACAATTTCTCGGTAAAGCGTTCCAAATTCGGACTGTGCGGCAGCACTCACGAATAGCGACCGAAAATTGTCCGTTCCCGTACCGCTCTGCGGCCCGGAATACGATTTACGCCTAGTGCGGGTAATGTCGTGGCATCGGGTGAATCTTCTGGTGAGTTCGGATTCTCCCGCAAAGGCCGCCCCTCATCGACGCAGCGTTTCATCGAAACATCAACAATAAGGAATTATTGTAGTGCCAACCCGATGGGCAGCGGTCCGGTGCGGCCCGACACGTCCTCGCGGCGGAGAAGAGGGAGCTACCGTCGAGCGGTGGCCTTGGCTGTCTGCTTGCTCTTCGACGGTCGCGCCGAGCGTGCCCTGACGAAGCTGTGGGACGGGCTCGAGGCGCAGGGCGTCGCGACACTTCGCTCGCACACCCACGGGATGCATCATCCCCATCTGTCGTACGTCGTCCTGCTGCGGTGGGATCTCGACGCCGTCCGCGACACCGTGGCGGGGCTCCCGGACCGAGGCGGCTTCGAGGTCACCTTCGACGCGCTGGGCGCCTTCCGGCGGGGCCGGATCTGCCTCGTTCCCGCCGTGCCGGCGGACCTCATCGCGCGGCAACAGGGCGTCGTCGAGGCGGCCCGCGCCACGGGTGCGCTGGTACACGCACACTACGAGATCGACGCGTGGCTGCCGCACTGCTCGATCGCCCCGCGCGCCCGATCCGAGCAGTTGCCCATCGTCGCCACCACCGTCTACGGCATCCTCCCTCTCACCGCCCGGATCACCCGCGCTGCGCTCATCGACAGCGCGACCGGGCAGCTGTGGCCGCTGCCGAACGTGCCCTGACCGCCCGGCGGATCGTACGATTGCCTGGGTAGCCGGGTGCGTCAGCTGGTCACCGTCACTGCGGGCGCGACGGCTGGCCTTGAACGACGCCGAGCCGTGAGGACGGCGATGAGCCGGCTGGCTGCGACCATGAGGCGCACTGGTGCGTGGTCGATCTGCCCGGCACGGCGGGTGGCGGGTTGGAGGCTGTGATGGCTGAACGGCCGGCAGCGGGGCATCGGAGCGTTCCGCACACCGCGGACGTGCGGATCGAGGCGTGGGCGCCGTCGCGGGAACGCTGTGTGGTGGAGGCGGTCGCGGCAACGGTGGGCAACTTCGCCGAGGTGTCCGGCGTTTTGCCGACCGCGTCCGTTCGGTTCCGGGCCGGACCCGGCCCGGACGCCGACCTGCTGGTCGCGGTGCTCGACGAGGTGGTCTATCTGATCGACACCGCTGGCCGGCTTCCGGTCGCGGCGCAGGTGGAGGCCGGTGACGGCAGTCTGGACGTGCGGTTGGCGATGGTCGACGCCGACCGGGTGGAGTTGGTGGGCGCGGTACCGAAGGGGGTCTCGCTGCACGAATTGTGGTTCGGCCGCGAAGGGGCCGGCTGGTCGTGCTCGGTGACCATCGACGTGTGAGCGCAACGAAGCGGGTCAGCCTCGGCGCCTCTACGGCCGGACCGCAGGAGAAGTCGCCGCGCACGGCGATGTTGTCGCCCGCCAGCTGCCGTAACAGGTCCTGGCACACACCGACCGGCCGGTCGTCTCACCCCTTGACCACGCCGATCGGCACCAGCCGCGCGACCCGCACGCACAGCCCGGCGCCCTGCGCGGCGTCCACGACGGTGTCGACGTCCTTGTACGCCTCCGGTGTCTCCTCGGCCAGGCCGCGCCACGACGCCCCGCGCACCATGATGCCCTCGGCCTCCAGCCGCTCGCGCAGCTCCTTGCCGTGCACCGTCTTGGCTGCCCGATGGCGGCTGAGCGCACGGCCGGCGCCGTGGCAGGTCGAGGCGAACGCCGGCGCACCCGGCCGGCCGGTGAGCACATAGGACGCGGTGCCCATGGTGCCGGGGATGAGCACCGGTTGCCCGGCGCCGCGCAGGTCGGCCGGCAGGTCCGGATGGCCAGGTGGCAGCGCCCGGGTGGCACCCTTCCGGTGCACGCACAGCCGCCGCGGCAGCCCGGCCACCTCGTGTGTCTCGATCTTGGCGAGGTTGTGCGAGATGTCGTACACCAACGCCAGCTCCCGACCGGTGACCCTGCCGAACACGCGTCGGGCCGCCACGGCGAGCAACTGCCGGTTGGCGCGGGCGTAGTTGGCCGCCGCGGCCATCGCCCCGAGATACGCCTGGCCCTCCGGCGACGAGACCGGCGCGCACGCCAGCTGCCGGTCCGGGACGCTGATACCGAACCTGTGCATGGCGCGTTCTATGACGCGCACGTGGTCGGTGCAGATCTGGTGTCCGAGCCCGCGGGACCCGCAGTGGATCATGACGCACACCTGGCCGGCCCGCAGCCCGAACGCCTCGGCCGCCGGCTCGTCGTAGACCCGGTCGACGACCTGGACCTCCAGGAAGTGGTTTCCCGACCCGAGGCTGCCCACCTGGCCCAGCCCGCGCTGCACCGCCCGCTCGCTGGCCTGCCCGGGGTCGGCGTCGGCCACCGCGCCGCCGTCCTCGCAGCGGTCGAGGTCGCGCTGCACCCCGTGGCCCTGCTGCACCGCGTACCGGGCGCCGCCGGCCAGCACCTCCCGCAGCTGCCGGGCATCGCGCAGCGCCCACACGGCGCCGCGGTTCATGCCGCGGGGAGTCGCCGCGCCGAGGCCGTCCATCAGCGCCCGCAACGCCGGCTCCGCGAGATCCTGGCGGTCGAGGTCGGCGGCGAGCAGCCGCACGCCGCAGGAGATGTCGAACCCGACACCGCCGGGGGAGACCACCCCGCCGGTGGCGACGTCAGTGGCGGCGACCCCGCCGATCGGGAACCCGTACCCCCAGTGCACGTCGGGCATGGCATACGACGCGCCCACCACCCCGGGCAGTGTCGCGACGTTGGCCACCTGCTCCAGGGACTTGTCCCCAGCGGGGTCGGGCAGCAGCGCCCGCGAGGCGAACACCACGCCGGGCACCCGCATCTCGCCGTCCCGGTCGATGCGGAACCGGTAGTCGGACTCCTGCACCAGTTTCACGCTCACCCCCTTGGCCCGCGTGTGCGGCAGACCTCCGTTGTCGCTCAGATGCCGTCGATCGGAATGCTGAACAGTAGTGCTGTGCCGCTGCCGACCGGGCTTACGACCTCCATCTGGCCGCCGAGTGCCTCGGTGCGGTCCTGCAGGCCGATCAGTCCGGACCCGTTGCCGGTGTCGACTCCCCCGATGCCGTTGTCCCGGATCGAGAGCTCAAGGAGTCCGTCACAGGCTTCGGCGTCGACACAGACCACGGTCGCCTGGGCGTGTTTGGCGGCGTTCGCGAGTGCTTCGGACACGATGAAGTACGCAGTGACCTCGGCCCGTTCGGGCAACCGCCGGTCGATGCCCAGCGTGAGCTCCACCGGAATCGCGCTGCGGCGGGCAAGCGTCTTGAGCGCCGGGCCCAGCCCACCCTCGGACAGGATCGCCGGATGGATGCCCCGGGAGATCTCCCGCAGGTCCTCGCAGACACCGGTCAGGCCATTCGCGGCGAGTGCCACTTCCTCCCTGATCGTGTCCAAGCCGGGCGGCATTGCGGCTTCCACAGAGCGCAGTCGGAGGCCGAGCGAGATGAGACGTTGCTGTGCGCCGTCGTGCAGGTCACGCTCGAGTCGGCGGCGAGCGTCGTCCGCGGCGGCGACGACGCGGGCGCGGGAGGCGGTGAGCTGTGTACGGCTGTCGGCGTTGGCGATCGCAGTCGCGACCAGCTCGGTGAAGTCGACCAGGCGTGCCTCGGCGGCAGCCGGTATCGGCGTGGGCGACGTGGTCGAGGCGAGGGCCGCGCCCCAGAGACGACCTCCGACCACGACCGGAACGCCGACCCCCGAACGGATGCCGAGCTCACGCAAGGTCGCTGCGGTGGGACCTACGGCCTTGTCATAGCTCACCCGGGCCGAGCGACCGGTGCGCTTGACGATCCCGGACACGCAGTCTCCCTCAAGCTGGATGGACGTTCCGGCCGGCATCTGGGCGATGTCGGCCTCGTTGCGGCCCGAGACGAGGGTGCCCGTGCCGTCCGGCTCGTAGCGGACGAGACCGGTGTTCTGGGGGCCGCAGATCCGGCACAGCTCCCTCGTCACCGCACCGAAGACCTCGATCGGTGCGGCTCCATGCGCGACCAGGGTGGCCACCCGCCGCATCGCGGCCTGTTCCTCCATCAGCCTGGTGGCCTCTTCACGACTCGCTTTCAGCGAGTTGGTGATCGCCTCACGGCCGAACTCCGCGAACAGGAGCGATTCCAGCGATGGCACCACCCGTTTCCGCAGGCGCTCCAGCGTCGGTTCAGGGAGGTCCGCCGGGACCAGCAGGGTGCCCAGACACGTCGCGCGGTCGTACAACGGCAACGCGGCCCGCCGCTCGTCCCCGGGAACCGCCCCGAGCTCGATGGCCGCGGACCGTAGCGCGAACACCTCCGCGATCCGTTGTGACGCCGGACCAAGGACCGAGCGCAGATCGCCAGCGCGCAACATCCGGTGGGCCAGCTCGGCGGCGAGGTCGGCCTCCTGCTGTCGCTGCGATGCCTCGGCGGCGCGGGACCGGGCCAGGTCTGCAAGGAAGCTGGTCAACAGCCCGGCCGCGATGAAGACCACAATGCTCTGCATGTCCCGGCGCGCGTTGAGGTGCAACGTCCAGTAGGGCGGAACGTGGAAATAGTTGTAGGCGAGGGCGCTGACCACCGCGGTCACCACGCCGAGTCCGGCGCCCCACAAGGTTGAGACGACCATGACGCCGCAGAGGTAGACCACGCTTCTGGCGCCCTCTGCGACACCTGCCTTGAGGGGAAACAACAGGGCGGTCTCCGCCGCGATGAGTATCACGGCAGCCATCAGCCCGAGCGCGAGCGGTGGCGGCTTCGGACGTAGCAACAATGCCATCAGGCGCGCCCGTATCAACGACGCCCCTCCACCTTGCGACAACACACGGCGGCTGCGTCTGGCCTTTGACCGCGGCAACGAACCGGGCATCTCTGGTTGAATGTCGTGACGTAACCTCGCGTCACCGCTCCAATGTTAGCCCGGAAGCAGCGACTCGGTCCGTGACGGATACGGCTGCGCTGGGACCGCCTCGCGCTGCCGGCACCAGTTGGCCCAGGCCTACCTGGCCAGGACCAGCTCAGGTTGAGCCACCCGCATTAAGGAGCCGGCCTCTGATCGCCTCGACCGCCCGGCGGGTAGCGGTCGTCCAGCCAGCGCAGCATCCGCTGGCCGGGCAGAAACTGATGGTAGGTGCCATCCAGCAGGCCGACCGCCCGGGCCTCCTCCACATCGATCTTGCGGAGGACACGCGCGCTGTTCTCTGCGGCGCCGAACTCACCGCGGCGGGGCTTCGACGGCCAGTCAGGCCGATGGTAAATCTCCGGGTCGCGCGGAAATCGGTCGAGCAACCGCTCGTCGTTGCCGATGATCGGCCACCGTCCGGACTCGATCGAGTCGCCCAACTTGTACATCGGAAACGGCACGACCTTGTCGGTGGACGCCGGCACCCGTGGCACGGGAACGACCGTCTCGAAGAACCCGATCGCCAGACCGAACGCATTCTTGGCGACGATCACACCGATGCGATAACCACCCGCCGGAATCGGCGCAGCCACCACGTCGCCGAGCCGTGTGCGCTTGAGCCTGCGCGCTACCGAAACCTTGGCCCGGACCTCTGCCTCCGGCGCCACATCCGCGTATTCGATGCCCGATTCCCGCAAGGCGGAGGTCAGCCGCCGCCCGACCTCACCCGTGAAGCCGGGGCTCTCCGGGTCCAGGTCCGAGCCGATCACCGCCTCCAGCCCACTGGCCGCGGCCGCGAATGCGGCATCGTTCAGATCCCCGACGCGGGACACGCCGGCCGTCGCCTTGATGTTCGCGGTGAACCGCAGCCGCAACACGTCCACCTCGCCGATGCTGGCCAGCTCGAGGATCTCCATCACCTCCCTGACGGTCGGCGGCCTCCCGATCTCCTCGGCGAACTCCGCTGCCATCTCACGAAAATGCTCGGCCGATCCAAACATCAGCACTCCGACGGTTCAGCACGCGTCGTGCGTCGTCAACATGCAGGAACAGTACTCAGGCCGGCTTTCCTCGTTACCTGTCGTCGTCAGGCGAGGGTGGCGACCTGGTCGGTATGGCTGGACTGAGGACAAAAACGATGTTTAAACGCGCCACAGGTGGTCGAGGAGGTACGCGGTGTCGTGGACCTCGCCGAACCGTGGCAGGGTGACGGTGAGCGCGTGCTCGTGCTCGGCCGCGGTCAGCCCGCTCATCGCGTCGGCGGCGAAGACGACCTCGAAGCCGTGGTCGGCGGCGGCCCGGGCGGTCGACTCGACCCCCATGGTGGTGGCGATCCCCGCCATGACGACGGTGTCGATGCCGCGCTCGCGCAGCCGGTCGGCGAGGCCGGTGCCGTAGAAGGCGCCGATGGTGCGCTTCACGATGACGACGTCGCCGTCCTGCGGCTCCATCTCCGGCACGAAGCCGCTGCCCGGCGGCTGCTCCGTGACGTTCGGCCGCTCGACGCGGACCAGGACGACGGTGCCGCCCGCCTTGCGCGCCGCCGTGGCGAGGTCGGCGGACCGGGCCACGACGTCCGCGCCGCGGTGCGGGCCCAGGTCCCGCTCGACGACGCGCGGCATCAGGTCCACGACGATCAGGGCGGTGCTCGATGCGGCGGACGTCATGTCCGGAAGCCTATCCGGCGCCGGCGGACGGCGAAGCCGACCGTGGCACAGGGGTCAGTGGCGGAACGAGGCGGCGATGTCGCGCAGCTCGCCGGCCATGGTGGCGAGGCTCGCCGCGGAGCGCTGCGCCGAGGCGGCCTCCGTGGTCGTGGCGGAGGCGTTGGCGGCGACGGCGGTCATGGTGTGCGCGACAACGTGAGAGGACGACTGAATCGTCGTACCTTTCGGCAGCTCCCCCGCGGCGCGGCAAGGTTCTTGCCGCAGGTCACACGCGGGCTGCGGGAAGACGACCAAAGGCCGTCCCCGGGCGGCAGCGCCGGGGACGGCCTCGGGCCGGGCGGGTCAGCCGCGCAGGGCCGCCATCCCTGCGGCGCTGATCCTGGCGAACCTCAGCGACTGGCCGGGGTCGCCGTTACCGCCGGGGGCGTTGTCCTGCTCGTAGTTCGAGTTGTGGAAGCCCTTGGCGCCGATGTTGCTGTAGAACCCCTTGTAGTTGATGTCGCTACGGGGGTCGCCGAACGGGATCCACGAGTAGCCGTCACCCACGCCGGGGGCCTGGCCGGTGGCGTCGCCGTCCTTGGCGTGGAACAGCGGGTACCGCTTGGTCTGCTTGGCGACCTGGGCGGTCGGGTCGAAGATGTCCTCGACGCGCTTGCCCTCCCAGTCGTAGCGCCAGCGGTGCTGGTGCTGAGCGACGTGGGCCCAGTAGACGTCCATCTCGATGACGACGAGGTCGGGGTTGGTGACGTCGAGGTAGTGCTGCATGAGCCGCTTGCCCGACTCGCCGCGGACCTGGGTCGGCGCGATCGGCTCACCGGTGATGCGGTGCTGCGTGACGGTGACCAGCGGGCCGTCCTGCAGGAAGTTGTACGCCGGCGAGTGGTTGTGGGTGTACATCTGGATGCCCCACTGCCCCACGCTGATCTCGTTGAGCGCCGACCACTTCTCGCCCGCGAGGGTCCACGGCTCGATGTTGCGGTTGTTGGCGCTCGTCGGGTCGCTGCCCGTGCCCATGAACGGCATGCCGAGGATCGCCGCGAACTCCAGCTCGGCCTGCAGCCGGTTGTAGTCCTGGGCGGTCATCGCGCCGCCGGCGCTGCCCGGGCCGTTCCAGGTGTTCGGGACGAACCCGTGGTTGCCGATCGCCTCCAGGCCGAAGGCGTCGAGGAAGCCACGCAGGGTGCGGGCGTACGCGAGGTAGGCCGCCCGAGCCTCCGGGGTGGTGACACCGCCCGGCGCCGGGTTCGGCGCGGCGCCGCCCGGGTTCGAGGCGTGCTGGCCGTAGCCGGCGAACTCGATCTGCTTGAAGCCGGCCTTGGCCAGGAACTCGAACAGCTCGAGCCAGCCGCCCGGCAGCGGCACCAGCGGGCCGAGGTCGGTCGGGTCCTGGGGGAAGTTGCGGCCGCCCAGGTAGCCCATCGTCGGCGCCACACCCAGCGCGGCGCTCGCCGCGATGCCGAGCCGGGTCGGGACGTCACGCTGGCTGTACGTGATGGTGCCGAGCTTCCCGCCGGGGATGAGCCGGCCGTTGGCCGCGCTCGCCGCCGTGGCGGAGAAGACGGAGGCCGGGCCGAGCGGGCTGAACGCGGCAGCCGCAGTGAGGCCGGCGCCGGCCAGTAACCGGCGGCGGTTGATCTTTCCGGACATGTGTTGCTCCTTCTGCTGGTAGTGCGGGTGCTTCAGACCGGGGCAGGGTGCGGAGCACTGCGGGGGGTGGCGCACCCCGCCCCGGTGGGTGGTGGAGCTAGGGCGCGCTCACGCCCTGACCGCCGAACTCCACCCAGTTGAGGTTGAAGAAGTTGTTCGTCGGCCCGCCCGTGACGGGACGGAACACCAGGTAGATCCGGTGTGCGCCGCCCGGGTCAGTGATCGGGAAGGTCTGGCTGGCGAACGTGTTGGCGTTCGCGGTGGGCGCGATCGTGACCGTGGTCAGGACCGGTCCGGTGAGCGAGTCCAGGCGGACCTCGACGGATCCGGTACCGGCCGCGCCGCTGCCACCCGATGTGCGGAACGTCAGCGAGTTGATGTTCTTCAGGTCGACCGTGCCGTTGAGGGCGATCCAGTCACCGCTGCCGAGGCTGCCGCGTTGCAGGCCGCCGCCGGTGTCGGTGGTCGCCGCCGTGTTCGTGCCGGACTGGTCGACGGCGAACTCGAGCTCCTGCTTCTTCTGCCGGATGGTCGTCTGCGCGACCGTGGTCAGCGCCGGGATGCCGCCGGGACCGCCCTTGTCCGTGTACGAGACACTGATCACGCCGAACACGTTGCCGCCGTGCGAGACGTCCTCGTCGAACGTGGGCAGCGTCCCGGAACAGCCGTTCGCGGTCGACTCGGCGTGGCCGTGGCTGTCGTGCCCGAGCACGAACGTCACCTCGACCCGGGAGCAGTCGATCGCACCGTCCTGCGGGTCGGTGACCGTGACGTTGAACGGGATGTTGTCGCCGAAGGCGAACAGTCCGCCCTCGATCGGCACGTTGACCTTGACCGTCGGCGAGGTGTTGCCGACGGTGATCGTCGTGTTCGCCGAGGCCGTCTTGCCGCTCGAGTCCGTGACGGTCAGCCGGGCCGTGTACACCCCGTTGGTGGTGTAGGTGAACGACGGGTTGGGGTCGACGGAGTCGGTCGTGCCGTTGCCGTCGAAGTCCCAGGCGAACTTGATGGAGTCGGCCGGGTCCGGGTCGTTCGAGCCCTCGCTGGAGAACGCGACGGTCAGCGGCCCGACGCCGTCGGTCGGGCTGGCCGACAGCTTCGCGACCGGTGCCCGGGTGCCCTTCACGTAGCTGAACTTCACCAGCGCGGCGTCGGGGTTGATGTTGAAGAAGCCGTCACCGTAGGTCAGCAGGTAGAAGTTGCCGTCCTTGCCCCACATCATGTCCATGGGGTTGTCGCACAGGAACGGGCGGGCCGGCGTCGCGGGACCCTGGCCGCAGCTGAGCAGATCGTTGATCTTGAAGACCTGCCCGGACGAGTCCAGGCGGATCTCCCGCAGATAGTCGCGGGTGAACTCGCCGAAGAAGATGGACTGGTCGTAGTACGCCGGGAACTTCGTCGGGTTGGGGTTGTTCGCGTCGTAGTCGTACTTGGCCGCGCCGTGCGGGCCGACGCCGCCGGTGCCGAGCTCCGGGAACAGCTGCGGGCACTTCCCGGGCGGGGACTGCATGTAGTACGCCGCGCAGGGCGTGCCGAGCGGGTTGGCCGCGTTGTTGTCCTGGAACGAGTACCACATGTCAGGCGTCGCGATCGGCGGCGCGTACGTCAGGCCGGTGTTCCACCGGGACGTGTTGGCCGGGCCGCGCTCCGGGTTGTTGCACTCGAACGCCTGGGCCGGGGTGTCCAGCGGCGTCGAGGTGTTGAAGTTCCACCGGTAGTACGGCAGGGACGGCGAGTAGCACAGCGGCCAGCCGTAGTTGGCCGGCTTCCGCACGATCTCCATCCGGCCGGTGCCCGCGGGACCGCGGTTCACCTGCGGCGTCGAGGAGTCGGGCGAGTAGTCGGTGACGTAGGCGACGCCGTTCTTGTCCACGGTGATGCGGAACGGGTTGCGGAAGCCCATGGCGTAGATCTCGGGCCGGGTCTTGCCGCCGCCCTCCTCGTTGCCGGTGAACAGGTTGCCGGTCGGGATGGTGTACGAGCCGTCACCCTGGACCTTGATGCGCAGGACCTTGCCACGCAGGTCGTTGGTGTTCATCGCCGAGCGACGGGCGTCGACGTACGGGGCGTTGTACTGCCCGGTCGTGGTGAGCATGTCGTTGAACGGCGCGAAGCCACCGGAGTTGCCGCCACCCGCAGGGGTGTCGTCGCCGGTCACCATCCACAGGTTGTTGTCCTTGTCGAAGGTGATGTCACCGGCCACGTGGCAGCAGGCCCCGCGGTCGACCGGCACCTTCATGATCTTCTGCTCGGACGCCACGTCGAGGGTCGGGGTCGGCCCGTCGACGAACTTGAACCGGGACAGCTGGAAGTAGCCCTTCCACGGGTCCCAGACGCTGGGGTCCGCGCCGGTGGTCGGCGAGTTCGCGGTCGGCGTCGTCTGCGGGTACGGCGCCTCCTGGGTCAGCGGCGAGTAGTACACGTAGACCCAGTGGTTGTTGGCGAAGTCGTTGTCGATCGCCGGGCCGTACATGCCGTCCTCGCTGGCCATGTACACGGGGATCTGCGCCAGCAGGTGGGTGGTGTTGGTCGCCGGGTCGTGCAGGCGGACGCCGCCACGGCGGTCGGTCTGCACGACGCGGCCGTCGGGCAGCACGTCGAAGCCGATCGGCTCACTGACGTTCGGCGGCGCGGCGATGTAGTCCATCTGGTAGTTCGCCAGCACGGTCGCGCCACAGTCGCCGTCGGTCTGGCCGGCCGCCCACTGGATCGCGCCACCGAGGTGGGCCCGCAGGTCGGGCGTGGCGAAGCTCGCCGGCGTGTCACCCAGACCCGTGTAGAACGAGCGGCCGCCCTGGTAGTCCTTGCACCAGGTGATCGGGTGGTCGTACCCCATCGTGCCGCCGGTGTAGGTGTTCTCATCGACGGTCGCCAGCACGTGCGAGAAGCCCCGCACGTTCGACGTGAAGTTGTACCACTGATCCGTGCGGTCCCAGCGCTCGGGCAGGTTCGCCGACGCCGGGTGCACGCGGTCCGCCACCTTGACGGTGGCCTTCGTGACGCCCGACGAGCCGGCCGCCCTGGTGCCGAGGACATCGGTGAGGAACTGCCAGTCCGGCTCGGTCTCGATCGCCGAGTGGATGCCGACGAAGCCGCCGCCGTCACGGTAGTACGACTCGAACGCGGCCTGCTGCGTCGCGTCGAGCACGTCGCCGGCGGTGTTGAGGAAGACGACCACCCGGAACTGCTTGAGGTGAGGCTCGTCGAACTTCCTGGCGTCGTCGGTCTCCTCGACGGTGAACCGGAGCTGCTTGCCCAGCTCCTTGAGCGCGTTGACGCCGGCCGAGGTCGACGCGTGTTTCGCGCCGACCGACTTGGTGAATGCCAGAACCTTGTACTGGATGCCATTGCTGTTCGGTTGAGGCGCGGCGACCGCCGGGGCGGACGCCGACACCGTCCCGACCAACGTGGATGCGACGAGCGCTAGCAGGCCAGCGTACGCAGTGGTGACGCGACGGCCCGGAGCTCTGGTCATGGGACCTCCTCCGCAGGGTGCAGGGCGAACGGACCGTCGGAGGCCGCGGCGGGGTGGCGCCGCGAGCGGACGACGTCCGTTCGGGTGACGGGTGTGGTGGTGCAGCACGCCCGGAGGGAGGCGTACGGGGTGTGTGTCGAACCGCAGTGGTGTGACCGAGCTGCGCGTCAGTGCTCGCCGGGATCCCGCTCAGCGGGGCGAGCGACTGGCTCGGTCAACCTGTTGGCGACACCGTATAACTCGACTCTGTCAAAAAGAAAGAGCTAATCAAGCAAAAGTTCGGTTTGGATGGTCGTAACTTTTAATCGTGCTTACAAAAGTTCCTTTCGGCCACCAGCCTCCCGGAGGCACTCTTGGCGGTCTTGAGATTGCCCCTATTCGAAGGAGCGGAACGCGAGCGATTCGCGTTACACGTCGCTCCGGCGGGCCGTCGAATCGGCCGTGACATGCGGCGGATCGCCATATGGCAGCTGACGATCAGGCTTTCTGCACTGCCGCAGGCGCACCGAACACGGCGACACCTGCGAATGCGGCGTGAGGACAAAAATTCACTTTCGCTGAGATGAACGAAAGTTGGTTCGTAAAACATCGAAGCTCTGGACATCCTGAGCGGAAGGCTCTTACTGTGTCGGCCACGGGGCAGCACTGTTTCAACGATGTGAACGAGCCGGGGAGGTGGTCCGCTTGCACTTCAGCTCTGACACCCACCACGCAGCACACCGCAGCCGGCTCGATCCGTGCCTGCACCCGCCGCGATGACCTGCGCACCGTGACCGTCGAGCAACGCTGACCCCACGGCCGTCCTCACGGACGCGCCGCCGGGACCACCGTTGCCATCGACGCATGCACACGTGCCGGCGACGCACGCGGCGATACAGAAGCTCTCCGGCATCGCTGCCCAGAGGGTCCGGCTGTGGGTGCGCTCCACAGCCGGAGGCGGCGAAGTCGGAGTGGTTGGCCGGTGCGGCCGGAGGGACGGGACCCTTCCGGCCGCATCGGAGACCCGTTCGTTCGCCTTTCCTGTTCCTGAACCGGAAGGAAGACCATGCCCAGCCAAACCACCTCCGGCCGAGCCCGCCCAGACGCCCGCCGGCACCTGTTACGGTGCCTGGTCGCCGCCGTGCCCGTCGCGTCCATGACCGTCGGGTCGCTCGTCATCGCCACCCCGGCATGGGCCGCGCCGACGAGCGCGCCGGCCACACTCACCCCGGCCACCCCCAGCGGCACCAACAACTACTACCGCGGCCCGGTCACGCTGAACCTGTCCGCGACCGACGCGGCCAACGGCGTCCAGCGCCTGGAGTACCGGCTCGGCAACACGGCACCGTTCCAGACCGCGGTATCCGCGACCGGTCCGTTCCCCGCGAGCCTGAGCGGCTCCGTGCAGATCACCCAGCAGGGCACCACCACGGTCGGGTACCGCGCCGTCGGCGGCGACGGCTCGGCCGAGGCCGTCCGCACGATCACGGTCCGGGTCGACACCGTCGCCCCGGTGGTCAGCTGGCCCGGCATCGTCGACGGGCACGTCGGCCACACCGCCACGCTGATCCCGACCCGCACCGATCCCGCGCCGGGCTCCGGCGGTGTCTTCATCCACCGGATGTGGATCGACCAGACCGAGACGACCCCGCTGCCCGTCGCCACCTCCACCCTGGCCACCGGAGCGCACACGATCAGCGTGGTGGCCAGCGACGCCGCCGGCAACGCGGCGCACTTCGAGCAGACCTTCGTGGTGACCACGTCGTTCGCCGAACTCGACACCCTGATCGGCGGCTACGTCACCGCCGGCGCGATCGGCGCGGACCTCGGCGCCGGCCTGCGGGCCAAGCTGACGGAGGCGGCGGGCCTCGCGGAGGCGGGCAACGTCAACCAGGCGAAGCGGGCCCTCAACCAGTTCGTCGCCGCCGCACAGGACGCATCGGTCTCCGGCGCGGCCCGGGACACGCTCGTCGGCGACGCCCGCTACCTGCAGGACAAGCTCGCCGGGAAGCTCCCGGCCGAGCCGGCGACCGGCATGACCGTCACGCCGGCCATCGGGCCCAACCCGATCGCGCCGGCGACGCCGCTCGCGGCCTCGACGAACTTCCCCGGCGCCACCTACCGGGTGCTGTACTTCTCGGCCACCAAGGGCTTCCGCCACGACCACATCGCCGACACCGCCCTGCTCGTCCAGCAGTGGGGTCAGCAGCACGGCTTCGACGTCGACATCTGGGACCCGCGGCTGGCCCCGGCGTCGCTGTCGAGCACGCCGTTCACCTCCGCCGCCGACCTGGCGAAGTACAAGACGGTCATCTTCGGCTCCCCGGTGGACGGGACCAACCCCAACAGCGCGCCGGCGTCCGACGCGCTCAACGCCGCCGAGCTGGCCGCGTTCCAGGGGTACATCCAGGCCGGCGGCGGCTTCGTCGGGCTGCACGGCGCGTCCGACGCGATCCACAACGTGGCCTGGTACCGCGACCTGGTCGGGGCGTGGTTCACCAACCACCCGGGCGGGCAGAACGGCGAGGGCACCTGCGGCAGCTGCATCAACGTGCAGGTCAACACCGAGGACCCGACGAACCCGGCCACGGCGCACCTGCCGAAGACCTGGCTCACCATCGACGAGCTGTACAACTTCGACCACAACCCGCGGGCCGAGGTGCACACGCTGCTGAGCCTCGAGGAGTCGACGTACCGCCGGAGCCTCAACAGCGGCAACGCCGCGAACGTCCCGATGGCGCTGATGGGTGGCGACCACCCGATCGCGTGGTGCCAGAACTACGACGGCGGCCGCGCCTTCTCGCTCATCCTCGGCCACGACCGCGCGCAGTACTACCGTGAGGACTTCACCAGGATCCTGCTGGCGGGCATCAACTGGACGGCCGGGCAGAGCGAGGCGAACTGCTCGACCTTCCGGCAGACCCGCACGCTGATCACCGCCGGCGCCGCCGGTGGCACCCTGGACCCGGAGTCCGCCGCGGCGGTCACCGCGCTCCTCGACGAGGCCCAGGCCGCGTACCTGCGGCTGGACTACAACGCCGCGGGCACCTCACTCAACAAGATCATCGCGCTGGCCGGCTCCCCCGCCGCCGGCACCGACGCGGCGCGTGGCGAGCTCGACCGCCAGGCCCGCCAGCTGCGGGACTGGATGAAGTCCCTGAAGTAGCTCCCGCACCCGACCGACCTGCCGCCGGCCCCCCAACGGGCCGGCGGCAGGTCCGTCTCCGGGCACTCAGTCCGCCTTGGCCGCCTTCTCCGCGGCCCACTGGTCGAGCAGGGCCGGCAGCCGGTCCTGCACCCAGGTGTAGAAGTCATGCATCCCGGCGAGCCGGGCGCCGGCGGTGGTGCCGGGTCCGCCCGCCGCGGCCGCGCCCACGTCGGCGGCGTCGGCGAGGGTCTTCAGCAGGGTCATCTTGGCGACCGTCACCTCATACCAGGAATCGTCGACGAGCCGGTAGCGGTCGCGACGGTCGCCGGGGACGTGCTCGCGGGCCACCATCGAGATCTGCGACAGGTAGCGCACGGCGCCGGAGATCGCGGCGGCGCTGACACCCAGGCGGTCGGCCAGCTCGCCGGCGGTCAGCGACCGCTCGTCGGCGGCCATGAGCGTGAAGACGACCCGGCCGGCCATGCGCGGGAAGCCCCAGTCGCCGAGCAGCCTGGCCATGTCCTCCACGAAGGCCCGTAACGCCGCCTCATCTCGCATGTGGGATTCCATCCGTCAATTGTCCAACACGAACTTTCACACTTGTGTGAAATGAGTGTAGCGTCTGAAGCATGGAAAACTCCATTGAGGTCGCCGGACTGATCAAGCGGTTCGGCCAGACCACCGCGCTGGACGGCCTCGATCTGACCGTCGCGCAGGGCGAGGTGCACGGGTTCCTCGGTCCCAACGGGGCAGGCAAGACCACCACCATCCGGATCCTGCTCGGCCTGCAGCGCGCCGACGGCGGCACCGCGCGGCTGCTCGGCGGCGACCCGTGGCACGACGCCGTCTCGCTGCACCGGCGGCTGGCGTACGTGCCGGGCGACGTCACCCTGTGGCCCAACCTCTCCGGCGGCGAGGTCATCGACCTGCTGGGCCGGCTGCGCGGCGGGGTGAACCGGGCCCGCCGCGACGAGCTGCTCGAGCGCTTCGACCTCGACCCCCGCAAGAAGGGCCGCGCCTACTCCAAGGGCAACCGGCAGAAGGTAGGCCTCATCGCCGCGCTCGCCTCCGACGTCGAGCTGCTGCTGCTCGACGAGCCCACCTCCGGCCTGGACCCGTTGATGGAGGAGGTGTTTCGGCAGGTCGTCGCCGAGGAGACCGAGCAGCGCGGCCGCACCGTGCTGCTGTCCAGCCACATCCTGTCGGAGGTCGAGGCGCTCTGCGACCGGGTCAGCATCATCCGCCAGGGCCGCACCGTCGAGACCGGCACCCTGACGCAGCTGCGGCACCTGACGCGCACGTCCATCTCCGCCGAGCTGAGCACCCCGCCCAACGGCCTCGCCGATCTGGCCGGCGTCCACGACCTGCACGTGCGCGACCACCAGGTGCGGCTCCAGGTCGACTCGGCGCAACTCGACACCGTGCTGCGCCAGCTGACCTCGCACGGCGTGCGCAGCCTCGTCAGCCAGCCGCCGACGCTCGAGGAGCTCTTCCTGCGTCACTACGAGACGGAGCCGTCGAAATGAGCGCGTTCACCGGCACCGGCGCCCTCGCCCGCCTCATCGTCCGCCGCGACCGGGTGCTGCTGCCGATCTGGATGCTGCTGCTGGGCCTGCTGCCGCTGTCCCTCGCGTCCGGCACCGCGCAGCTCTACCCGACCGACGCCGGGCGGCAGGGCTACATCGACAACCTCGCCGGCAACCCGATGCTGCTGCTGTTCTACGGGACGAAGCCGGACAACGCGAGCCTCGGGGCGCTGATCTACTGGCGGTCCGCGACCGGCATGGTGATCATGGCGCTGATCGGGGTGCTGTTCGTCATCCGGCACACCCGGGTCGAGGAGGAGGCCGGGCGCCGCGAGCTGCTCGGCGCGACCGTCGTCGGCCGCCATGCCCCGGTCGCCGCGGCGCTGGCCACCATCTCCTGCGCGAGCGTGCTCGTCGGCGCGCTCGTCACGCTCGGCATGATCAGCCAGCACACGCCGGCCGGCGGCGCCGCCGCCATGGGACTGGCCTGGGCGTGCGCCGGCATCCTCTTCGGCGCCGTCGGCGCGGCCGCCGCGCAGCTCAGCGAGGGCGCGGGCGCGGCCCGGGGCATCGGCGTCGCCATTGTCGGCGTCGCGTTCGGGGTGCGGGGCGCCGGCGACGTCGCCGGCGGTGGTCTGTCATGGCTGTCGTGGGTCTCGCCGCTCGGCTGGATCTACCACGTGCGCGCCTATGCCGGCGACCACTGGTGGGTGTTCGCGGTCATCGCCGCCGCCGTGCTCGCCGTCACCGCGCTCGCGCTGCGCCTGTCGGCCCGCCGCGACGTCGGCGCCGGGCTGCTGCCCCCGAAGCTCGGCCCGGCGTCGGCCGGACCCGGGCTCGCCAGCCCGCTGGCGCTCGCGTGGCGGCTGCACCGCGGCTCCCTGTACGGCTGGCTGATCGGCCTCGGGATCGTCGGCGGGCTGCTCTTCGGCGGCGTCGCGAAGACCTCGGGGGATCTGCTGGCCGACAACGAGCAGCTCAAGCAGATCATGGAGCGCCTCGGCGGCGCGTCCGGCGCCGGCGACGTGTTCATCGCCGGCTCGCTCGGCCTCGGCGCGATCGCGGTCGCCGCCTACGGCATCTCCGCGGCGCTGCGGATGCGCACCGAGGAGGCGGCGCTGCGCAGCGAGGCCCTGCTGGCCACCGGCGTGAGCCGGCTGCGGTGGGCCGCGTCGCACCTCGTCTTCGCGTTCCTCGGCCCGACGCTCGTGATGGTCGTGACCGGTCTCGCCGCCGGGCTCCTCTACGGCACGGCGACCGGCGCCGTCGGGCGGGAGCTCCCCCGCGTCCTGGCCGGCGCGCTGGTCCAGCTGCCCGCGATCTGGCTCCTCGCCGCGCTCACCGTGGCGGTCTTCGGCCTGGCGCCCCGCCGCGCCCCGGCGATCGGCTGGGCGGCGCTGTCGCTGTGCGTGATCCTGGGGCAGGTCGGCGCCGCGCTGCAGCTGAGCCAGGCGCTGCTGGACGTCTCCCCCTTCACCCACATCCCCCACGTCCCGGGCGGGCCGGTCGCCGCGGCACCGCTGCTGGTCCTGACCGCGATCACCGTCGCCCTGGTCGTCGCCGGCCTGGCCGGCTTCCGCCGCCGCGACGTCCCCATCACCTGAGCGGCCCGTCCTCCCGCAGCACACGCCTGCCCCGGCTCCACCGCGATCGAGCGGCGCCCGGGGCAGGACGCCCGGCGGCGCCGCCGCACCCCGGCCGGATCCACGAACGAAGCAGCCCATCGGCCTCAACTCCGCGCGGTGGTCGCCGATGGGGAACTGTGTCCCCATCGTCACCAGAGCCGGCCGTGAAACGACCCGAGCGCCGCTGGTGGCGCACGATCGTGTTCGAGCTGACCGCCCGGACGGTGGTCGCGGCGGTGCTCCCGCTCGCCATCACGCTGATCTGGCTGGGTCTGGACTCCGGCGACACCACCTACCGGCACGTCGCCCTGGTCGTGGCCGGCGTCGTGGCGGTGCTGCTCGCCGAGGCGGTGCACGCGGCACGGCGGCTCGCCCGCCGGATGCGCCGCGCCATGTCCGCGCTCGACGCGCTCGCCAACGGCCGTCTCGACCTGGAGCTGCCGATCGCGCGGGACGACGAGATGGGCTGGATCGCGGGCACCATCAACCAGGCCACCGAGGGCATGCGCACGCTCATGACCGGCATCGCACAGCAGGCGCACAACCTGCGCGACGCCGCCGACGACCTGGCCACGAACGCCTCGACGGTCACCCGCCACACCGCGGAGACCGCCCAGCAGGCGGTGCTGCTGTCCGGGTCCATCGACGACGTCACCGCCAACATGCGCGGCCTGCTGTCCGGGGCCGACGCGGTGCGGACCAGCATCGACGCGATCGCCGAGCGGGCCGGCAACGCCGGGCGGGTGGCGCAGCAGGGCGTCACGACGGCCGCCGACACCCAGGTCAGCGTGACCCGGCTGGGCACGTCCAGCGCCGAGATCAGCGGCGTGGTCGCGTTCATCAACGGTGTCGCCGCCCAGACGAACCTGCTCGCGCTCAACGCCACCATCGAGGCGGCGCGGGCCGGCGCGAGCGGCAAGGGCTTCGCGGTGGTCGCCGACGAGGTGAAGGGCCTCGCCCAGCAGACCGCCGAGGCCACCGGCAGCATCGACGCGCAGGTGGCGGCCATCCGCACCGACGCGGAGGCCACCGCGACGGCGCTCGGCTCGATCACGAAGGTCATCCACGAGATCACCGGCCACCAGGCGGACATCACCGCGGCGGTGGACGACCAGCGCAACGTCACGGCCGAGATGACCCGGCGGGTCCACGACACCGGCGACACCACCCAGGCGCTGACGTCGACCATCAACGACCTGGCCGCAGCCGCCAGCCGCTCCACCGACGGCACCCGGCAGGTCGCCAACTCCGTCGCCGCGCTGGCCTCGATCGCCGCCAACCTCAGCTCGCTGACGTCCGCCTACGAGGCGGTGGCGGTCACCCGGATCGGCGCCGGTGCCTACGTACCGCCGCCGCCACCACCATCCACAGTGGACTCGACGGCCTCGGCTGCCGGTTCACCGCCCTCTGGACTGTTCTGAGCCCCGATCCGCGCTCAGCCCGCAGCACCACACAGGCCAGGCGCCCGGACGGTTCCGGACACCTGGCCTGTGTGCACGACGACCCGTGGTCGAAACGGGGACGGGGCGGAAGGTTCGTGAGCCGCCCGCTCTGCCGGGCCGGAGCCTCCTCCGGCTCTCTGAGCTACCGCCGTGCCACGTCAGCCTCGTCGATCGCGCCGGTCGGCGCAAGGCGTTATCGCCGCTGTGTCTGTCCGGAGAACACGCCGGTCTCCCGCAGGAGCCCGGCCAGCAGCGACGACGACACCGTCACTCCGTGCACCAGATCCCGGGCCGGCGCCGGCAGCTCGGTCATGCCCTGACGGTACGGCTGCGTCCAGCCGGTGGCCTCCGGATCCACCCCGTGCCGGCGGCACGCCTGCCGCACCAGGTCGGCGTCGCACGAGTCGTCACCGAGCACGACGTCCCACGGCACCGGCAGGTCCGCCCACACCTGCACGTCCGCGTGCTGGTCGCGGCCCTCCAGCCGGTGCCAGGCCGCCACGTCGGCCGCCACCAGCGCGGGCACCTTGCCCGGGCAGCTCGCCTCGATGACGTCGTCGTACCCGAGTCCGCGCGTCAGATTCAGCCAGCCGGTGCGGGCCTGGTTGAACGCCCGGGACGCGCTGTTCCACGTCGACGAGTCGTCGCCGGCCCGCATGATCATGTGGGTGGGGTCGCGGCGCACGTCGTAGGCGCGCCGCAGTGCCCGCGCCGACGCGGCGAGCTGCTCGTAGTACAGCCCCATCAGCCGGCCGCACTGCGTGTCGTCGAGCCGGTCCAGCACCGACCACCGCGTCAGCACCGACGCCAGCACCCACGGCCGGCAGGCCGGGCTCGACAGCGCGGCCGCCAGCAGCTGCTCGGCGAGAGTGTCCATGGGCCGGGCCTGGCGCCCCGACGTGAACAGGGTCCGCATGTTCAGCCGCGCCACGTAGTACGCGGTGAACGCGGCGGTGGCCGGGCACGCGACGAAGTCCTCCTCGGTGACGAGGTACGCCAGCCGCGCCTTGCCGAACGCCACCGACGCCTCGCGGTCCCGTTCGGCGGCCAGCACCTCGGTGCGCTGCTGCAGGTGCAGCACGGCCCGCACCGCCCGGCGGTACGTGCGCACCGAAACCCCGGGGAGCAGCTCCCGGCGGGTGGCGGCGGCCATCCGGTCCCGGGCGTCGGCGTGCCCGCCCCGGTCGCCCCGCGCCCCGGCCGGCTTGCGCAGCCGGTAGTAGGTGCCGCCCGCCCACGAGATCGGCACCGGACGGCGCGGGACCGTCCGGCGGGCCGGCCATGGATCCTCGTCGGGGAGGCCGAGCAGCGTCAGGGCCGACCCGAGCCACAGGTGCAGCGCCGCCGGCTCGGCCGGGTCCGCCGCCACCGGTGCCGGTCGCGCCGCGGCGAGCGCGACGGCGTCCACCGCGACCTTGGCCGTCTCGTACGCCCTGGCCAGCCCCGGATGATGCCGCCACGTCGTCGGCATCGACGACCCGACCGGCCCGGTCCACACCGCCGGCCCGTCCTGCGCCACCACCAGCTGACGCGCCCGCTGATACCGCATCATCGAATACAGGTCCCGGCAGCCCACCGCGCTCAGCCACCGCTGCGCGCCGAGCTCCACGATGTCCACCGCCACGTCCTGCGGCGACCGCCGCTCACGAATCCCGGCGTACAGGCGACGCAGGACGGCTTCTTCCGAACGCTGCTCCACGATGACCACCCAGCCCCGTCGTCGCGACGGCCCGGTGGGCGATCGCCTCCGGACGCCGGTCAACCGGAGACCAGCCGCACAGTATCGGCCCGCACGATCGGTGCCGTCCAACCAATTCCGTCCTACGGTGCGCCCAGGCGGCGGATGACGACGCCGAGGAGGCGGTCGGTGGTGAAGTAGCCGGAGCGGCGGGAGTCGTGGGACACGACGGGGTTGTCGCCCAGCAGGACCACGCGGTCGGGAGGGACGTGGTTGCCCGGGACGGTGCGCAGGGCGGGCACGGTGTCGCGCGGGATGGGGTCGCCGGGGGCGGCGGCCACGCGCTTGACGATCCGCGCGGGTCGCTGGGGTGCCGGTGGGGGTGGGGGCGAGGCCGTGAAGACCACCACCTGGCCGGTGCGCAGCGCTGCCGGTGGGATCCGGCGGACCAGGAGGCGTTCGCCCGGGCGGTACGTGGGCAGCATGCTGGGGCCGTCGACGGTGACCGTCAGGTAGCGCCGGCGCAGCCACCACACGGCGCCGAGGGCGGCCAGCACCGCCGTGGCGAGCGGGAGCCACATCATCCGTGCACCCTGAAGGGCTCAGCGGGCTCAGCGGGCTCAGCGGGCACGGTGTCGCGGTAGCCGGCCGCCTGGCGGGCGAAGAGCCGCGCGTAGCCACCGTCCGCGGCGACCAGTTCGGCGTGGGTGCCTTCCTCGGCCACGACGCCGTCGGCCAGGACCACGATCCGGTCGGCGTCGCGGACCGCGCCGAGCCGGTGCGACACGACCAGGCTGGTCCGGCCGGTCCGCAGGGTGCGCAGGTGGGTGTGCACCTGGTGCTCCGCCTCGGGGTCCAGGCCGGCGCTCGGCTCGTCCAGGATCAGCAGGTCCCGGTCGCGGCGCAGGAACGCCCGGGCCAGCGCCACCCGCTGCCACTGGCCGCCGGACAGCAGCACGCCGGTGGAGGACCCGGCGCCCTCCGGGTCGGCGTCGAAGGCGCGGCTCAGCATCGTCCGGTACCCGCGGGGCAGCGCGGACAGGGCGTCGTGCACCCCGGCCTCCCGGGCCGCGTCGGCGACGCGCCGCGGGTCGGCGGCGGCGGACAGGTCGCCGACCGCGATGTTCTCGGTGGCGGTCAGCTCATAGGACACGAAGTCCTGGAAGACCGCGCCGATCCTGGCCCGCAGCTGCGCCGGCGGCACGTCCCGGATGTCCACGCCGTCCCAGCGGATCTCGCCGCGGGTCGGGTCGTAGAACCGGCACAGCAGCTTCACCAGGGTGCTCTTGCCGCCGCCGTTGCGCCCGACCAGGGCGACCGTCTGCCCGCACGGGATGGTCAGGTTCAGCCCGCGCAGCACCCACGGGTGGTCGGGGCTGTAACGGAACCACACATCGCGCAGCTCGATCCCCCGGCGCAGCGGCGGCAGCGGCCGGGGTGACGCCGGCACCGGCAGGTCGGGCTCGGCGGTGACCACCGCGACGTAGTGATGGAACGTCAACAGGTGCTCGTAGGCCATCACCCCGGCCGAGACGACCGTGCCCAGGGACGCCTGTACGCCGGCCATCGCGGCCACGAACATCGACACGTCACCCACGCCGAGCCGGCCGTCGCCGGCGGCGAGGATCGCCCACACCAGGCCGGCCCCGGCAACCACGGCCGAGCTGCCCGCCAGCCCGCCCTGGACCAACAGCTCGCGGCGGTCCATGCGGCGCCGGGCCGCGTCGGCGGTGCGCTGCTCGTCGAGCATCCGGCCGCGCAGGAAGCCGCCGAGGTCGAAGAGCCGGATCTCCTTGGCGGCGTCCACGGTGGACAGCAGGTTGGAGTAGAACAGGCCGCGCCGCTCCACGGGCCCGATCCGCCACAGCATGCCGGTCCGCTGGCGCGACAGGCGCAGCTCGATGAACAGCGCCGGCACGGCCGAGGCGAGGACGACGCCGGTGAACGCCGGGCTGATCAGGGCCAGCGAGCCGACGAACCCGGCGACCGTCAGCCCGCTGCGGACTCCCGCCAGCGCGGTGTCCACGAGCCGCCCGGGGTTGGCCGCGCTGAGCACGCCCAGCCGCAGCCGGTCGAGGAACGCCGGGCTCTCGAAGCGGGCCAGCCCGGGAAGGCTCGACACCGCGGCGAAGAGCTCGTCCTTGCCGCGCAGCGCGGCCCGCCGGTCCACCTCGCTGCGGAGGTACTCCGCAGCCTGCACGGCGACGGCGAGGGCGGCACCGGCGGCGGCCAGGGCAAGCGCCAGGCTGAGCAGCCCGACGGCCGCGACGGCCCGGCCCGGCCCGGCGACCCGGTCCAGCAGCTCCCGGGTGAGCCAGGCCATCGCGACCGGGGCCGCCGCGGTGACCACGGTCGCGGCGACGTACCCGAGGACGTGGCCGCGGGCCGCGCGCCAGACCATGCCGGCGGCCCGGCCGGCGGCGACGGCGAGGGCACGCC
>NZ_BAAAQD010000026.1:0-171480 GCF_039531485.1 Dactylosporangium maewongense | reverse complement strand
GGACCTGTGCGTCGCCGGTCTCGGCCGGACCCGGCTTGCCAAGTCGGTGCACGACGCAGCGTGGGCCGGCTTCACAGCCATGCTGGAGTACAAGGCCGCCCGGTACGGGCGCACCTTCGCCCGGGTGGACCGCTTCTTCCCGTCCACCCGCAGGTGCTCCGACTGCGGACGCATCAACGAGAAGATGGCGCTCAACGTCCGAGCGTGGGACTGCCCCTGCGGAGCGGCCCACGACCGGGACGTGAATGCGGCGCTGAACGTGTTGGCCGCTGGACAGGCGGACAACGGAAACGACCGTGGAGCGCGGGTAAGACCGGGACTCGTCCCGGCACCGCGCGGCGAAGCGGTAACCCACCCGGACGCCGCGCGGTCCACGCGCAGCGTGGCGGGAATCTCCGTCCTTCAGGACGGAGAGGATGTCAATGGCTCCTCGATCCCGCGGACGTCAGCGACGACGGGCGCGGCGGTCGAGGCGGGCCGATCGCAGGATCTGCTGGTGGACCGGCGGGCGGTCGAACGCGTACGCCGCCGCGAGCCGCTCGCTGTCGTAGACGCTCGTCACGGTGCCGGCGCCGTCAGCGGGTGACCGGGGCGACGCCCGTGGACTCGCGGACGACCAGGCGGCCGGGCTGGCGGACGACGCCCGAGTGGTGGTCGCCGTCGAGGGCGGCGAAGAGGTGGCGGACGGCGGTGGCGCCGAGCTGCTCGAGGTTGAGGTCCACCGTGGTCAGTGGGGGGCGGCACTCGGTGGCGAAGACCTCCCAGTTGTCGTAGCCGACCACGGCCACGTCGTCGGGGCAGGTGCGGCCCAGGTCGCGCAGGGCCTCGGTGACGCCGGAGGCGATCTGGTCGTTGCCGCAGAAGATGGCGTCGATGTCGGGGTGCGAGGCGAGCAGCCGCGAGGTGGCGTGCCGGCCCCAGCGCTGCGACCACTGGCCGAAGAGCGGCTCGCCGACCAGGGAGAGGCCTGCCGACGAGAGGCCCGAGGCGAAGGCCAGGGCGCGGTCGCGGGCGGCGCGGTAGCCGTGGTCGCCGGTGATGTGGGCGATGCGCCGGCGGCCCAGCGAGACGAGGTGCTCGGCGGCGAGGTGGGCGCCGCCGGCGTCGTCGGCGACGACGGACAGGTCCGCGGGGTCGTCGGACTCGCAGTACGCGTACACGACCGGCACGGGGATGCTGCGGGTCAGTGACGGGCGCAGGTCGTTGGCGTCGCCGAGGATGATGAACCCGTCGACCTGCCGGGCGAGCAGCGTGCGGATGTAGTGCTGGCGGCGGATGGCGTCGCCGCGGGCGTCGCAGAGCAGGACGCTCATCTGCTCGTTGCCGAGGGCGTTCTCGGCGCCGAGCAGGACCGGGATCGCGAAGCGGGCGGCCGACAGCTCGTCGGTGAGCAGGCCGATCGTGCGGGTGTTGCCCGAGATCAGGCCGCGCGCGAGCACGTTGGGCTGGAAGGACAGCTCCTCCGCGGCCTGCTGGACCCGGCGCCGGGTCGCCGGGGCCACCTCGTCGCGGGCGTTGAGCGCCTTGGAGGCGGTCGCGACCGAGACGCCGGCCAGCTTAGCGACGTCGGTGAGGGTGACCTGCGCGCGTTTCCTGCTCACCAGCGGCCCTTCTCAAGCATCCGAAAACTTTTCGGCGAGCATACACATGCTCGGTTGCGTGTCACAACTGTCACAAACCGACATTCGGGTCAGATCAGCATCGCCGCGCGCAGGAAATCGACCGTTGACACGACGAGGCCATGCTGCCATCCTTCCGAAAAGGTTTTCGTAACACAGAAAGGTGGGTACCGCAGTGACGTCGGACGCCAGCGGAGGGCCGGTGCTCCCGTCCCGCGGGGTACTGCGGCCCGTCGATCCGCGACGGGTACGCATCACCGGCGGGTTCTGGGCGCAGCGCCAGGCGGTGAACGGCACCGCCACGATCGAGCACTGCCGCACCTGGCTCGACCGGCTCGGCTGGACCGGCAACTTCGCCACGACGGGCACGGGCACCGAGCGCCGCCGCGGCCGGGAGTTCTCCGACTCCGAGATCTACAAGCACGTCGAGGCGATGTGCTGGGAGTCCGTCCGCCCCGGCGGCACCGACTACTCGGCGCGGCTGGACGAGCTCACCGCCATGATCGCCGCCGCGCAGGCCCCCGACGGCTACCTGCACACCGCGTTCGGCCGGCCCGGCCAGCCCGAGCGGTACAGCGACCTGAACTTCGGCCATGAGCTCTACTGCGCCGGCCACCTCATCCAGGCCGGCGTCGCCGCGGCCCGCACCGGCCTGGCCGGCGGCCTGCTCGAGGTGGCCCGCGGCGTCGCGGACCACGTCTGCGCGACCTTCGGCGACGAAGGGCTGTGCGGCCACCCGGAGATCGAGACGGCCCTCGTGGAGCTGTTCCGGGTCACGGGCGAGCAGCGCTACCTCGACCAGGCGGCCCGGTTCGTCGAGCGGCGCGGGCACCGCAGCCTGCCCGAGCACGAGTTCGGCTGGCGGTACTTCCAGGACGCCGTGCCGGTCCGCGACGGCGAGGCGTTCGCCGGCCACGCGGTCCGCGCGCTCTACCTCGCCGCCGGCGCCGTCGACGTGGCCGTGGAGACCGGCGACGACGCGCTGCTCGGCGCCGTGGTGCGGCAGTTCGACCGGACCCTCGCCCGGCGCACCTACATCACCGGCGGGATGGGCTCGCGGCACCTCGACGAGTCCTACGGCGACGACTTCGTGCTGCCGCCGGACCGCGCGTACTCCGAGACGTGCGCCGGCGTGGCCACCGTGATGCTCGCGCACCGGCTGCTGCTGGCGACCGGTGACCTGCGCTACGGCGACATCGTCGACCGGGTCCTGCACAACGTGATCGCCACCGCGGTCGCCGACGACGGGCAGTCCTTCTTCTACGCCAACACCCTGCACCAGCGGACCCCGACCGAGGCGGTGCCGCCGGACCGGGAGCAGCTGCGCTTCGGCGGCGGGCCGCGCGCCCCGTGGTTCGAGGTCTCCTGCTGCCTCAACAACGTCGCCCGGCTCGTCGCCTCGCTCGGCACCTACCTGGTGACGGAGGACGACACGGGCGTGCAGGTGCACCACTACGCACCGATGACCGTCGACGGGGAGCGGGTCACCGTCGACACCGACTACCCCGAAGGCGGCACCGTCGTCGTCACCGCCGACCGGCCCGTCACCGTGCGGGTGCCGGCCTGGGCGGACGGCGCCACGCCGACCCGCGACGGCGACCAGGTCCGCCTGGACCTGCCGGTCAAACCCCGCTGGACGTTCCCCGACCAGCGGGTCGACGCGACCCGTGGCTGTGCCGCCGTCGAGGTCGGCCCGGTCGTCATGTGCGCCGAGTCGGTCGACCAGGAGGACGGCGTCACCCTCGACGACCTCCAGGTCGACACGTCGGTCGCCCCCGAGGCCACCGCCGTCAAGGGGCGGCTGCTGCACCGGGCCGAGCGCGGCTGGCCGTACCAGAGCCGCGAGGACAGTCCCGAAAGCTCCGATCCGATCGTGGTCACCCTTGTGCCCTACCACCGCTGGGCCCGGCGCGGGCCCTCCACGATGCGGATCTGGCTGCCCACCACCTGACCCCCACCCGAAATGGAGGTGACGCGATGCCACACCCCCGCTGGAAACTCAGGCTGGCAATCGCGTTGACGACCGCCCTGACCGGCTCGATCGGTGCCGCGACGCTGGCCGCCAACCCGGCGTCCGCGGCACAGACGATCGGCTACCCGACGTTCAACGGGCCGGCAGTGCCCGCACCACCGGTCGCGATGAGCACCGGCAACACCATGCAGGCCATCTTCGACGCGGAGAGCGGCGGCACGGACTTCTGGATGGACCGGCTGCTCGCGCGGCCCGGCAACGACCCCGCCGGCACCTGGCTGATGACCCGCGGCCGGGGCGTGTTCATGAAGACGCACACGCCGTCGACGCTCGGCTTCGGCGGTGACGTCGCGTACTGGGAGAGCATCAACGGGCAGGGCGCGTTCACCGTCACCGCCGGCACCGGCACCTGGACCGAGCAGGTGTCGCAGCGCTGGCAGGCGCCCAGCCACTGGAAGAGCGTCCACACCAACGGATCCCTGCGGATCAACCAGACGAAGTTCATCACCCACAACAACGTCGCCGTCGACAACCTGGCGATCACCAACACCGGCACCGCCTCGCAGACGATCGCGCTGCGGGTCACCTCGCCCTACGCCACGTCCGGCAGTGGCGACGAGCTGACCGGCCAGGTGGGCGTGAAGAACGCGCTCACCACCCTGTACCCGCGGCTGTCCGCCGACGGGTTCACCGCCACCAGCGGCGGGCTCAACCGGTCGGTGACGATCGCGGCCGGCGCCACCGTCACCACCAAGGTGCTGCTCGGCTTCGTCGCCAACGAGATCCCCGACTCGCTCACGGAGTACAACGCCTACAAGGGCTACAGCGCGGCGACCGCCTTCTCGACCCACGTGCGGGACTACAACCGCTGGTGGGCGGTGAACGTGCCGTACCTCGACGTGCCCGAGCCGGCCATCAAGAAGAACATCTACTACCGCTGGTGGCTGATGCGCTTCAACTACCTCGACGTCGACATCCCCGGGCAGGACTTCCAGTTCCCGGTCTCGGTCGAGGGCGCGCTGGGCTACAACAACGCGATCGCGCTCACCCAGCCGATGCACATCGACGACCTCAAGTACCTGCGCAACGCCGCCTTCTCCTACGGGCCGTGGCTGTCGGTCGGGCAGACGTCCAAGGGCGGCCGCTTCATGGACAACCCCGGCGACCCGGAGAACTGGTCCAACAGCTACACCCAGTACATCGCCGAGGCGGCCTGGCGCAGCTACCAGATCCACGGCGGGCAGCCCGCGATCGCCGGTAACCTCGCGAAGTACGCCGAGGGCGACGTGAAGGGCCAGCTGTCGTACTACGACCACAACAACAACGGCCTCATCGAGTACGACTGGGGCGCGCTCACCGGCAACGACGCCGACGCCGTGTCCTTCCACTGGCGCTCCGGCAACATGGACCGGGCCGAGTCCGCGTACGTCTACAGTGGAGCGCTCGCCGCGGTCCAGGCGTACACGGCGATCGGCAACACCGCGAAGGCCGCCGAGATGCAGGCGATCGCCGACCGCATCCGCAACGCCATCGTGTCGACGCTGTGGGACTCGACCAACAAGCTCATCGAGCACCGGCACGTCTCCACCAACGCGCTCGTGCCGTGGAAAGAGATCAACAACTACTACCCGTACTCGGTCGGCGCGATGCCCAACACCGACGAGTACAAGCAGGCGCTGCGGCTCTTCGCCGACCCCGCCGAGTACCCGGTCTTCCCGTTCTTCACGGCCAACCAGAAGGACAAGGCGGCGGCCGCCGCGGCGGGCCAGCCGGGCAGCAACAACTTCTCCACCATCAACTCCACGGTGCAGTTCCGCCTGTACTCCTCGGTGCTGCGCAACTACCCCAACCAGTGGATGTCCACTGAGGACTACAAGAAGCTGCTGTACTGGAACGCCTGGGCGCAGTACATCGGCGGCAACACCCAGTGGCCGGACGCCAACGAGTTCTGGGCCGACTGGAACGCCGGCACGAAGAACATCGACTACCGGTCCTGGATCCACCACAACATCCTCGGCAGCAGCAACTGGACCGTCATCGAGGACGTGATGGGCCTGCGGCCCCGCAACGACAACCAGGTCGAGCTGAGCCCGCTCAACATCGGCTGGCCCAACTTCGCCGCCAACAACCTGCGCTACCGCAACGCCGACCTCAGCGTCGTGTGGGACGACCCGGCCGACGGCGTCGTCAAGTACAGCGGCATCCCGCAGGGCTACTCCATCTTCGTCAACGGCACCCGCGTGGCGACCGTCGACAAGCTGGTCCGCCTGGTGTGGAACCCGGCCACCGGCGCGGTCACGTTCCCGGCCGGCGGCGGCGCGACCGTGCAGTTCAGCGCGGCGTACTCGGGCCTGCAGGCGCCGGCCCAGGTGAGCCAGACCAGCGCCCAGATGGTCGACATGTTCAACAAGGCCGGCGTCGACCTGACCTCGACCCTGCCGAACTACGCGCAGGGCGTGGCCACCTCCGCGTCCTACACGGCGAGCGGCACCGCCGGCGCCAACGCGGTCGACGGGTTCCCGATCAACGAACCGACGTGGGGCACCTACGGCTCGCCGAACGCCACCGACTGGCTGGAGCTCAACCTGGGTCAGGCGCGGACGGTCGACGAGGTGCGGCTGTGGTTCCGTAACGACCGGGCCACCAACCGGTACCGGCAGCCCAGCTCGTACCAGATCCAGTACTACAACGGCAGCGCGTGGGTGAACGTGGCCGCGCCGGTGAAGACGCCGGGCACGCCACGGGCGAACTACAACGTCGTCAACTTCACCGCCGTCAACACCACCAGGCTGCGGGTACAGGTGACCCACGCGTCGGGCTTCAAGACCGCCCTGACCGAGGTCAAGGTGTACAACCGGGGCGGCGGCACCGTGCCCCCGCCGACGGGCGGCAA
Organism: Dactylosporangium maewongense; assembly: GCF_039531485.1. Lineage (NCBI taxonomy): Bacteria > Bacillati > Actinomycetota > Actinomycetes > Micromonosporales > Micromonosporaceae > Dactylosporangium > Dactylosporangium maewongense. Next base: position 164,996 of record NZ_BAAAQD010000026.1, on the reverse strand, counting down.
CCTCGCCCTGAGCGCCACCCCGAGCGCGTCCTACACCTCGTCGTGGGAGAGCGTGGCAGCGCTCAACGACGGCATCGACCCGCCGAGCTCCAACGACACCGTCAACCCGCGCTGGGGCACCTGGCCCAACACGGGCGAGCAGTGGGGCCTGCTGACCTGGTCCTCCGCGCAGACGGTGAACGCCGCCGACGTCTACTTCTTCGACGACAACGGCGGGGTGCGGCTGCCCGCGTCGTGGAAGTTGCAGTACTGGAACGGCACCGCCTACGTGGACGTCGCCGGCGCATCCGGCTACCCGCTCGGCATCAACCAGTACAACCACGTGACGTTCACCGCGGTGAGCACCACCAGGCTCCGGGTGCTCCTGCAGAGCGGCACCGCGTCGGTCGGTCTGCTGGAAGTCAAGGTGACCGGCCCGTAACCCCAGAAAGGTCCGCCCGTGCACAGCGTACGAAGGCCCCCGGCGATGCGGGACGTCGCCCACCTCGCCGGGGTGTCCCACCAGACCGTGTCCAGGGTGGTCAACGACCACCCGAGTGTGCGGTCCGAGACCCGAGCCAGGGTCCTCGCCGCGATGCGGGCGCTGGACTACCAGCCCAACGTCGCGGCCAGGACCCTGGCGACGAACCGGTCGCAGACCGTCGGCCTGGTCACCTTCGACACCACGCTGTTCGGGCCGTCGTTCATGGTCCACGCCATCGAACGCGCGGCCCGGGAAGCGGGCTACTTCGTCAGTATCGCCAGCGCCAGGGAGCTGAACGTGCCCTCCGTGTCCGAAGCGATCCGCCGACTGCGGGAACAGGCGGTCGAGGGGATCATCACCCTCGCCCCGGTCGCCGCGGCCTGGACGGCGCTCGGCCGCTCGCTGCTCGACGTGCCCGCGCACGTGCCGATCGTCGGCATGGGCATCGACGTGGCGGCGATGCCGGAGGTGCCGATGGTGGCCGTGGACAACGCGGCGGGTGCCGGGCTCGCGACCCGGCACCTGATCGCGCTCGGTCACCGCACCGTGCACCACGTCGCGGGCCCGCCCGAGTGGCCCGAGGCCCGCGAACGGCTCGTCGGCTGGCAGGCAGCGCTGGAGGACGTCGGTCTGCCGGTGCCCGTCCCGCTGCCCGGCGACTGGAGCGCCCGGTCCGGCTACGCCGCCGGCCGGGCGCTCGCCGCCGACCCGTCGGTGACGGCCGTGTTCTGCGGCAACGACCAGATGGCGATCGGCGTGCTGCGCGCCTTGCACCAGGCCGGCAGGGCGGTGCCGGACGAGGTCAGCGTCGTCGGGTTCGACGACATGCCGGAGGCGCCCTACCTGCAGCCTCCCCTGACCACCGTCCGGCAGGACTTCGCCGAGCTCGGCAGGCGCAGCATGCACCTGCTCGTCACCCAGATCGCGGCGGGCGTGCGGCAGACCGGTCAGCACCGGTCCGCTCCCGACCTCGTCGTGCGTGAAAGCACCTCCGCTCTTGCTCTTTGATAGCGCTCACAAACAATGTGTCCAGGAAGGGACCGACCTTGAAGCGTTTACTGAGCGGCACCGTCGCCGCCACCCTGTTGTTGGCGCTCGGCGCCTGCGGCGACTCCGCTGACTCCCCGGCGGCGACCGGCGAGGCCGCGGACAGCGGGGCCACGCTCACCCTGTGGACCCGCGCCGCCACCGAGTCCGTGTCGAAGGCGTACGCCGCCGCCTACAACGCCACCCACAAGAACCAGGTGCAGGTCACCGCCTATCCGAACGAGGAGTACCCGGCGAAGCTCGCCTCGGCCGCCGGGGCCAAGGCATTGCCGGATCTGTTCGCCTCCGACGTGGTGTTCGCGCCGCAGTACGCCTCGCAGGGGTTGTGGCTGGACATCACCGACAAGTTCAACGCCTTGCCGATGAAGGACAAGGTCGCCCCGGCGCACGTGCGCAACGGCACCTGGAACAAGAAGAACTACGCGGTCCCGCACACGATCGACATGTCGGTCATGCTGTACAACAAGGACCTGTTCACCAAGGCCGGCCTGGACCCGGAGAAGCCGCCGGCGTCGCTGACCGAGTTCGCCGCGGCCGCCCGCGCCATCGACAAGCTCGGCGGCGACATCAACGGCACCTACTTCGGCGGCAACTGTGGCGGCTGCAACGTCTTCACCCTGTGGCCGTCGGTGTGGGCCGCCGGCGGCGACGTGATGAACGCCGAGGGCACCGCCTCGACCATCGACTCCAAGGAGATGTCGGAGGTCTTCGCGCTCTACCGGAAGCTGTACGACGAGGGCGTCGCCGCGCCGGCGTCGAAGGACGAGGCCGGCCCGACCTGGCTCGGCGCGCTGCAGAGCGGCAAGATCGGCATCGCCCCGGCGCCGTCGGCGTGGCTCGGCATCATTGAGGAGAAGGCCACCTTCAAGGTCGGCATCGCGCCGATCAGCGGCATCAACGGGGGCGAGTCGACGTTCGTCGGCGGCGACTCGATCGGCATCGGCGCCACCAGCAAGCACGCCGCGCAGGCCTGGGACTTCCTCGCCTGGACCCTCGGCGACGAGGCGCAGGTCGAGGTCGTCGCGAAGAACAAGGGCGTGCCGACCCGCACCGACCTGGCCTCCAACAAGTACTCCTCGGCCGACCCGCGGATCGTGACCATCAACAACCTGATGGGCAAGGGCAAGACGCCGTACGCGAAGAACTTCAACGCCACCTACAACGACCCGCAGAGCCCGTGGAACACCGCGTTCCGCGGTGCCCTGTTCGGCGACGCGCAGAAGTCGCTCGGTGACGGCGCCACCGCCCTCACCGCCTCACTGAAGAAGTAGCCGTGCCCGCCCGCCCCTGCGCGAGCGGGGGCGGGCCGCCCGCCCCACCGATACCCCCTCGAACCAGGACACCCCTCGAACACGGTCGCACCGGAGAAGATGATGACCTTGCTGGCGCCAACGCGACCGACGGTCCTGCCGTCGGCGTCGCCGCGAAGGAAACGCAACAGGCAGTGGATCGGCGCCCTGTACGCCGCGCCGACCGCGTTCGTGGTGGGCATGTTCTTCGTCGTGCCGCTCGGCCTGGTCGTGTGGATGTCGCTGCACCACTGGCCGCTGCTCGGCGCGCCGACGATCAACGCGCCGGAGAACTACGCCGGGCTCGCCGACGACGACCTGCTGCGCACCGCCGTGTGGTTCACCCTCAAGTACACGGTCGTCGTGACGGTCCTGCTGTTCGTGCTGTCGTTCGGCCTGGCGCTCATGGTGCAGCACCGCCGGCGCGGTGTCGGGCTGCTGCGCACCGCGTTCTTCCTGCCCGCCGCGGTCGGCTTCGCCAGCGCGTCGCTGCTGTTCCTCGGCCTGCTCAGCGACGAGATCGGCCCCGTCAACCGGGTCCTGGAGAAGGTCGGGCTGGTCGACGGGTACGTGTCGTGGACCAGCGGCAGCCCCAACTCCGCGCTCGGCTCCGCGGTCGTGCTCGTGCTGTGGCGCTTCGCCGGCTTCAACATGCTGATCCTGCTCACCGGCCTGCAGGCGATCCCGCTGGACGTGTACGAGGCGGCCCGCCTGGACGGCGCGACCCGCTGGCAGATCTTCCGGCGGATCACCGTGCCCCTGATGCGCCCGACGATCGCGCTGGTGCTCACGCTCATGATCACCGGCTCGCTGCTCGCCTTCGACCAGTTCTGGATCCTCACCCGCGGCGGCCCCGACAACGGCACCACGTCGCTGGTCATGGTGATCTACCGGGAGGCGTTCATCGAGCTGGATCTCGGCTCGGCGGCGGCGATCTCGGTCGTGCTGCTCGGGGTGCTCATCGTGTTCAACGCCATCCAGCTCGGCGTCCTGCGCCGCCGATCGCAGTAGGGACCCGTGCTCATGCCCCGCAAGATCAGTGCCGCCGCCCTCGCCGTCCTCTTCCTGTTCCCGCTGCTGTGGAGCGCGTGGGCGTCGGTGCGCACCCCGTCCGGCTTCGGCCTCGAGAACTACAGCCGGCTGTTCACCTCGGACAACGGCATCCGCTTCGAGCACATCGTCAACAGCGTCACCGTGTCGGCGCTGACCGTCGGCGGCACGCTGCTGGTCGCCACCCTCGGCGGCTACGCGTTCGGCCGGTTCCAGTTCCCGGGCAAGAACGCCCTGTTCCTGCTCACCCTCGCGATCCTGATGGTGCCCTACGCGACCATCCTCATCGCCCTGTACGTGCTGCTGGGGTGGATCGGGCTGCAGGACTCCCTGCTCGGGCTCAGCCTCGTCCTGATCATGTTCCAGCTGCCGTTCTCGATCTTCATGATGCGCAACGCGTTCGAGGCGATCCCGAAGGAGCTGGAGGAGTCCGCCCTGATCGACGGGTGTACCAGCTTCGGCGCGCTCACCCGCATCATGCTGCACGCGGTGCGGCCGGGCCTGATCACCGTCGGGCTGTTCGCGTTCCTCACCTCGTGGAGCGAGTTCTTCGCCCCGCTCATCCTGCTCAACTCCACGGACAAGTTCACCGTCATGCTCGCCGTGGTCAACATGCGCACCGCCTCGTTCGGCGCCATCGACTACGCCGCCCTGGAGGCCGGCGTGACGTTCATGGCGGTGCCCTGCCTGCTGCTCTTCCTCGTCCTGCAACGCAGTTACGTCCGAGGCTTCATGTCGGGCGCGCTGCGCGGCTAGCGCTTCCTCGGCACCACGGCGGACCGTCCACGGACGGACGGTCCGCGGACACCCCATACCCTCGGGAGGGACCCATGTCCTCACCACCGGTGACCCGCCGCAGCGTGCTGCGGACCACCGCCGTCGCCGGCGCCGCCACCGCCGTCGCCCCGCTCCTGTTCTCCGAGGCGGCCGGCGCCGCCCGCCCGGACACCGGCGTCTCCGCCTACGCGTTCCCGCTCACCGCGGTGGAGCTGCTGACCAGCCCGTTCACCGCCGCGGCCGGGCGCATCCACTCCTACCTGCTGTTCCTGGACAACGACAGGCTGCTGCACACGTTCCGCCTCAACGTCGGGCTCTCCTCCTCCGCCACCCCATGCGGCGGCTGGGAGTCACCGACCACCGAGCTGCGCGGGCACTCCACCGGCCACATCCTGTCCGCCCTCGCCCAGGCGTACGCGAGCACCGGCAACACCGCCTTCAAGACCAAGGGCGACCAGCTCGTCACCGTCCTCGCCCAGTGCCAGTCGCGCGCCGCCACCGCCGGCTACAACACCGGCTACCTCAGCGCGTTCCCGGAAAGTTTCATCGACCGGGTCGAGGCGCGGCAGTCCGTCTGGGCGCCCTACTACACGCTGCACAAGCTCATGGCCGGTCTGCTGGACATGCACCAGCTCGCCGGCAACGCGCAGGCGCTGACCGTGCTCACCGGCATGGCGGCGTGGGTCAAGTTCCGCAACGACCGGCTGACCCTGACCCAGCGGCAGAACATGCTCGACACCGAGTTCGGCGGGATGAACGAGGTCCTCACCAACCTCTACCAGCTGACCGGCGACGCCGCGCACCTGGCCGCCGCGCAGCAGTTCGACCACGCCGAGATCTTCGACCCGCTCGCGGCCGGCACCGACAGCCTGAACAACTACCACGCCAACACGCAGATCCCGAAGATCATCGGTGCGATCCGGGAGTACCACGCGACCGGGACCGTTCGCTACCGCACGATCGCGGTCAACTTCTGGGACATCGTCACCCGCCGGCACACGTACGCGATCGGCGGCAACTCCAACGGCGAGTACTTCAAGGCGCCCGACCGCATCGCCAGCGAACTGTCCGACACGACCGCCGAGTGCTGCAACTCGCACAACATGCTGAAGCTGACCCGGCAGCTGTTCTTCACCGACCCGTCCCGGGTGGACTACCTCGACTACTACGAGAAGGCGCTCTACAACCACATCCTCGCCTCGCAGGACCCGAACTCCGCGCACGGTTTCCAGTGCTACTACGTGCCGCTGCGCGCCGGCGGGATCAAGACCTACAGCAACGACTACAACAGTTTCGTCTGCTGCCACGGCACGGGCATGGAGAGCAGCACCAAGTTCGGCGACAGCATCTACTTCCACGACGGCGCCAGCACCCTGTACGTGAACCTGTTCATCCCGTCGGTGCTGACGTGGTCCGCGCGCGGCGTCACGATCCGGCAGGAGACCGGCTTCCCGGAGGCCGGCTCGACCAAGCTGACCGTCACCGGGTCCGGCACGTTCACCGTGAAGGTCCGGATCCCGTCGTGGGCGTCCTCGGCGTCGGTACGGGTGAACGGTGCCGCTCAGGCCGCGCCCGCACCCGGCTCGTTCGCCACGATCGCCCGCACCTGGGCCTCCGGCGACGTCATCGACGTGACCCTGCCGATGGCGCTGACCCGCGAGTCCGCCAACGACAACAGCAGCGTGCAGGCGGTGAAGGTCGGCCCGATCGTCCTCGGCGGGCTGTTCGGCACCAACAATCTCAGCGCACTACCCGTACTCAACCCGGCCACGCTCACCGCGACGGCGACCCCGTTGCAGTACACCGCCGGCGGGGTCACCCTCCAGCCGTTCTACAAGGTGCACGGCCAGCGCTACAGCGTCTACTGGTCGGTCAACACCACCCCGCCGCTGCCGCAGTTCGTCGCGCACTACCAGTTCGAGAACAACGGCACCGACGCCACCGGCAACGGCCGCACCGCCACGGTCACCAACGGTACCTACGTGACGGGCCGCACCGGCAGCGCCGTCAACCTCAACGGCACCAACGGATACGTGGCGCTGCCGTCGGGGATCCTGGCCGGCGCCACGAACTTCGCCGTCGCCCTGTGGGTCCGCGTCGACACGATCACCAACTGGGCCCGCGTCTTCGACTTCGGCAGCGGTACGGGCGTCAACATGTTCCTCGTCGCCAGGTCGGGCTCCGGGACCGCGCGGTTCGCGATCACGGCCACCGGCGCCGGCGGCGAGCAGCACATCGACGCCCCGTCCGCGCTGCCGGCCGGCGCCTGGACGCACGTCGCCGTCACCCGCGAGGGCAACCTCGGCGTGCTGTACGTCAACGGCGCCGAGGTGGCCCGCAACACCGGGCTGACGCTCAGCCCGTCGAGCCTCGGCGCCACCACACAGAACTGGGTCGGCCGATCCCAGTACGCCGACCCGTACCTCGACGGCGCCGTCGACAGTCTCCGCATCTACAGCCGCGCGCTGACCGCCGCCGAGGTCGCCGGCTTCGCCGCCAACGGAACCTGAGAGGTTTTGATGTTGCATCGACCAGTCGTGCTCGCCGTGCTCGCGGCGACGACCGTCTCCGTGCTCAACTGGCCGGGCGTGGCCGCCGCCGCGCCGGTCACCTTCGCCAGCACCGTCGTCAACCAGTCCAGCGGGCAGTGCGCCAACGTGCCCGGCGGCGCACCCACCAACGTCCTGCAGCTCGTGCAGGCCGCCTGCAACGGCGCCACCAGCCAGAACTTCACCTTCGTCCCGGTGGCGAACGCGACCGGCACCTACACCGTCAACACGCTCACCTCCGGCTCCTGCGTCGACGTGACCGGCCGGTCCACCGCGGACAACGCGACGATCATCCAGTACACCTGCAACGGCCAGACCAACCAGCAGTTCCGGCTACAGGCGGTCACCGTCTCCGGCGCCACGAACACGTTCAACCTCGTCGCCGTCGAGTCCGGCAAGTGCGTCGCGCCGGCGTCGGCCGGGCTCGTGCAGCTGACCTGCTCCACGGCGGCGACGCAGGTGTGGCGGCTGCCGTCGTACAACGGCGGCACGACGACCACGCGCACCTTCACCAACCCGCTCGACCCGCAGGGCCCGGACCCGTGGCTCACGTACTACAGCGGCTACTACTACCTGGCGTCCACGACGTGGAACCGCACGATCACGATGCGCAAGAGCCGCACGCTCGGCGGCCTGGCCACCGCGCCGGAGACCGTCATCTTCAACCTCACCCGGCCCAACGGCGCCGGCACCATGTGGGCGCCCGAGTTCCACCTGCTGAACGGCCCCAACGGGCAGCGCTGGTACTTCTACTACACCGCCGGCGCCGAGCCGTACAACCTCGGCACGCAGCGCATCCACGTCCTCGAAAGCGCGGGCCTCGACCCGATGGGCCCGTACACGTTCAAGGCCGACCTGCTCGACCCGACCTCTGACAACACGTGGGAGCTCGACCCGAGCATCCTGCAGCTCAACGGCCAGCTGTACCTGCTCGGCACGTTCTACAACGGCTCGCAGCCGATGTTCATCCGCCCGCTGTCGAACCCGTGGACGGCCAGCGGCACCCGTCGCATCCTCTCCACGCCCACCTACAGCTGGGAGACGGTCGGCGGCGCCGTCAACGAAGGCGCCGAGGTCATCACCCACGGCGGGAAGACCTTCATCATCTACTCCGCCAGCCACTGCTCCACCCCGGACTACAAGCTCGGCATGCTGACCTGGAACGGCGGCGACCCGCTCAACTCGTCGTCGTGGGTGAAGTCCCCGAACCCGGTCTTCCAGCGCTCCAACGCCAACTCGGTCTACGCCCCCGGCCACAACGGCTTCTTCAAGTCCCCCGACGGCACCGAGGACTGGATCGTCTACCACGCCAACAGCTCCACCAGCGGCGGCTGCGACATGAACCGCAGCACCCGCGCCCAGAAGTTCACCTGGAACGCCGACGGCACCCCCAACTTCGGCGTCCCGGTCGCCCTGGGCACCCAACTCCCCGTCCCCTCAGGCGAACCCGCCTCCTGACCTTCCGCGCCCACGACGGGCGGGACCGGCCGGTCCCGCCCGTCTCGCGGTGGACTGCGGGTGGCCGGTGTGCCATCGTGGGCGGATGTCACGGGTGGTGACGTTGCCGGCGGTGGGCAGGTTGCTTGCCGTCACCGACCTGCACGGTAACCTCGCGGACTTCCAGGCGATCGTGGCCCGGTTCAGGGCCATCGTGGACGCTGGGGGGCCGCGGCCGCACCTGCTGTTCTGTGGCGACCTCGTGCACGGGCCGGCCATCGCTCCGCAGGCGTGGCCGGAGCATCTCGGCGACTTCTATGTCGACCAGACGCCGCGGCTGCTCGCCGAGGCCCGGTGGCTGCAGGAGGCCTACCCGCAACAGGTCCACTTCCTGCTGGGCAACCATGAGCACGCCCATCTGGGTGGCCCGCGGTTGGACAAGTTCCATGCCGACGAGGCGGCCCACCTGGAGCGGCAGTACGCCCCGGGCGGGTTCGCCCCGGTCCGGCGGTGGATGGCGGGCTGGCCGCTCGCGGCCGTCGCGCCGGGCGCGGGCATCGCCTTCACCCACGCCGCGCCGCACGCGCAGATCGCCGGGCCTCGTGACCTCGACGACCTGGCGCTGGCCGGGTACGAATCGGTGCCCCTGGCCGACATGGCGTCGACCGGGCCGCTCGGGGCGCTGCTGTGGGCCCGGACCACGCCCGCCGAGCGGGGCCTCGCGTTCCTTCGTGCCCTGCACGTCGGGTGCAAGGTGGCGGTGTTCGGCCACGACATTGTGCGGGAAGGGCACTGGATCGAGCATGAGCCGCTGTTGTGCGTCTCCAGCAGCTTCGGGTGCTACGACGGCGACAAGGTGTACCTGGAGTGGGATCTGGCCCGCCCGGCGGGCAGCGCCGCCGAGGTCGCCCGCGACGGCCTGCGACGGCTGCACCCCGGCGCCCGGCCGGTGCATCGCACCTGAAGCTCAGCGCTGTGCGGGACGGGGCGATGGTCACGGTGCGTCGTCGAGGTCTTCCCTGCGCGGGAGGGGGACGGGGCTGATGTCGTGGCCGAGGTCGACGATGGCGCGCAGGAGGTAGGCGCCGAGGCGACGGAGAAAGTCCATGCCACGGAGCTTGACGGTGGTCGATGCAGTGGCGGTACCGCGGCGGCTGGGAGGCTCCTCCAGCGAGGCTCCACGCGGACTGTAGCGGAACTGTGCGGAAGATCTACCCGGTTCGATCACGCTGGGCGACATCGCGTCCCCCGCTGGCATCGACGACAGGACCTCCCGATATGCGACAGCTCCGTACTCTGGCGGCCGCCGCCACCGCGCTCAGTCTCTTAGCCGCCGCCGGGTGCGGGTCCACGCCCGCGTCCGGTGAGGGCGCCGCAGGGGAGGGGGCGCCGGTCGCGGGTGGGACGTTCAACTACGCGATCGACTCCGAGCCCAGCTGCCTCGACCCGCACGTCAGCCTCGCCGACGCCACCGCGTTCATCACCCGCGGGGTCGTGGACTCGCTCGTGGTGCAGGACGCCGACGGCGGCTTCAAGCCGTGGCTGGCGAAGTCGTGGAAGGTCTCCGACGACCTCAAGACGTACACGTTCGACCTGCGGACCGACGTCACGTTCCACGACGGGACGAAGTTCGACGCGGCGGCGGTGAAGGCGAACTTCGACCGGATCGTGGCCAAGGAGACCAAGTCGCAGTACGCCAGCACCCTGATCGGGCCGTACACCGGCACCACCGTCGTCGACGAGCACACCGCGGAGGTGCGGTTCAGCGCGCCGTTCCAGCCGTTCCTGCAGGCGGCGAGCACCGCGTACCTCGGCATCCAGTCGCCGAAGGCGTTCACCGACTACGCGGGGGCGCTGTGCGAGCACGTCGTCGGGTCGGGACCGTTCGTGTTCACCAGCCACACCCGGCAGCAGAACGTGACGCTGACGCGCAGCGCGACCTACACCTCGGCGCCGCCGAACGCGAAGCACACCGGGCCAGCGCACCTGGACAAGGTCGTCATCCGGTTCCTGTCCGAGAGCGCCACCCGGCTCGGCACGCTCACCAGCGGTGAGGTCCAGGGGATCAGCGCCGTGCCGGTGCCCAACGTCGCGGCGGTGCAGGCGAACACCGCACTCCAGCTCGTCCGCACCGACGCGCAGGGGGCCGTCTACACGCTGTACCCGAACACGTCGCGGGCGCCGTTCGACGACGAGAAGGTCCGCAAGGCGTTCCAACAGGCGCTCGACGTCGACACCCTCGTCAAGAGCGTCTACTTCGGACAGTACAAGCGGGCGTGGGGCGTCCTGTCGCCCAACACGAAGTACTACGAGCCGTCGCTGGAGCAGAAGACGAAGTACGACGAGGCGGCCGCGAACAAGCTCCTCGACGAGGCCGGCTGGACCACCCGCGACGCTGACGGGTACCGCACGAAGAACGGCAAACGGCTCGCCGTGGTCTGGCCGTACACGCAGCAGCAGGCCGCCGTCCAGCAGCGGGGCACGTTCGCCCAGGCGGTGCAGGCGGCGGAGAAGAAGATCGGCATCGAGGTCGTGCGGACCAGCGTGCAGACCGCCGAGCTGTTCGGGCTCGTCGCGAAGGCCCAGTACGACATCTTCGACGAGAGCTGGACCCGCGCCGACCCCGACCTGCTGCGCATCTTCTTCGCCTCCACCAGCAAGCCGCTCACCGGCCAGAACATCTCGTGGGTCAACGACGCGACCGTCGACGGCTGGGTGAACGGCGCGTCCGCCACCGCGGACGACGCCAAGCGCAAGGACGCCTACAGCCGCACCCAGCTGTGGGTGCAGGAGCACGCCGCCGCGTTCCCCGTCTACGTGCCCGCGTACCTGCTCGCGGCGTCGACGAAGGTGCACGGCCTGCGGTCGGACCCGGCCTCGTTCCCGCTGCTCTACGACGTGTGGCTGACGAAGTGAGCAGGGTGCGGTGGCTGCTGCGCCGGCTCGCCGGTGGTCTCGGCGTGCTCCTCGGCGCCGCCACCGTCACCTTCCTCGCGATGGAGCTCATCCCCGGTGACCCGGCGCGCGCCCTGGTGGGCAGCGCGCCGGCCACGCCGCAGACGATGGCGCTGATCCGGCACGAGATGGGCCTCGACCTGCCGCTGCCGGTGCGGTACGGGCACTACCTGGCCCGGCTCGCGAGCGGTGACCTCGGCCGCTCGTACCAGCTGCAGCAACCGGTGTCGGCGATCATCGGCGAGCAGGTGTGGCCGACCGTGCAGCTGGCGCTCGCCGCGACGCTCCTCGCCTTCGCGGGCGCGGTGCTCGTCGCCACGCTCACCGCCGGCCGGTGGCGGGTCGCCCGTGGCGTCGCGCAGGCGGTCGAGCTGGTCGCGGTGTCCACGCCGAGCTTCTGGCTCGGGCTGCTGCTGCTTTCGGTGTTCGCGTTCCGGCTGCGGCTGGTCCCGGTCGGCGTCGACCAGGGCCCCGCGGCGCTGATCCTGCCCGCCGTCACCCTCGCCGTCCCCGTCGGCGCGATCCTCACCCAGGTGCTGCGCGACGGGATGGAGGGGGCGCTGCGGCAGCCGTTCGTGGTGTCGGTGCGGGCCAGGGGCGTCGGCGAGCTCGGCGTGCGGGCGCGGCACGTGCTGCGGCACGGGCTGAGCCCGGCGGTGACCCTGTCGGGCTGGCTCGTCGGGCACCTGCTCGGCGGGGCGGTGCTCGTCGAGACGGTGTTCGCCCGCCCGGGCCTCGGGCGGGTCACGCTCGCCGCCATCAGCAGCCGCGACTTCCCGGTCGTCATCGCGATGGTGCTGTTCGTCGCGGTGGTGTTCGTGGTGGTGAGCACGCTCGTCGACGGCCTGTACCGGGTCATCGACCCACGCCTGCGGGGAGCGGCTCCATGACCGACATCGCGGTCACCGCGAAAGCAAGGCCACGGGTGCCGGCGGCGGGCGTCGTCGTCGCCGGCGTGGTCCTCGCCGCGCTGCTCGTCGCGGTGCTCGTGCCGGACAGCCTGGCCGCGGGGCCCGACGAGGTCGACCCGCTCATCGCGCTGCGGCCGCCGGACGGCACGCACTGGCTCGGCACCGACCAGCTCGGCCGGGACGTCTACGCGCGGATCGTCCACGGCGCCCGCATCTCGCTCGTCACCGGCGTCGCCGCGACCGCCCTGGCCGTCGTGGCCGGCACGCTGCTCGGGCTGCTGTCGGCGCTCGGCGGGCGGCTGGTCGACGAGGTGCTCATGCGCGCCGTCGACGTGCTGCTCGCGCTGCCCGGCATCCTGCTCGCCCTGCTGGTCATCGCGGTGCTCGGACCCGGCCCGGTCAGCGAGCTCGTCGCGATCGCGTTCGCGGCGGTCCCGGGGTACGCGCGCATGATCCGCGGGCAGGCGCTGTCGGTGCGCCGCGCCGACTACGTCACCAGCGCCATCGCCGTCGGCGTCCGCCCGATCGGCCTCGTCTGGCGGCACGTGCTGCCCAACTCGCTCGGCCCGGTGCTGGTCCTGGCGACGCTCGGCACCGGCAGCGCCATCATCATCGGCTCGTCGCTGAGCTTCCTCGGCCTCGGCCCGCGCCAGCCGACCCCGGAATGGGGCGCGATGCTCGCCGACGGCCGTGACTTCCTGTCCACCGCCTGGTGGGTGGGCGTCTTCCCCGGCCTGGCCATCACCGTGACAGTTGTAGCGGTGACCGTCCTCGGCCGCCGCTGGCAACGACGATTCGAAGGGCTCCGATGACACTGTTGCGAGTGGACGACCTGCGGGTGACGTTCCACAGTGGACGCGAGCGGGTCGAGGCCGTGCGGGGCGTGTCGTTCCAGATCGAGGCGGGGGAGTGCCTGGCGGTCGTGGGCGAGTCCGGGTCGGGCAAGAGCGTCACGGCCCGCACCCTCGTCGGCCTCACCGGGCCGTCCTCCGAGGTGGAGGCCGCCCGCATCGAGTTCGCCGGGCGGGATCTGCGCAGGCTGAGGCCTCGCGGCTGGCGGGAGGTCCGCGGCCGGGGGATCGGTCTCGTGCTGCAGGACGCGCTCGTCTCGCTCGACCCGCTGCGCACCGTCGGCGCCGAGATCGCCGAGGCCCTGCGCGCGGACGTCAAGGACCGCCGGGGAAGCGTGCTGGAGCTGCTGCGCGAGGTCGGCGTGCCGGAGCCGGAGCAGCGCGCCCGGCAGCACCCGCACGAGCTGTCCGGCGGGCTGCGGCAGCGGGCCCTCATCGCCTCGGCGATCGCGGCCGGGCCGTCGCTGCTCGTCGCCGACGAGCCGACCACCGCGCTCGACGTCACCGTCCAGGCGCAGATCCTCGCCCTGCTCGCCGAGCGCAAGGCGACCGGCACCGCGCTGCTGCTGATCAGCCACGACCTCGCCGTCGTCGCCGGCCTCGCGGACCGCACCGCGGTGATGCGCGACGGCGTGATCGTCGAGTCTGGCCCCACGGCGCAGGTGCTCGGCGATCCGCAGCACCCCTACACCCGCCAGCTGCTCGCCGCGGTCCCTGGCGCGCACCCCCGCGGCACCAGGCTCTCCGGCGGTCAGGCCGCTCAGGTGGCGTCGGCGGCGTCGGTACCGGGGGAGCCCGTCCTCGAGCTCCGCGGCGTCACGAAACGGTTCCGCCTGCCGGGTGGTGGCTCCCGGGACGCCGTGCGGGACGTGTCGGCGACGCTGCGCGCCGGCGAGATCCTCGGCCTCGTCGGCGAGTCGGGGTCGGGCAAGAGCACCGTCGCCCGGGTCGCGCTCGGGCTCCTGGCACCGGACGGCGGCGAGGTGCTCCTCGAGGGGCGTCCGTGGAGCGCGCTGCGGGAGCGGGACCGGCGGCCGCTGCGGCGCAGGATCGGCGTCGTCTTCCAGGACCCGCTGAGCTCGTTCGACCCGCGGCACCCGGTCGAGCGCATCGTCGCCGAGCCGCTCGGCGTCATCGGCCATCCCCGGCGCGACCGACGCCGCCGCGTCCTGCGGCTGCTGGACCAGGTCGGGCTCGGCGCCGCGGTGCTCGACCGGCGGCCGGTCGAGCTGTCCGGCGGGCAGCGGCAGCGGGTTGCCATCGCCCGCGCCCTTGCGCCAGGGCCGGCGCTGCTGGTCTGCGACGAGCCCGTGTCCGCCCTCGACGTGTCGATCCAGGCGCAGGTCCTGGACCTGCTCACCGACCTGCGGGCGGAGCTCGGGGTGGCGATGCTGTTCATCTCGCACGACCTCGGGGTGGTGCACCACCTCAGCGACCGCGTCGCCGTCATGCGCGCCGGTGAGATCGTCGAGGACGGGCCGGTCGAGACCGTGTTCGCCGCGCCGCGGCACCCGTACACCCGACAGCTGCTGGACGCGGTGCCGCGGCTGGAGGTCGTCACACCCGGCACGGCTCGCTGAGCACGCGGCGGATCCGGCCGAGGTCCAGGTCGATGGAGAAGCGCGACGGCACGTGCACCGGCGGCGCGTCGAGCGCCGGGTCGAAGGAGAGCACGGCCTGGTGCAGGCGGCGCAGCGCCGGCGACGGCTCCAGGCCCAGCTCGTCGGACAGGACCGTCCGCAGCCGCGTGAAGACCTCTAACGCGTGCACCTGGCGACCGGAGCGGTACAGCGCCAGCATCAGGTGCGCGTGCAGGTTCTCGTGGACGGGGTGCCGCTCGACCAGCGCGCTGAGCTCGCCGATCAGCTCCTGGTGCCGGCCCAGGCGCAGGTCGACCTCGATGCGGCGCTCGATGGTGGACAGCCGGCTCTCCTCCAGGCTGGCCAGCCACGTGCGCAGCACCGGGCCGGGCTGCACGTCCACGAGCGCCGGGCCGCGCCAGACGGCGAGCGCGTCGCGCAGCGCCGCCGCGGCCGCCGGGTCGTCGCCGTCGCCGAGCGCCTGCCGGCTGTCGCGGAGCCGGTCCTCGAACGCGTCGACGTCCAGCTCGCCCTGCCGAGACACGAACAGGTAGCCGCGGTCGCGGGTGACGAGGCGGCCGGCGCAGGTGGCGTCCCGCTCGTTGCCCAGCCGCAGGATGCGGCGCAGCTGCATGATGTAGGTGTGCAGCGTCGACACGGCGCTCGCCGGCGGGTTGTACTCCCACAGCTCCTCGATGCACTGGCTCACCGGCACCACCTGGTTTGCGTTGAGCAGCAGCAGCGCGAGCAGTTGCCGCTGCTTCGGTGCGGTCGGCACCTGGATCGCCCCGTCAGCGCAAAGGAGGAGCGGGCCAAGAACTCCCAGTTTCACTGCGTCTCCTATCGGATTAATAGGATTTTGGTCCGACTTCGCCGCTTGCGTCATTGCAGGGATTGGGCGCGGTCGTCGCTGCGGCTTTTACCGCTTACATTGAAGCGTATCGTAGGTAAATACTACGGTCAAGGTAGGAAATCAGACGCTATCTGCGGCTCTTCGTGCGCCCCTGAGCAGGTGCAACCCGATACGCGCGGAGAAAAAGATCGGTGGCGTCGGCGCAGATCTCGTCGATTTCCCAGGACGCCAAAGCGAGCGTGCCATATTTCGACCGCTGCTGTCCCTCATAGGTGAGCTGGGACACGAAATGCGCCGCCGCACGGTCCGGGCGGTCCGCACTCAACACGCCCTGGGCGGTCAGCACGGCCACCCGCTGGATCAGCCAGCCCAGCAGCTTCGGCCCCGACTGCGGCTCGTCCGCGCCGCAGGAGCGGTGCAGCTGCGGGTGGTGCGAGACCTCGGCGATGATCAGCCGGCGCAGCGCCGACACCTCGGGGTCGAGCGTCGCGGCGAGGAACTGCCGGCCGAGCCGCAGCAGGTCCTGCTCCAGCGCGGCCGGGTCGGTCAGCAGCGACTCGTCGAGCTCGGTGTCACGGTCGGCGCCGGTGCGCGCCTCGTCGACCACCGCGACGAACAGCCGCTCCTTGTCGCCGAAGTGGTTGTAGATGGTCTGCTTCGACACGCCCGCCTCGGCCGCGATCGTGTCGAGATTGGCCCGCTCATAGCCGGCGGTGATGAAGATCCGGGTCGCCGCCCGCATGATGGCGGTGCGCTTGCCGGGCAGTCCGCGGGGCGCGACCTCGGAGGGTGCCACCGTCGTGCTCGAACCCGCCACGCGTACCACCCCTCCGTCGCCCGTCGATCATACTAGACGGTACAGTCCAGACCGCTACCAGTCCAGACCGCCGTGCACGTCCACGACGCTGCCGTTGACGTACCCCGCGCCCGCGCCGGCCAGGAACACCGCGACCGCCGCGACCTCCTCGCCGGTGCCCGGCCGCCCCGCGGCGAGCCGCGGCCCGTACCTCGCCCACACCGCCGCGTTGCCGATGAGCTGCTCGCCCATGCCCTCCGCGATGATCCCCGGGGACAGGCAGTTCACCGTGATGCCGTGCGGCGCCAGCTCCACCGCCGCGGTGCGGGTGAGCGCCTCGATCGCCGCCTTCGACGCGCTGTAGGCCGCCGCCCCCGGCGTCGCCCGGGTGGCGAGCGCCGACGACAGCGTCAGGATCCGGCCGCCGCCGGCCCGCCGCAGCGCCGGGACGGCCGCCTGCATGGTGTGGAACGTGCCGGCCACGTTCGTGGCGAGCACGTCCGCGAACGCCTCCGGCGCCTGCCCGGCGACCGGCCCGGGGCGGCTCACCCCGGCGTTCGCCACGACGATGTCGACGCGGCCGAACCGCGCCTCGACCCGGTCGAAGAGGTCCCGGACCGAGCCCGGGTCCGTCACGTCGACCCGCTCGTCCGGCGGCTCCGCGGACCGCGCCGCGGCCACCACCTTGGCGCCCCGCGCCGCGAACGCCGCCGCGATCGTCCTGCCGATGCCCCGGGTACCCCCGGTCACCACCGCCACCCGCCCGTCCAGACTCATGCGGACAGCCTCCGCAGCCCCCGTCCACGGGTGCTACACAACACCTGGAGCCCGCCTCCAGGCCGGTCGTGGTCGCCGCTCCATCGGCCGCTGTCAACGTTCTCGGCATGGCAGATGCGAGGCGAGACCGGCGCCGGGTCGCCGGCGTTCCACGTGACGGGGCGCATGCGGCGGGGGACCGGCGCCGGGTGGCGATCACCGGCATCGGCGTGGTCGCCCCCGGAGGGGTCGGCACCAAGGCGTTCTGGGCGCTGCTCACCAGCGGGCGGACCGCGACCCGGACCATCACCGCGTTCGACGCCGGGGCGTTCCGCTCCCGGGTCGCCGCCGAGTGCGACTTCGACCCGGTGGCCGCCGGACTGACCCAGCAGGAGATCCGCCGCATGGACCGGGCGGCGCAGTTCGCCGTCGTCGCGGCCCGTGAGGCGCTCACCGACAGCGGTCTCGACTTCGACGCCCGCGACCCCGGCCGGACCGCGACCGTCATCGGCAGCGCCGTCGGCGCGACCACCAGCCTCGAGCGCGAGTACGCCGTGGTCAGCGACGCCGGCCGGCACTGGCACGTCGACCCCCGGTACGCGGTGCCGCACCTGTACGACTACCTGGTGCCGAGCTCCCTGGCCGCGGAGGTCGCCTGGGCGGCCGGCGCCGAGGGCCCCGCCGCGGTCGTCTCCACCGGCTGCACGTCGGGCCTGGACGCGCTCGGCCACGCCGCCGACCTGATCCGCGAGGGCTCCGCCGACGTCGTCATCGGCGGCGCGACCGACGCACCGATCTCCCCGATCACGGTCGCCTGCTTCGACGCCATCAAGGCCACCACCGCCCGCAACGACGACCCCGAGCACGCGTCGCGCCCGTTCGACCGCAGCCGCGACGGCTTCGTGCTCGGCGAGGGCTCGGCGGTGTTCGTCCTGGAGGAGCTGTCCGCCGCACGGGCCCGCGGCGCCCGCGTGTACGCGGAGATCGCCGGGTTCGCCGGGCGCGCCAACGCCTTCCACATGACCGGCCTGCGCCCCGACGGGGTCGAGATGGCCGAGGCGATCCGGGTCGCGCTCGACGAGGCCCGCCTCGACCCGACCGCCGTGGACTACCTCAACGCGCACGGCTCCGGCACCAAGCAGAACGACCGGCACGAGACCGCGGCGGCGAAGCTCAGCCTCGGCGCGCATGCGTACCGCACCCCGGTCAGCTCGATCAAGTCGATGGTCGGGCACTCGCTCGGCGCGATCGGCTCCATCGAGATCGCCGCGAGCGCCCTCGCGATCGAGCACGGCGTCATTCCGCCGACCGCCAACCTGCACGAGCCCGACCCCGAGTGCGACCTGGACTACGTGCCGCTGCACGCCCGGGAGCAGCGCACCGACACCGTCCTGTCCGTCGGCAGCGGCTTCGGCGGCTTCCAGAGCGCCATGGTCCTGGTGCGGCCGTGACCGCGCCCACCACGGAAGGCCGGGGCGCCGGCATCACGGAAGGCCGGGACGCCGGCATCACGGAAGGCCGGGACGCCGGCATCACGGGAGGCCGGGGCGCCGTCATCACGGGGATCGGTGTGGTGGCGCCGAACGGGTTCGGCACCGAGGACTACTGGCGGGCGACCCTCGACGGGCGCAACGGCATCGGCCGGATCACCCGCTTCGACCCGGAGCGCTACCCGGCCCGGCTCGCCGGCGAGGTCCGCGGCTTCGAGCCGCGCCGGCACCTGCCGAGCCGGCTGCTGCCGCAGACCGACCACATGACCCGCCTCGCGCTCGTCGCCGCCGACCTCGCCCTCACCGACGCCGGACTCGACCCCGCCGCCCTGCCCGCGTACGCGGCCGGGGTGGTCACCGCCAGCGCCTCCGGCGGCTTCGAGTTCGGCCAGCGAGAGCTGGAGAAGCTGTGGAGCCTCGGCGGCGAGCACGTCAGCGCCTACCAGTCGTTCGCGTGGTTCTATGCGGTGAACACCGGCCAGATCTCGATCCGGCACGGCCTGCGCGGCCCCAGCGGCGTCCTCGTCACCGAGCAGGCCGGCGGCCTCGACGCGCTCGCGCAGGCCCGCCGGCACATCCGCAAGGGGATCCCGGTCGTGCTGTCCGGCGGTGTCGACAGCGCGCTGTGCCCGTGGGGCTGGATCGCGCAGGTCGCCAACGGCCGGGTCGCGACCGGTGAGGACCCCGCGACCGCGTTCCGCCCGTTCCACCGCGACGCGGCCGGCTACGTGCCGGGGGAGGGCGGCGCGATCCTCGTCGTCGAGGACGCGGCCGCGGCGGCCACCCGCGGCGCCGCACCCCTGGCCGTCGTCGCCGGGTACGCCGCCACCTTCGACCCGCCGCAGGACAGCGGGCGGCCCGGCACGCTGCGCCGCGCCATCGAGATCGCGCTCGCGGACGCCGGTGCCGCCGCCGCGGACGTCGACGTCGTCTTCGCCGACGCGGCCGGGGTGCCCGCCCTGGACCGGGCCGAGGCAGACGCGCTCGCCGCCGTGTTCGGCCCGCGCGGCACCCCGGTGACCGCGCCGAAGACGATGACCGGCCGGCTCGCCTCCGGCGGCGCCGCGCTCGACGTGGCCACCGCGGCCCTCGCCCTGCGCGACGGCGTCATCCCGCCGACCGTCAATGTCGACGCCCCGGCCCTCGCCCACGACCTGGACCTGGTCACGTCGGCGCGCCCGGCGCGGCTGCGCACGGCCCTCGTCGTCGCCCGCGGGTACGGCGGCTTCAACGCGGCCGTCGTCCTGCACCACCCGACCGCAGCGCACCGACAAGGAGCAGCAGCATGAGCAGCAGAGAACTGACCGTCGACGGGGTCCGCGAGCTCCTGCGCGAGGTCGCCGGCGAGGACGAGACCGGCGGCCTCGACGGCGACATCGGCGCCGTGCCGTTCGAGGACCTCGGCTACGACTCCCTGGCGCTGCTGGAGCTCGCCGGGCGGGTCGAACGCGACTACCGGGTGCGGCTCGCCGACGACACCGTCGTGCAGGCTCGCACCCCGGACGAGTTCGTCGGCATCGTCAACCAGGCCCGGGCCGGTGCGCGGTGAGTTTCGCCCTGTGCGCCGGTTGCCGGATCCCGCTGTACGAGCCGAAGCTCGCCCGCAACCTCGGGGTGTGCCCCGAATGCGGGCACCACCACCGGCTCACCGCCCACGAGCGGATCGCCCAGCTGCTGGACCCGGGCAGCATGCACGCGCTCGACGCGCCGGTGTCCGACGCCGACCCGCTGCAGTTCCCCTCATACGGCGGCAAGGTGGATCGGGCGCGCGCCGCGTCCGGGCTCGCCGAGGCCGTCGTCTGCGTGCGCGGCACCATCGGCGGGGTCGCCGTCGTCGCGGCCGTCATGGACTTCCGGTTCCTCGGCGGCAGCCTCGGCTCAGCCGTCGGCGAGCTCGTCACCCGGGCCGCCGAGACCGCCCTGGCACAGCGCTGTCCGCTGCTGCTGGTGCCCGCGTCCGGCGGCGCCCGCATGCAGGAGGGCGCCGTCGCGCTCATGCAGATGGCGAAGACCAGCCAGGCGATCGGTCAGCTCGACGAGGCCGGGATCCTGACCGTCGCACTCATCACCGACCCCACGTACGGTGGCGTCGCCGCCTCCTACGCCTCGCTGTGCGACGTCACGATCGCCGAGCCGGGGGCGAGGCTCGGGTTCGCCGGGCCGCGCGTCATCGAGCAGACCATCGGCCGGCGGCTGCCCGCCGACTTCCAGACCGCGGAGTTCCTCCTCGAGCACGGCCTCGTCGACGCCGTCCGGCCCCGGGCTACCCTGCGCGACACCATCGCCCGGATCGTCGCCGTCGGCAGCCGCCGCGAAGGGCCGCCGCACCCGGTGCCCGCCGGCGACGTCGTGATCCGCGACGCCGACCACCTGGAGGACCGCGACGCGTGGGACACGGTGCGGCTGGCGCGGGACATCGGCCGGCCCAGCACCGCCGACTACCTCGACCGCATCTTCACCGACGTCGTGCGGCTGCACGGCGACCGGATCTCCGGCGAGTGCCCGGCCGTCATCGGCGCACTGGCGAGGCTCGACGGGATCCCGGTCGTCGTCATCGGCCACCAGAAGGGGCACACCGCCAAGGAGCTGTCCCGCAGCCGGTACGGCATGCCGACGCCCGCCGGCTACCGCAAGGCGGCCCGGCTGATGCGGCTCGCCGCCAAGCTCGGGCTGCCCGTGGTGACGCTCGTCGACACGCCAGGCGCGTATCCGGGTCCGGAGGCGGAGGAGCAGGGGCAGGCGGTCGCGATCGCCGAGAACCTGCGGCTCATGGCCGGCCTGCCCGTGCCCGTCGTCGCCGTCGTCACCGGCGAGGGCGGCAGCGGCGGGGCGCTCGCCCTGGCCCTGGCGAACCGGGTGCTCGTCCTGGCCAACGGCGTCTACTCCGTCATCAGCCCCGAGGGGTGCGCGGCGATCCTGTGGAACGACCCGGCGCAGGCACCGCGGGCGGCCAGGTCGCTGCGGCTGCGCCCGGCGGACCTGTTGCGCCTCGGCGTCGTCGACGGCGTCGTGCCGGAGCCGCCCGGCGGTGCGGCCGCCGACCACGCGGAGGCGGCGCGGCTGCTGCGGGCCGCGCTCGTCACCGAGCTGCGGTCGCTCCTGCCGCTGAACGCGCCGCGGCTCATCGTCGGCCGCCACGCCCGCTTCCGCCGCTTCGGCGCCCCGGTCGACCAGGTCGCGGCATGACGACCCTGGCGGAGGCCCGGGACGGCGCCGGGCCGGATGCGGCAGGGGTGCTGGACGCCGTCCGGCGGACCGTCCTGCTGCTCGCCAACGAGGCAGGGGCGCGACCGGAGCTGGTGCGGGTGTCCGTCGGTGACGTCGCGGTGGAGATCTCGTTCGGCGCCGTGCCGCCCGTCCCGGCCGCCGTGCCGACCGCGGACCGCAACGTTGGTTCCGTCGTACCGACGCCGCAAACG
The DNA here is from genome assembly GCF_039531485.1 of Dactylosporangium maewongense. Classification (NCBI taxonomy): domain Bacteria; kingdom Bacillati; phylum Actinomycetota; class Actinomycetes; order Micromonosporales; family Micromonosporaceae; genus Dactylosporangium; species Dactylosporangium maewongense. The sequence continues at coordinate 142,773 of NZ_BAAAQD010000026.1, read as the reverse complement.
CCGGCAAGAGCGGCGTTGACCTCGCCGGCGGTGGGCGTGTTCTACCGGGCGCCGGAGCCCGACGCCGCACCGTTCGTCGCGGTCGGCGACACCGTCACCGAGGGGCAGCAGATCGGCATCGTGGAGGCGATGAAGCTGATGATCCCGGTCCACGCCGAGCGCGCCGGCCGGATCGCCGAGGCGCTCGCCGCCGACGGTGCGCCGGTCGAGTACGGCGAGCCGCTCTTCGCCCTCGACGGCGGGTGACGGCGGTGTTCGGGACCGTCCTCGTCGCCAACCGTGGCGAGATCGCGCTGCGGGTCGCCCGGACCTGCCGGGAGCTCGGCATCCGCGTCGCCGCCGTGCACTCCACAGTGGACAGGGAGTCGGCGGTCGTGCGGTACGCCGACGAGACAGTCCAGATCGGGCCCGGGCCGGCGCGGCGCAGCTACCTCGACTACGCCGCCGTGCTCGCCGCCGCCGAACGGGTCGGCGCCGACGCGATCCACCCCGGATACGGTTTCCTGTCCGAGGATCCGTCGTTCGCCGAGGCGTGCGAGGCGGCGGGGTTCACGTTCATCGGTCCGCCCCCGAAGGTCATCGCCGCGCTCGGCGACAAGACCGCGGCGCGGGCGCTGATGGCGGCGGCGGGCCTGCCGCTGCTGCCCGGCGAGCCGGTCGACGACGTCACGCGGGCCGCCGCCGTCGCCGGCGGTGTCGGCTACCCCGTCATCATCAAGGCAGCGGCCGGTGGCGGCGGGCGCGGCATGCGGGTCGTGGAGCGCGCGGCCGACCTCGCCGACGCCTACCTGCGCACCCGTGCCGAGGCACAGGCGCTGTTCGGCGACGACCGGGTCTACATCGAGCGGTACCTGCCCAACGGCCGCCACGTCGAGATCCAGGTCCTCGCCGACGCCCACGGCAACGCGGTGCACCTCGGCGAGCGCGACTGCTCCGTGCAGCGCCGGCACCAGAAGCTCATCGAGGAGACCCCGGCGCCCGGTGTACCGCGGGACGTCGTCGCGCGCATGGGCGAGGCCAGCGTCCGTGGCGCGCTCGCGGCCGGCTACGTCGGCGCCGGCACCTTCGAGTTCCTGCTCGACGACGCCGGGGACTTCTTCTTCCTCGAGGTGAACTGCCGCATCCAGGTGGAGCACCCGGTCACCGAGGCGGTCACCGGCCTCGACCTGGTCGCCGAGCAGCTGCGGATCGCCGCGGGGGAGCCGCTCGGCCTCACCCAGGCCGACGTCGCGCCCCGCGGCGTCGCGATCGAGTGCCGCGTCAACGCCGAGGACCCGGCCCGCGACTTCGCGCCCGCACCTGGCCGCCTGGACGCGTTCACCGTGCCCGGCGGGCCGTTCGTGCGGGTCGACACGCACGCGTACCCCGGCTACAGCGTCCCGTCGGCGTACGACTCGCTGCTCGCCAAGCTCATCGTGTGGGCGCCCGACCGGGACACCGCCATCGCGCGCAGTCGGCGGGCCCTCGCCGACTTCCGGGTCGACGGGCCGGGCGTGCACACCACCGCCGGCTTTCTCCGCGACGTCCTCGCCGACGCGTCGTTCCGCGCCGGCACCCACGACACCGGGCTCGTCGCCCGGCTGCAGTCCCAGCCCGAGACTCAGGAGGATTCATGACCGAGACAGCGGCGAAGCCGAAGGCGCCCGCCGGGCCCCGGCATGCGCTGGTCACCGGGGCCACCAGCGGGATCGGCCTGGCCGTCGCCCGTGCCCTCGGCGGAGCCGGCCATCGCGTGTACCTGTGCGCCCGCGACGCCGACGCCGTCGCCCTCACCGTGAAGGAGCTGCGCGACGAGGGCCTCGACGTCGACGGGCAGGCCGCCGACGTCCGCGACACCGGCCAGATCCGCACCCTCGTCGCCGGCGCCGTGCAACGCTTCGGACCCGTCGACGTGCTCGTCAACAACGCCGGCCGCAGCGGCGGCGGGGTCACCTCCGCGATCGCCGACGAGCTGTGGGACGACGTCATCGCCACCAACCTCACCGCCGTCTTCCACGTGACCCGGGAGGCGCTCACCGCCGGCGGGCTCGAGGGGCGCCCCGGCGGCCGCATCATCAACATCGCGTCCACCGGTGGCAAGCAGGGCGTCGTGCTCGGCGCGCCCTACTCCGCCTCCAAGCACGGCGTCATCGGCTTCACCAAGGCCCTGGGCCTGGAACTGGCCCGCACCGGGGTGACCGTCAACGCCGTCTGCCCCGGCTACGTCGAGACGCCGATGGCGCAGCGCGTCCGCGCCGGCTACGCCGCCGCGTGGCAGACCACCGAGGACGACGTCCTGGACCGGTTCCAGGCGAAGATCCCGCTCGGGCGGTACTCGACGCCTGACGAGGTCGCGGCGCTCGTCGGGTACCTCGTCACGCCGGCCGCGGACCCCATCACCGCCCAGGCGATCAACGTCTGCGGCGGGCTCGGCAACTACTAGGAAACGAGGACCGACGATGACTGTCTCCCATGAGATCACGGTCGCCGCGCCGCCGGACCGGGTGTACGCGCTGCTCGCCGACGCGGCCGGATGGCCGGCGCTGTTCCCGCCGACCGTGCACGCCGTGGCGACCCCGCTGTCCGACGGTGAGGAGCGGTTGCAGCTGTGGGCGACCGCGAACGGTGCGGTGAAGTCGTGGACCTCGCTGCGCATCCTCGACCCCGTCGCCCGGAGGATCACGTTCCGGCAGGAGGTGTCGGCGCCGCCGGTGGCGTCGATGGGCGGCGAGTGGCACGTCGAGGAAGCCGCCGACGGGCACAGCCGGGTCGTGCTCACCCACACGTACCGCGCGATCGACGACGACCCGTCGGGCCTGGCGTGGATCGCCGAGGCGGTCGAACGCAACAGCGTCGCCGAGCTCGCCGCGCTGGAGGCCGGTGCGCTCGCCGACCCCGGCATCGACTTCACGTTCTCCGACTCCGTCGAGTTCGCCGGCTCCGCGCGGGACGCGCACGCCTTCATCTGGGACGCGCAGCACTGGCCCGCACGGCTGCCGCACGTCGTCGGCGTCGAGCTGGGCGAGGAGCCGGCCGGCGTGCAGCGCCTGCGGATGGAGACCCTGGCGAAGGACGGCTCCAGCCACACGACCGAGTCGATCCGGGTCAGCCTGCCGGGCCTGCGCATCGTCTACAAGCAGACCCGGCCGCCGGCGTTGCTGAGCGTCCACACGGGACGATGGACGTTCGAGGAGCGCGACGGCCTCGTGACCGCCACGTCCCAGCACCGGGTGGTGCTGCGGCCGTCGGCCGTGGTCCCCGTGCTCGGTGAGGGCAGGACCGTCGCGGATGCCCGCACCTTCGTGCGCGAGGCGCTCGGCGCCAACAGCCTCGCCACCCTGCGGCACGTCGCCGGGGTGACCGCATGACGACCGCCGTCGACACCGGTCTCTACCAGCGGGTGCAGCAGTTCTACGCCGTGCAGATGCGGCTGCTGGACGAGGGCCGCGCCGAGGAGTGGGCGGACACCTTCACCGAGGACGGCGAGTTCGGCCAGGACCGCCGCCCCGCACCGCGCCAGGGCCGGGCGGAGATCGGGGGGCGGCTGCGCAAGGCCGCCGACGCGCTGGCCGCCCGCGGCGTGGTCCGCCGGCACTGGCTCGGCATGCTCGCCGTCGAGCCGCAGCCCGACGGCACCGTCACCACCCGCTACTACGCGCTCGTCATCGAGACCCCGGCCGGCGGGCAGTCGGCGCTGCACCTGAGCACCGCGGCCGACGACGTCCTCGTCCCCGACGGCGACACCTTCCTGGTCCGCCGCCGCTACGTGGTGCACGACGGCTGGACCCCGTGACGCTGCTCCCCTTCTACGTGCGGCAGCTGCACCTGCTCGATGCCGGGGAGGTGGACGCGTGGGCGGCCACCTTCACCGTCGACGCGGTCTTCACCCAGGTCGCCCCCGCCGGCAGGACGTTCGCCGGCGGGGCACCGGCGCAGCGTCGCGGGCGGGCGGCGATCGCCGGTGCGCTGCGGGCCGCGGTGGCGAAGCGCGCCGGCTCCGCCGTCGTCCGCCGGTACTGGCTGGACATGCTCGTCGTCGACCCCGCGCCGGGCGGTGCGCTGCGGACGAGGTTCGCCGCCTTTAACGTCGAGACGCCCGCCGCCGGCCGCCCGGTGGTCCACAACAGCACCACCGGCGAGGACCTGCTGGTGCCCGCGCCGGGCGGCTGGCTCGTCGCCGCCCGCCGGATCACCCACGACGCCGTCAGCTGACGGTGATCAGACGGGCAGGGCCTTCTTGCCCAGGCCCTTGATCGAGGCCTTGGCCTTCTTGCCGGGGTTGAACAGGGCGAAGCAGCGCTGGTTGCGCTCGCCGGCGTCCCAGCCGGCCTTGGTGAAGCCGTCCCAGGCCATGCCCATGTCGCTGCGAGTGTTCAGCTGGGACTCGGTGAGGCCCATGAACTTCGCGATGGCGGGCCAGCAGCGGTCGGTCGTCCACTTCTTCAGCAGGTCGTGGGAGGGCAGCGCGCCGCCGACGCCGGCGCCGACCTGGACGGTGCCGACGAACTCGGCCTCGTGCGGCTGCGCGCAGTCGATCTGGGTGAGCGCCCGGATGTCACCCCACCAGTTGTCCTTGCCCTTGTCGCCGTTGACCTCGATGCAGTGCAGCGCCTTCGGTGCGGCGCCGGTCAGCGAACCCTTCAGGGACGAGCTGACCAGGGAGCCGGAGCTGTAGACGTAGACGTCGCTTGTCGCGTAGACGGAGCAGACGTAGGTGCGCAGGCCTCCGCTCCACGGTGTCCGGTTCGGCATCTGGACGTTGATGCCGAGCATGCCGGTGTGCCAGTCGCCGCCGACGTGGTCGCTGACGGCCTTGCCGCAGGCCGCGTACGCCGCCTTGGCGTCCTCGCTGCCGGCTGCGGGTGGCTCCGAGGCCTGCGCGGCGTCGCCCTCGACGGTGCCGGTCATGACCACCTCGAGCGAGTGCGGGCGGTCGCACGCGACCCGGGCGCCGAGCAGCGACGACGGGTTGTAGGACGGCTGCGCGTCCCGGTCCAGGCACGCCCCGGTGGCCGGCAGCTCGAACCGCGGCGCGGCGAGGGGCTGCCAGTCGTCGACCAGGTCGGAGTCGACTCCCGGGACCTTGACGCCGCAACCGGACAATCCGAGCAGCACGGCGGCGAGGGCAGCGGCGATCGCCGTCCGGGCAGGCGTCAACATCGTCTCTCGTTTCCCCCGTTGCAGCGCCACCGTCCGGTGGCGACCACGACTGTCTTCGCCGCGCGACGGGATGTCAATGCCGATCCGGTCACACCTGCCCAGGTCAGACCGGAAGTGCCTTCGTCGCGATCCCCTTGATGGACGCGCGGAGCTTCTTGCCCGGGTAGGACAGGGCGACGCAGCGCTGGGTGCGGTCGCCCGCGTCCCACATCGCCTTGTCGAAGCCGTCCCAGAAGACCCCGATGTCGCGGCGCGAGTCCAGCTGGGCCCCGGTGAGCCCCATGAACTTCGCCACGGCGGGCCAGCAGCGTTCGCCCGCCAGCTTCTGCAGCTGATCGGTGGAGGGGAGCTCGCCGGAGATGTCCGCGCCGACCTGGACGGTGCCGGCGAACTCGGCCTCGTGCGGCTGCGCGCAGTCGACGGGGGTCATCGCACGGACCTCCTCCCACCAGCCGTCGGAGCCCTTGTCGCCGTTGACGTCGAGGCAGTGCATCGCCTTCGGCGCGGCGCCGGTCAGCGAGCCCTTCGACGAGCCGGTGGACGACCCGATCCGGCCGAAGAAGTCGCTGAGGACGAGGACCGAGCAGACGTAGGAGCGCAGCCCGCCCTCCCAGGAGCGGCGCGCGGGCATCTGCATGGTGACGCCGAACAGGCCGGTGTGCCAGTCGCCGCCGACGTAGGCGTCCGCCGCCGCGCTGCACGTCTTGTACGCCGCCCGGTACGCCTCGCCGCCCGGCCCACCGCCCGGCTCGGGTGGCACGGCCCGCTGGGCGGCGCTGCCGTCGACGGTGCCGACCAGGACGACCTCGAACGTGTGGTCGCGGTCGCACGGGGTCTCGGCGTCGCGCACCGTCGACGGGCTGAAGGTCGTCGTCGCCGCGCTGCCTTCCAGGCACGTCCCGACGGCCGGCAGGTCGAACTTCGGCGCGGTGAGGGCCTTCCAGTCGTCGATCAGGTCGCCGTCCGCGCCGGCGGGCGGCAGGGTGCAGCCGGACGCGCCGAGCAGCACGCCGGCCAGCACGGCGGCGATCGCCGCCCGGGTACGTGCCGTCATGCCGGGAATCCCTTCTTGCCGAGCCCCTTGACCGTGGCGCGGGCCTTCTTGCCCGGGCGGAAGAGGGCGAAGCAGCGCTGGTACGGGTCGCCGGCCTCCCACTGGTATCTGCCCATGCCGTCCCAGGCGGCCCAGAACTCCTCGCGGGCGTCGAGCTCGTTGCCGCTGAGACCGACGAACCTGGCCACGACGTCCCAGCACGGGCCGAGCGACCGCTTGCGCAGCACGTCGGAGGCGGGAAGGGAGCCGGTGGCCGGGCCCACCTGGATGGTGCCGGCGAACTCGGCCTCGTGCGGCTGCGCGCAGTCGATCGGGGTCAGCGTCGACATGTCTTCCCACCAGCCGTCGGACCTGGTGGTGCCCGTGGCCGCCAGGCAGCGCAGCGCCCTCGGCGCGGCGCCGGTCAGCGAGCCCTTCAGCGACCCGGTGTTCATCTGCATGACGCCGTAGGCGTCGCTGAGCGCGACGACGGAGCAGACGTAGTCGCGCAGCCCGCCCTGCCAGGCCTGGCTGGTCGGCTGCCGCACATCGATGCCGAGCAGGCCGGTGTGCCACTCGCCGCCGACGTAGCCGGCGACCGCCTTGCCGCAGGCCGTGTAGGACGCCTGGAAGCCTTCGCTGCCCGGCTTCGGGGGCGCCGGCGCCTGCGCGGCGCTGCCCTCCACGGTGCCGACCAGGACGACCTCGAGCGTGTGGGCCCGGTCGCACTCGATCGGGGTGGCCACGGTGTAGGCCGGGTCGAACGGGGTCTTCGTCGTGGTGCTCAGGCACGCCCCGACGGCCGGCAGGTCGAACTTCGGCGCGGCGAGCGGCGGCCAGTCGTCGGTGAGCTCGCCGTCGACGCCGGCGGCGGTCAGGCCGCAGCCGGACGTGCCGAGCAGCAGCCCGGCGAGGACGGCGGCGGCAGCCGCCCGGACAGCACGCTTCATCGACTCTCGTTCCCCCGTGGATCTCCACCCGGACGGTGGAGATGATGACTGTCTGCGGTCGCCGGCCGGGATGTCAACAGCCGTGCGGGTCGATGTCGCCGCCGAAGAGATCGCCGTGCCCGCGACGGTTTTGCGCCGCGGTCTACGCTCGGGCCGCCGGATCGAGTCACAGTCCGCAGGAGGCGCTGCCGTACATGGCGATCGTTCGACGCCGCCCGGCGCTGGCCTGGGCCGTCCTCGTGCTCACCCTCGGCCTCACCGCCGCGACGGTGGCGGCCTGGTCGGTGGCCCGGCCGCCGCTGGACACGGTCCAGCTCTACGTCCTCGTCGATGTGCTGGACGGTGCCGTCTACGGCGCCGCCGCATGGGTGGTGCTCCGCCGGGCCTCCCACGCGGCGGGCTGGATCTTCGTCGCGGCCGGGGTCGGCGGTGCGGTGTCGGGGTTCAGCCGCACCTGGGGGCTGCTCGCCGCCGGAATGCCGGGGCTGTGGACCCATCGCCTGCTGACCGACGCCTGGTCGTGGGCCTGGATTCCCGGCCTGTTCGGCCTGCTGATCCTGCTGCCGTGGCTGCTGCCGCCGCGGCGGCCGACCGCCGGGGTCCGGGCGCTGCTGGCCTTCGGGGTCGCGTTCATCGGGATCGTCACCGTGGTCGTGGCGACGGACCCGTGGACCGCCCGGGCCGGCGGTGCGGTGCCGCAAGGGCTTCGCCGGGCGGTGTTCGGGTGGAGCGAGCCGGTGCTGGTGCTGCTCGGTCTCGCCGCCGCCGCCGGGGTGTTCCTGCGCCGGCACCGCGCCCCGGCCACCGAGCAGGGCGGCCTGGGCTGGCTCGCGTGGGCGACCGTGCTGTTGTCGCTGGCGTTCCTGCCGCTCGCGGTCGCGCCGGCGGCCAGCGGGGTCGCGCCCCCGCTGCTGATGCTCGCCTCCCAGGCGCTCTTCCCGGCGGCGGTCTTCACGGTCGTGCTCCGCCTGCGGCTGTGGCGGGTCGACATCGCCGTGCGGCGCACCATGCTGTGGCTGCTGATGACCACGCTCGTCGTGGCGGGCTACGCCGGCTCGGTCGCGCTGGTCGGTGCCACCGGCGCGCCGACGCCGCAGATCCTGGCGACGGCCGCGGTCGCGATCGCGTTCTCTCCGGTGCGCCAGTGGGCGCAGCGTCGCGTCGACCGGCTGGTGTACGGCGAGCGCACCGCCGACCTGATCCGCACCGTCAGCGACGGCCTGCACGGCGCGGCGGAGCCCGGCCGGCAGCTCCGCGACGTCGCGGAGGGGATCGCGGCGTCGATGCGGCTCGTCGGGTGCGTCGTGACGGTGGACGGCGCGGCGGTGGGCGTCCTGGTGACGGGACTGGCCGGTGAACCGATGAGCGTGCCCCTGACCCGCGACGGGCGGGCCATCGGGGAGCTCGTGGCGTGGCCCCCGGCCGGGGAGCGGCTCGACGGCCGGTCCGCGGCGACCCTGGCCGGCCTGGCGCCGGTCGTGGCCGCTCTCGTGGACCTGACCCGGCTGGACCGCGAGCTGACCCGGTCGCGGGCCCGGGTGGCGCAGGCGCGCGACTCGGAGCGGCGGAAGCTTCGCCGCGACCTGCACGACGGCCTCGGCCCGGCGTTGAGCGGGATGGGGTTCGCGCTCGCGGGGGCGCGCAACCTCCTGCGGGCCGACCTGGACCGGCCCGCAGTCGCGGCGGCCGACAGGCTGCTCGCGGGGCTGGGCGACGAGGCCGCCCGCTACGCGGGACAGGTGCGGGACCTCGCCCGTGACCTGGTCCCGCCGGTGCTGGACACGGATGGGCTGCTGCCCGCGCTGCAGGAGCTGAGTCACCGGTACGCCGCCGTCGGGTTGACGGTCCGGGTGGAGGCGGAGGCGGTGCCGCTCCCGGAGGACGCTGTCGTGGCGATCTATGCGGTGGTGACGGAGGCGGTCCGCAACGTGCACCGGCATTCCGGTGCCGACGCGTGCACGGTCGCGGTACACCGGCAGACTGAATGTGTGGAGGTGTCGGTGCTCGACCAGGGCAACGGTTTCGGGACGCGGGCGCGTGCCGGGGTGGGCCTGCAGTCGATGCGTGAACGGGCGGAAGGCCTCGGCGGCGTGCTGACGGTCGACGGCCGAGCCGGCGGCACCGCCGTCCGGCTGACCATCCCGGTGCGGCGGCCATGACCGCGGTGAGCTCGCCGGTGCGGGTGGTCGTCGTCGACGACCACCCGGTGTTCCGGATGGGCATGGTCGCGTTGCTGTCCACGCTCGACGGCATCAGCTGCGTGGGGGAGGCCGACGGCGCGGCGACCGGCGCGGCGGTCATCGCCGAGCACCGGCCCGACGTGGTGCTGATGGACCTGCGGCTGGGCGACGGGTCCGGGGTGGTGGCGACGCGGGCCGCCGTGCAGGCGGACCCGCAGCTCGGTGTGCTGGTGGTGACGATGCTCGACGATGACGACTCGGTGTTCGCCGCGCTCCGCGCCGGCGCCCGCGGCTACGTGCTGAAGACGGCCTCACCCACCGAGATCGAGCGGGCGGTGCACGCGGTCGCGGACGGCGAGGTGCTGCTGGGCCGCGGGGTTGCGGCGCGGGCGGTGCGGCTGCTCAGCCCGGCCGCGCACCGGGCGCCGGCGGCGTTTCCGCAGCTCACCGAGCGCGAGTTGGAGATCCTCGACCTGGTCGCGGCCGGGCTGGACAACACGGCGGTCGCCCGGCGGCTGGCGCTGAGCACCAAGACCGTGCGCAACCACCTGTCGCGGGTACTGACGAAGATCCGGGCCCCCGACCGCGGCCAGGCCATCATCCGGGCCCGCGAGGCCGGTCTCGGCGGACCGTAGTCCCACCGCGTAGGGCGGGCGCTCGCCCGCCCCACGCGGTGCCGTTCAGGAACTGGGTGCGGCGTGCTGAGCGATGGCCTTTGCCGTTTCGAGGCTCTGCATCATCATCTCCACGGCCGGGATGCCCTCGGTGTAGCCGGGATGCGTGGCCAGGCGCACGCTCGCGGCCTCCAGCGAGTCCCGGACGCGGTTCGAGCGCAAGGCCGACAGCCACCAGACGCAGTCCGCCACCGGGTCGGGGTTGACCACGGGACGGTCCGGGTTGGTCGTCCAGCCGCACGACAGCAGCTTGTACCTGCCTTCGTTCTGGCCCGTACGCGGGTCGAACGTCCCGTCCGGCCGCACGACGCACTGGTTGTTCTGGACCGCCGAACAGTAGGTGCTGCGCGCCTTGCTGAACGGCGCCACGACCTGCGACCAGCGGTACTCGGACGGCAGCTTGTCCACGCCGACCAGGTACAGGGCCAGCTGCTCGTCCTGCTGGAGCGAGCGGCCGAACCCGAGCCGCACGTACGCGTCGAGCAGCCGGGCCGCCGTCGTCATCTGGCGTACGTACGTGTTCAGCTGATCACCCGCCGTCGTCATCCTGCGCTCGACCTCGGCGTAGTAGTTGCCGGCGACCGAGTTGTGCCAGTTGCGGACCCGGGTGATGGCGGCGGCGTCCGCCGAGACCGTCATCGGTGCCGACGTCTCGAACTGCGCCTTGTAGGTCGGGTCCCACTTCTCGCTCAGCGCCTGGTCGGGCGACGTCTGCCAGGACGTCTGTCCCGACCGCGGCGGGTAGTACTGGCCCATCCTGCCGTACGGGAACACCTTCTCCCACTGCCGGACCGTGCTGAACTGACCGTCCCAGCCCTGCTGGATGCGCATGGTCACCTTCAGGTCCGCGTAGATGGCGTACGGCTTGTCGCCGCCCGGCTCCTCCGGCTGGACCATGTTCTCCCAGTTGGTGTCGTAGCACACGCGGACCGAGGTGTTCGCCCGTGCGTACGATGCGACCCACAGCTCCTGCGGAAGCGCCAGCAGCTGCACGTTGGCCGGTCGGTTCCGCTTCGGGGCGCCCGCCCGCGTGCAGTCCTCGACGATGGTCGGCTCGGCCGTCGGTTTGTTCGGCACCGCCTGGTTCGCCGGGCCGAACTGGTTGTACGCCGGGTGCCCCACCCGCGGCACGTCCCGCAGCTTTTCGAGCTCGGTGAGGAGCCCGTCCGATCCAGCTCGGTACCGCTTGATCAGGCTCTCGATGATCGGGTTCAGCCGGGCCGGGTTGTCGCCGGTCGGCGTGCGCGGCTTGCTGAACGTCGCCGCACCGCTGAGGATGGCGTTGCCCGACTTGATGAATCCGTCCGATAGGCCCGGCTGGGTCCTGGAATGGCCCGGATTCTGCGCCATCAGCATCTTGTACGGCTCCGTGGCCCCCAGCCAGAACTCCGCGTTGGGCGTCAGGCCCACCTCGTCGGTGCCGGGCATGCCCAGATACTGGCGGGCATAGGCGTTGAGGTACTGGATCGCTCCGGAGGCGTGGTAGCCGTCCAGGACCGTGTTGGCGTCCGTGTCGGGAGCCTCGAGGTTCAGTGGGATCGTGCGGGCCATCGGCTCGTTCTTGGCGACGGTGTCGGCCGACGTCAAGAGGTCGGTGGCAGCGCCCAGATAGGTGGCGGGCTTCTTGTCATTCCACGGCAGGTCGTACCCGTGCATCGGCTTGAAGCCGACCGCATCGTTGAACCAGTAGGCGACCGGGATGGAGCGCTCGGCTCGTTCCGCCTCGAAGATCGCCAGTCCCCAGAATTCGACCTTGTACGTCAGGGCAGCGAGCTGGCTGGTGATGTCGGCCAGCTGCTGGCTCGTCGCGTCGTGCAGCTGCAGCAGGATTCCGAACTGCGACAGCATCTGGCTGTAGATCTCGGTGAGCGCGGGTTCGATCCGGTCGAACCGTTCGCTCATCTGGTTCGACATGGTGACCACCTCCTGGCGGAGCTGCCGCAGCTCGTCCCAGATCTGTTCGTCGGGCGAAGGCCACCCGCCGAACAGCGGCACCAGCGTCTGGATGGCGCCGAGCACGTTGCCCGCCATCATCAGCGCGCTCATCGACGTCAGCGCCGCGACGAGTCCCTTGGACGCGATCGTCGGCAGCCAGGCGTTGACCGCGGTGGCGATCTGGACCGCCGCCTTCCCGGTGACGGCGGCGATCCGACCTGCCCGATAGTCGGCGAACCCGATCAGCGTCGACAGCAGCTGGACCGCACCGGCGGCGCCGTGGATCCACTGCTGCCGCTGGGCCGCCTGCGCCTTGGCCTGGTCCAGCGCCGCCTGCGTCGGGTTGCCGCCGTTGATCGGGAACTGCGCGTTCAGCGCGTTGGCCGCCGCGGTGGACTCGGCGAGCCGGGCGTTGATCTTGTCCAGCAGCTGCTTGAGCTGGCCGTTGCCGTCGTTGACGTAGTCCTGCGCGTTGTACCCGTGGTCCAGCAGGCCCTTGACGTTGATGTAGGTCGCGATGACCGGGTCGGCCTGCAACTGGTCCGAGCCGGCCTTGGACGACACGTTGTACCTGACGCCGAACTGGCCGTCCCAGGCCGCCGCGAACGTCGGATCGTCCATGCCGAGCCGGGCCACGGCGCCCCAAACCCGGTCCTCGACCGCGTACACCTGGTCGAAGAACGAGTACATGAACTGCGACGCCGCGACCTGGTCGACCATGTTGCCATGGACGCTCAGCTGCGGGCCGAGCGTCGACTCGATCAGCGCCTGCATGATCGGCGCCGTGACCTCCCCGGCCGGGTGGTTCGCCGACAGCTCGATCAGCTTCACGACGAACTCGTACGCCGGCCGCTCCAGGTCCTCCGTCCGCAGCTGGCTGTCGTACCAGTTGCCCATGATGACCGCGTGGTCCATCAGGTCCTTCGCGGTGGCGTTGGGGTGCGTCTGGCGGTAGCCGACCATCTCGGCGCTGAGGAACATGTGCTCCAGCCCCTGCACGCCCTGCGCCCGGTTGCGCATGTGCGCCGAGAAGAGCCGATCCCTCAGTGCGAGGGGGTCGATCTGTACCTGGACCGCCGCGTACGCGGCACCGGCGTCCCCGACGCTGCCACCGGCGACCGTCACCAGCGTCAGCATCGCCGCGAGCAGAAGCCGCATTCGCCCGGTGAACAATCTCGACCGCGGCCGCTGCCGTCGTGTTCTGACCATCGTGTTTCCCTTCCGGCCGCGGCGGCGTGCCCGGTCGGGCGCCGCTCGCCGCAGGCCAGCCCGACCCTGAGCGGGGAGTGGGCCCGGGCACCAGGGACGGCTGTCCCTGCCACCCCGGACCGCCGCTGTCGGCTGGCGGACACGAATCGCAGGCAACCATAGACGCTTCTGGCAACAGTATTTACAACTGAAGAAGTTTTGTTTACAAATAGGCATGGACGGACGTCCATCTGTGGTAGCCCCATGGTCGGAAGGTGACCCCCCATGCCCAGACCACGTGTTCTTGCGCTCCTCGCCGCGGCCGGCATAGCGCTGGCCGCCGCCGGCGCCGCGATCCTGCCGGCGACCGCGTCCAACGCGGCCACCGCCTGCGCCGCCGCGTACAACAACTCCGCCGTCTACACCGGCGGCATGCAGGTCTCGTACAACAGCCACAACTGGACCGCCAAGTGGTGGACGCAGTACGAGGCGCCGAGCACCGGTGGCTCCGGCGTGTGGGCCGACAACGGCTCGTGCGGCGGGTCCGGCGGCGGTGGCGGTGGTGGCACGGCCTGCAACTACCCCGCCTGGGTCGCCGGGCAGTACTACGCGGTCGGCGCGATCGTGCGCTACACCAACGGGCTCTACTACCAGGCCACCCATGAGAACCCCGGCTACGATCCGACGATCAGCACGTGGTTCTGGAGCCCGTACGCGTGCTCCGGCGGTGGCGGTGGCGGTGGTGGCGGCACCACCGGGTTCGTGGTCAGCGAGGCGCAGTTCAACCAGATGTTCCCGAGCCGGAACGGCTTCTACACCTACGCCGGCCTGACCGACGCGATGGCGAAGTACCCCGCCTTCGCCAAGACCGGCAGTGACACCGTCAAGCGCCAGGAGGCGGCCGCGTTCCTGGCCAACGTCGGCCACGAGACCGGCGGCCTCGTCTACATCAACGAGATCAACACCGCCAACTGGCCGCACTACTGCGACTACAGCCAGCCCTACGGCTGCCCGGCCGGCCAGTCCGCGTACCACGGCCGCGGTCCGATCCAGCTCAGCTGGAACTTCAACTACAAGGCGGCGGGCGACGCGCTCGGCGTCGACCTGCTCAACAACCCGGACCTGGTCGCCACCAACTCGTCGATCTCCTGGCAGACCGGCCTCTGGTACTGGATGACCGGCACCGGCAACGCCGGCACGACCTCGCACAACGCCATGGTCAACGGCCAGGGCTTCGGCACCACGATTCGGGCGATCAACAGCATCGAGTGCAACGGCGGCAACCCGGGTCAGGTGCAGAGCCGGGTCAACCTGTACAACCAGTTCACCGCCATCCTCGGCGTCCCCGCCGGCAGCAACCTCACCTGCTGAGACCCGGGCGCGTCTGCCGGGTGGGGTCGAGCCGCAGCGGACCCCACCCGGCAGGCACGCCTCAGGCGGCGCAGGGAAGGGGCCCGCCGTTCCAGCTCACCATCTCGGCGAAGACGGGGGCGGAGGGCAGGTAGGCGCCGGCGGGAGTGCCGGTGCGTTCGGCGTAGGCGCGGTGGAGGTTGGCCACGAGACGCTCCGGCTCGCCCCAGCCGGCGAACTCGCCGAGGTCGGCCTCCAGGGCCGCCTCCAGCGGGGTGAGGCCTGCGGCGAGGCCTCGGTCGGCGAGGTCGTCGAGCCAGCGCAGGTAGGCCGTCGTCGCGTCGAGGGCCGCGGCGCCCGCGACCGGGCCGTGCCCGCCGACGACCACCTCGGGCTCCAGTGCGGCGAGGGCGGCGACGGCGTGCAGGCTGCCGTGGACGGAGCCCATCAGCACGAACGGCGTGTGCCCCGGCATGACCACGTCGCCGGTGAAGAGCACGCGCTGCGCGGGCAGCCACGCGACGACGTCGCCGGTGGTGTGGGCCGGGCCCGGGTGCCACAGGCGCACCTCGGTCCGTCCGACGTGGACGGTGAGCCGGTCGGTGAACGTCAGGTCCGGCAGGAGCAGCGGCTGGTCGCCCCAGTCGACGCCGGGCCAGACCTGACGCAGCGCGGTGCCGCGGGCCGCCATGTCCGTGCGGGCCGTGGCGTGGGCGACGATCGTGGCGGGCGGGGCGAAGACGGCGTTGCCGAGGGTGTGGTCGCCGTGGTGGTGGGTGTCGACGACGACGCCCGGCGGTGCCGGGGTGACCCGCCGCACCGCGTCGCGCAGCGCCAATGCCCTGGCGAGGGTCGCGGCGGTGTCGACGAGCAGCGCGGCGGTGCCGTCGTGGACGAGCCCGGCGTTGTTGACGCACCAGCCGCCGTCCGGCTGCACGTACGCGTGCACGCCGTCGCCCACCTCGATCAGCGTCATGCCGTCACCTCCGCCGTGGTGGCCCCAGGTCCGGCATCGGGCCGCTTCACGCCGGCCCTGTGCCGGCGGCGACGACCTCGCAGACGTGCGGGTCGCCGGTGGAGACGGTGGAGACCCGCAGCGCGGTGCGGAAGGCCTCCTGCGACGTGGCGGTCCGGAACGCGGCGAGGTCGCGCCACTCGGCGATGTTGACGTAGACGTCGGGGTCGGTGGTGGAGCGCACCAACTGGTAGCGGACCAGGCCCGGCTGGGCACGGAAGAACGCGGCGACGCCGGCGTAGAGCCGTTCGAGGTCCTCGGCGGGCCCGGTGAGCCGCAACGTGTTGACGAACACGACGGTGGTCATGGACCGACCCTGGACCGTTCTCCTCCAGTCGCCCTGGAGTCACGCTGCACCATGCTTGCCCTACTAGACGCGTAGGTCTAACGTAATGGACTATCAAGTCCAACTGAACCAACGGGAGTGATCATGGCAGTCGCCGAGGCCCCACCGGGGGAGACCGGGCACCGTGGACCGGACTGGGCCGTGCTGTCGCTGCTCTGCCTCGGGCAGGTGATGGTGGTGCTCGACGTGTCGATCGTGAACGTCGCACTGCCCGCCATCCGGGCGGACCTCGGCTTCAGCGACTCCGGCCTGCAGTGGGTCGTCAACGCCTACACGCTGACCTTCGCCGGCTTCCTGCTGCTCGGCGGACGGGCCGCCGACCTCTTCGGCCGGCGCCGCATGTTCATCACCGGCCTGGTGCTCTTCACCGTCGCGAGCCTCGTCGGCGGCCTCGCCCAGGACGAGCTCACCCTCATCATCGCCCGCGGCGCGCAGGGCCTCGGCGGCGCGATCCTGTCGCCGGCCACGCTGACGCTGCTCACCACCACCTTCGTCGAGGCGCCGAAGCGCGCCAGGGCGATGGCGGCCTGGAGCGCGGTCTCCGGCGGCGGTGCCGCGATCGGCTCGCTGCTCGGCGGCGTGCTCACCGACCTCATCAACTGGCGCTGGATCCTGTTCGTCAACGTGCCGATCGGCCTCGCCGCGATCGTCGCGTCGCTGCGGGTGCTGCCCCTGGGCCGCCCCGACCCGGCCGCCGGCCCGCGCCGTCTCGACCTGCTCGGCTCGCTGCTGGTCACCGCCGGTCTCGTCGCCGTCGTGTACGGCACGGTCAACAGCCAGGCCCACGGCTGGGGCGACCCGGTCACCTTCGGCCCGCTCGCCGTCGGCGTCGTGCTGCTCGCCTGGTTCGTCCTGCACGAGGCGAAGGTCGCCGAGGCCCCGGTCGTGCCGCTGCGGCTGTTCGCCTCCCGCGGCATCACCGTGGCCAACCTCGTCATGTTCTGGCTCGGGTGCGCCGTCATCGCCCACTTCTTCTTCCTGTCGCTGTACATGCAGAACGTCCTCGGCTACGACGCCCTCGCCGCCGGGCTGGCGTTCCTGCCCGGCGCGATCGCGATGACGGCCGGTGCCTACGCCGGGCCGGTGCTGCTCAAGCGGGTCGGCGTCCGGCCGCTGCTGATCGGCGGGCCGCTGCTGTCCGGGATCGGCCTCGCCTGGCTGTCGGTGATCCCGGTCCGCGGCTCGTACGCCGCCGACCTGCTCGTGCCGATGATCCTGGTGACGCTCGGCGCGGGCATCGCGATGACCCCGCTCGCCATCACCGCCACGTCGGGCATCCCGCGGCACGAGGCCGGCCTCGCCTCCGGCGTCATCAACACCACCCGGCAGGTCGGCGGGTCGCTCGGCCTCGCGGTGCTCGCCACGATCGGCGCGACCCGGGCACAGCACCTGCTCGCCGCGGGCACGGCCCAGGCCGACGCGGTCGTCTCCGGGTACCGCCTGGCGTTTCTGGTCGGTGCGGCGTTCGCGGTGGTCGGCGCGCTCACGTCGATCGCGGCCCCCGGCCCGGCCCCGGCGCCTGCCGCGGCCCCCGAACCGGCGGCCGAACCGGCCTCCGGGCCCGCCGCCGCCGAGCCCGCCGCGGCCAAGTCCGCGTCCTGACCCGTCCGGGCCTGCCCGGGCCGGGTCCCGCCGGGCCTGCCCGGGCCGGGTCCTGCCGGCCGCGACAGCCCGCGACCGGCGGGGCACGCGGGTGCCCGGTGCCATCGCTCCACAGCCCGGTGCCGGCCGTGCCTCGCCGGCCGGCACCGCCATCCCTGAACGGCCGTCTCTAACGGAAGGTGTCGGCGTGGTCCTCGGCCCACTGGCGGAAGCTGCGCGGCGCCCGGCCTGTCACGTCCTCGACCGTCGGCAGGACTCTTGCGCGGAACGGGCCGGCCACCGCGCGTGCGGACAGCACCGCGTCGACCACCTCCGCGGGCACCCGCCGGGCCATCGCCGTCCGGGCCTGCTCAAGGCTGAGCTCCTCGAAGCGCAGCGGCCGGTCCAGGACCTCGGCGAGGACAGCGACCTGCTCGGCGGGGCTGATCGCCGCCGGGCCGCTCAGCGGCAGCACCGCACCGTCGTGCCCGCCCCTGAGCGCCGCGACCACCACCGCGGCGATGTCCCGCGGGTCCACGATGGACGCGCGCAGGTCCCCGAACGGCGCACGGACGACGCCGGCCTGCCGCACCGACGGCGCCCACTCCGACGCGTTGGACATGAACCCTCCGGGCCGCACGATCGTCCAGGCCGGCCCGGCGTCCCGCACGGCGCGTTCCCCATCGGCGTGCCAGCGGCCGAGCAGCCCGTCCGGGGCCTCCTCGGCGGCGAGGGACGAGAGCGCGACGAGCCGGGTCACCCCTGCCTTCGCGGCGGCCTGCGCCAGGTTGGCGTCGTGCTCGGCCTTGCGCGGCCCGACCGACAGCAGGAACACCCGGTCCACACCGTCCAACGTGGACGGGAGGCTGTCCGGGTCGCCCAGGTCGCCGGCGGCGAGCTCGACATCCGGCAGCAGCGTCGCCGCCCGTGCCGGGTCCCGGGTCAGGGCGCGCACGGGCTCGCCCGCCTCCAGCAACTGCCGCACCACCGCGCGTCCGACGGTGCCCGTGGCACCGGTCAACAGGATCGTCATGCGTCCGTGTCTAACCGCACCCCCTCCAGCTCCGCTGGAGCCCCGTGCGGCGCGGCCGGAGTCTCGTGCGGCGCGGCCGGAGTCTCGTGCGGCGTGGCTGGGGACTCGCGCGGCGTGGCTGGAGTGGAGCCGGGCTCCATGGCAGCTCCAGTGGCCGCTCCTAGCGTCGGGGGAGCCGCGTCCGACGACACCTGGGAGTCCACAGTGGAGCTGAATCCCGCCCCGATCCTCGACATCGCGTCGGGTGCCCGCCGCGCGCGGCTGCTGTTCGCCGCCGCCGACGTCGGCGTCTTCGGCGCGCTCGCCGAGGCACCCGCGACCGCCGAGGAGGTCCGCGCGAGGCTGGGGCTGCACAGGGAGGGCGCCGGCGACCTGCTCGCCGGGCTGGAGGCGCTCGGGCTCGTCGAGCGCCGCGACGGCCGCTACCACAACGGTCCCGCCGCGGGCCGCTACCTGGTGCCCGGCCGGCCCGAGTTCCTCGGCGGGTTCCTGGACTTCCTCGACCACACTCTGCACCCGGCCTGGGACGGCCTAGCCACCAGCCTCCGTTCCGGCGAACCCGCGAACGCGCAGGCCGGCGCCGGCGACCCCTACGCGCCGGTGCACGCCGACCCCACCTCGCGGACCGCGTTCTTCGACGCGATGGACGTGCTCAACGCGCCGATCGGCGCGGCCCTCGCCGAGCTGGACTGGAGCGGCTTCGAGCACGTCGTCGACGTCGGCGGCGCCCGCGGCAACATCGCCGTGCACCTGGTCAAGGCGCACCCGCACCTGCGGGTCACCGTGTTCGACCTGCCGGACGTGCGGCCGGCCTTCGAGGCGCACGTCGTCGACAACGACCGGGTCACCTTCGCCGGTGGGGACTTCTTCACCGACCCGCTGCCGGCCGCCGACGCGGTGCTGTTCGGACATGTGCTGCACAACTGGCCCGTGGAGCGGCGCCGGTTCCTCGCACAGGCGGCCTTCCGCGCCGTGCGGCCCGGCGGCGCCGCGTTCGTCTACGACCCGATGCTCGACCCCGACCGCCCGCAGCTGCCCAACGTCCTCGCCAGCCTCAACATGCTCGTCTGGTCCGCCGGCGGCGCCGAGTACACCTTCGCCGACGCCGCGACCTGGTTCACCGACGCCGGGTTCGCCACCGTGTCGCACGCCCCGCTGGTCGCGACCACGAGCCTGCTCACGGCGCGGAAGGAGTGAGGCGGTGGCCGTCCGCGTCGCCCGTGACCCCGACGTCACGCGCAAGGCGCTCACCAGGTGGCTCGCCGGCCGGTTCGGCGCGCCCGACCTGCGGCTCGGGCCGGTGACCGTGCCGCCGTCGACCGGCTTCTCCGCGGAGAACCTGGTCGTCGACGCCACCTGGACCGGCCCCGGGGGTCCGGCCCGGCGACGGCTGGTCGTGCGCGTCGCGCCCACCACCTATCAGCTGCACCCCCGGCCGCGGTTCTGGCAGCAGTACCACGTGCAGCGACTCCTCGGTGAGCGCACCGACGTGCCGGTCGCGCCAGCACTCGGCTTCGAGCCCGACCCGGAGGTCCTCGGCGCGCCGTTCTGCGTGCTCGGCCACGTCGCCGGGGTCGTCCCGGCGGACCTCCCCTCGTACCATCGCGAAGGTTGGCTGCACGACGCGCCTGCCCCCATGCGGGCGGCGGTGTGGCGGCACGCCGTCGACGTCCTCGCCCGCATCCACCGCGTCAACCTCCCGCCCCTCGACCTGGGGCCGTCGGAGCCGGCCGCGCAGGTCGAGGAGCTCGCCGCGGACCTCGACTTCTACGGCTGCGCAACGGATCCGCACATCCGAGCCGGGATCGGCGCGCTGCGGGCGACCGTGCCTGCGCAGGCCGGGCCGCCGGTCCTGCTGTGGGGTGACGCCCGGCTGGGCAACATCGTCTTCGACGGGGCGTCCGTGGCCGCCGTCCTCGACTGGGAGACGGCCGGGCTCGGCGCACCCGAGGCCGACCTGGCCTGGTTCCTGCACCTGGATCGGCACCTCAGCGAAGGCATCGGCGCCGACCGCCTCCCCGGACTGCCGGACCGCGCCGCGACCGTCGCCCACTGGGCCCGCCGGGCCGGCCGCGTGCCGCACGCGCTCGACTTCCACCGGGTGCTCGCCGCGGTCAGGTTCGCGGCCGTCACCGCCAGGGTCACCGCCCTGCTGACCGGGCACCGCCTGGTCCCCGCCGACTTCCCCCTGCACCGCAACGCGACGCGCCTGCTCGCGACCACACTCAAGGAGGTCGGCACTTGAAACTGTCCATCCTGGACCAGTCCCCGATCGGGACCGGCCAGTCACCGGCGCAGGCCCTGCGCAACACGGTCGAGCTCGCCGAGCTCGCCGACCAGCTCGGCTACACCCGCTACTGGGTCGCCGAGCACCATGCGATGCACTCCCACGGCGGGAGCGCCCCCGAGGTGCTCGTCGCCGCGATCGCCGCCCGCACCAGCCGGATCCGGGTCGGCTCCGGCGGGGTGCTGCTGAGCCACTACAGCCCGTTCAAGGTCGCCGAGGTCTTCCGTACCCTCGAGGCCCTGTACCCGGGCCGCATCGACCTCGGCATCGGCCGGTCCGCGGGGTCCAGCCCGATCGAGACCTACGCGCTGCGGGGCGCGTCGTCGCTGCCGGACGACTTCGACGACAAGCTCGTCCAGCTGCTCGCGTTTCTCGACGGGAGCTTCCCGCCCGGGCACCCGTTCCACGACATCGTCGTCACCCCGACCGGCACCGGACGCCCCGAGGTGTGGCTGCTCGGCTCCAGCCCGCGCAGCGGCGCCGTCGCCGCCCAGCTGGGCCTGCCCTACGCCTACGCCCACTTCATCAACCCGGCCCCGACCCGCGCCGTCTTCGCCGACCACCAGGCCCGCACCGGCGGCACCGGCAAGGCGATCCTGGGCATCGGCGTCTACTGCGCCGACACCGACGCCGAGGCCGAGCGCATCTACGCCACCCAGCGGGCGTTCCGCAAGCGGCTCACCCGCAACGACGTGCGCCCCGTGCCGACCCCGGAGCAGTCGCTGCTGGAGCTCGCCGACGGCGACGACCCGCTCGGCGCGGAGCGCTTCGAGTTCCCGCGCTACGTCCACGGCACACCGGACCGTGTCCGCGACCAGATCCTGGCCATCACCGAGGCGACCGGCGCCGAAGAGGTCATCGCGCTCGCCACCATCCACGACCATGCCGACCGGCTGCGCTCCTACGAGCTGCTGGCTTCGGCGTTCGCGCTGCAACCCGCTCTCGCCTGAGAGGATTCCGATGCGTTTCGGTATCAACCTGTTCCCGACCGTCGGCCCGTCGGACAAGGCGGCGGTCGAGTACTTCGACGACGCGCTCGCCCTGGTCGAGCTCGCCGAGCAGCTCGACTTCCACCACGTGAAGACGGTCGAGCACTACTTCTTCGCCTACGGCGGCTACAGCCCCGACCCGGTCACCTTCCTGGCCGCCGCGGCCGCCCGCACCTCCCGGATCCGGCTCATCACCGGCGCGGTCATCCCGGCGTTCACGCACCCGATCAAGCTGGCCGGCAAGCTGGCCATGCTCGACAACATCTCCCACGGCCGGCTCGACGTCGGCTTCGGCCGCGCGTTCCTGCCCGACGAGTTCGCCGCGTTCGGCATCCCCCTGGACGAGAGCCGCCCCCGCTTCGACGAGGGCGTCTCCGCCGTCCGTCAACTGTGGACCACGACCGATCTCGTGTTCGACGGACAGTTCCACCGGTTCGGACCCGTCACGCTGCTGCCCCTGACCTACCAGCGGCCGCACCCGCCGATCCTCGTCGCCACCGCGATCACCCCGTCGTCCGCGGCGTCCGCCGGTGCCAACGGTTACGGGCTGCTGCTCGTACCGTCGATCAACAAGCGGGAGAAGGTCCAGGAGATGATCGCCGGCTACCGCGCGGCCCGCGCCGCCGCGGGTCTGGACCCCGCCGGCGAGGACATCCACCTCAGCTACAACTGCTACCTGTCCGAGGACGCCGGCGAGGCGTACCGCAACGGCCGCCGCTACTCCGAGTGGACGAACGCCCGCCTCCTGGAGGCGGTCTCGGCGTGGGGCGTCACCCGCAGCTCCGGCTACGAGGGCTACGAGAACATCGTGCAGAAGGTGTCGTCGGCGGACTTCGACAGCTCGCTGCGCGACAACAAGGCCCTCGTCGGCACCCCCGCCGAGGTCGTCGACCGGGTCACCACGATCCGCGACTGGTTCGGCGACGTGACGATCAGCCTGCAGGTCGTCTCCGGCAACATGCCCCTGTCCGAGTCGCAGCGCACCATCCGCCTCTTCGGCGAGCAGGTCCTGCCCAAGTTCAGCTGACCGGCGCCTGGATCAGCGCGCGCATGACGTCGCGCGGCAGGGACGGGTTGGCCGCGGCCTCGGCGACCCCGTCGTCGAGGAGCGCGATGAGCGTCCCGGCATCCAGGGCGGGGTGCCGGGCCGCGGCCCGCCGGGCCTTCCCGTCGGCCAGGCACGCGGCGAGCGCGGGCCCGGTGGCGTTGGGATGCCTGGCGATCTCGCGGAGGGCGAGCTTCGCCGGCGGCCGCAGCGTCGCGATCCGCAGCAGCAGGTCCGCGGGGCAGGCGGGGTTGCCGGCCAGCGCGCCGGCGACCCGTACGCCGTGGGCGGTGAGCATGGCGTGCATGCGGGCGGGGGAGACGCGGGGGTTGCGCGCGACCGCCTGGAGCACCGCCGCGTCGGGGTCCGCGGCGAGGGCGTCGACGAGGTCGCCGGGCAGCCCGGGGTGCCGCGCGGCGAGCATCCGGACGGCCGGCACCCTGGACGTCGCGAGCTCCCGCAGCTCGCCGGCCGTGGCGCCGGCGATCCGCGGCAGGACCGCCGGACCGGTCCCGCCTGCGGCGGTGAGCGCCTGCGGCGGTGTCGCCTCGATCTCGGCGGCGAGGCGCGACAGCGGCGTCGGTCCGGTCCGGGTGGTGGCGGCGAGGCCGGTGAGGATGTCGAGCGGGACGTTCGGGTTGTGCATGAGGCACTGCTGCACGCCGGGCGTCGGGTCGGCGGCCATGCTCCGCAGCGTGGCGACGTCGACGGCGGGGTTGGCGGCGATCGCGTGGCGGACCTCGGGCACGGGGTCGGTGGCGAGGCGGGCGTACTCGTCCTGCGGCAGGTCCGGCCGGGCCGCGACAGCCCACCGGACCCAGGAGTCCGGATGCCGGGCGAGGAGCACGAGGGCCGGCGCGGGCGTGGAACGGTTCCCGGCCGCCATGCTCTGGATGCCGCGGACCGCGCTCTCGTGGCCGCCGTCGCAGGCCTCCCAGTCCGCGGGTTGATGAGTTCCGTCGCAGCCCGGGCAGGCCTCGGCGGGCGGGTGGGCACCGTCTCGCGCCAGGGCCGCCAGTACCCCGCCCGGTGTGGCCTCGTTGGCGGCCAATGCCATTCGGACCCGGGTGTGCGGGTGCCGGGCCAGCCGCTCGGCGAGCGTCGCGGTCATCGCGGGCGACCTCGCGGCCTCGTCGACGACGTCCTTCTCGGGGTCGTCCGCGAGCTGCGCCACCACCTCGGCGGGCGTGTGTGCGGCGGACGCGAGCAGCTGGCGGATCCAGGGATCGGGTGACGCCGCGTGCGCGTGTGCCCACTCCGGCGGCGCCCCGGTGGCGTCCAGCAGCGCGGCGACGATCCGCGCGTCGCGCCCGTCGACGTCGGCGGCCAGCAGGTGTCCATGGTGGACGAGACAGACGGCGG
The DNA here is from genome assembly GCF_039531485.1 of Dactylosporangium maewongense. Lineage (NCBI taxonomy): Bacteria > Bacillati > Actinomycetota > Actinomycetes > Micromonosporales > Micromonosporaceae > Dactylosporangium > Dactylosporangium maewongense. The sequence goes on along the minus strand of NZ_BAAAQD010000026.1, from coordinate 118,666 downwards.
CGTCGGTGCTCCGTGCCGCGATGGCGCGGACCTGGGCGGCGGACAGGTCGTCCCGCCACGCCAGGTCGTCGAGCAGCTCGTCGTCACCGGCGGCGATGAGCGCGTCGAGCAGGTCCGCCGGCAGGGCCGGGTTCTCCGCCAGGCCGTTGAGAAGTCCCACCCGTGCAGTGTTCCGCCCGGCCCTGCCCGACGCGACCAGTTTCGGGCCGACCCCTCGACCGGTCAGGCGGCGAGGAAGCCGGCGACGGCGGCCGCGAACGCCGCGGGTTCGTCGACCCACGGGTAGTGGCCGGCGCCGGGGATGGTGACGTGGCGGGCGTGGGGGAGGCCGGCGGCGGCCACGTCGCCGATGCGGACGCCGGTGAGGGCGTCGCGGTCGCCGGTGAGGACCAGGACCGGGGCCGGGACGGTGGCGAAGTCGTCGAGCCAGCCGGTGGAGGTGCCGGCCCAGAAACCGGCCCAGGCGTCCAGCGCGAATTCGGTGCGCTGCGTCGCGGCGTGGGCCTGCTGGTGGGCGTCCCAGCGGCCGTACGCGGCCGGGGTGTAGCGGTCCAGGACGTCGAAGACCTGGGCGGGTGGGGTGTCCGGCGGCAGGCTCAGCAGCTCACCCGCGGCGTCGCTGACCGACGAGAACCAGGGGGCGTCGGTGCGGGTGGCGAGGATGTCGCCCACGTCGTCGCCGCCCTTGCCGTACAGCTGCGGGCTGGGTGAGACGAGGATCAGGCGGTCGATCCGGGTGGGGTGCCCGGCGGCGTAGGCGCTGGCGACGACCGAGCCGGCGGAGTGGCCGAGGAGGTCCAGGCGGTCCAGGCCGAGGTGGGCGCGCAGCGCCTCGACGTCCCGGGCGAGGCTCGGGTACGCGTAGGTGGCCGGGTCGGCGGGCCGGGGCGAGGCGCCGGTGCCGCGGGCGTCGTAGCGGATGAGGGTCCGCGACGCCGACAGGCCGCCGAGGTCCTCGAGGTACCCGGCGGCCCGCGGACCGCCGGGGACCAGGACCAGCGGCGGCCCGTCGCCGATCGACTCGTAGTGCAGGACCGTGCCGTCGTAGCTGGTGAAGGTAGCCATGCAGCGACGCTACGAACGGCCGGTCGACGCCCGCTGCAGTCCCGCTACAGCGCGAGGCGCAGGACCGCCTTGCCGTTGACCTTCCGGTCGCGCAGCGCGTCCCAGGCCGGTGCCGGGTCGGACCACGGCGTCGTGAGCGCGACCTGCGGGTCGAGCCGGCCCTGCGTCACGAGGCCGACGAGCGTGGCGAGGTCGCGGCCGACCGGCTGCCGGCGCGTCTCCTGGAACAGGTGCAGGTACCGCAGCGACACCCCCGGCCGGAGCCGGCCCCAGTCCAGCGGGAGCCGCAGCGGCTCGCGGGTCGTGTTGCCGTAGCTGACCACGACCCCGTCCTCGGCGACCGACGTCCACGCCTGTTCCAGGGCGGCGCCGCCGACGCTGTCGAGCAGGACGTCCACCGGTTCGGCGATGGTGTCGCCGTACAGGCCGACCGCCGCAGCACCGAGCTTCGCCAGGCCGTCGCCGCGGCCCGCCGTGCCCACCCGGGCGATGACCCGCGCGCCGGCGGCTGCCGCGAGCTGCACCGCGACCCGGCCGACGCCGCCGCCAGCGCCGGTCACCAGGACCGTCCGGCCGAGCAGCCAGCCGGCGTGCCGGAGGGCGTAGAGGGCGGTGAGGCCCGCGACCGGCAGCGCCGCGCCGGTCGTGTCGGGGACCGTGTCGGGCAGCGCGGCGAGATGGCCGGCGGGGATCGCGACCCGCTCGGCGAACCCGTCCCGCCCCGCGAGCCCGACGACCCGCGCGCCGGCGGGCGGGCCGGAGCCGTCGTCGGCGGCCCGCTCGACGACCCCGGCGACGTCCCAGCCGAGCCGCGACCCGGCGGGCAGGCTCGCGGCCACGGTCAGGTCGCCGCGGTTGAGCCCGGCCGCGTGCACCGCGACGACGGCCTCCCCGGGCGCCGGGTCCGGTTCGCCGACGTCGGCGGGGGCGGCGTCGCCCCCGCCGGTCGTGACGAGCGCCCGCACGGGCTCAGCCCGCGGGCGCGAGGTCGCGGTTGGCGAACGCGTCGACGTCGAACCCGCCGGGCGTCGACAGCGGCAGCACCTCGAGGCGCAGGTGCGAGGAGAGCGGGTTGCCGTACAGGACGTCGGTGAGCTCCTCGTGCGAGGCGACCTCGTAGATGTTGAGCCCGCCGGACTGGCCGACGACGATCCAGCTGTGCTTGATGATGCCCTTGTCGATCAGGCCCTGGATGTAGCCGAAGCCCTCCGGCAGCCGGTGCCGGAACTCGTCGGAGCTGATCCCGATGGGGTTCTGGTGCGTGAAGACGGCGAACAGTGCCATGGATGCCCTCCAGGGTGAGCGTCCCGCGTGGCGCGGGCTCACGGACCAGCCTGTTCGCGGCCGGTGCAGCGGGACTGGAGCGCTCCTGGAGCCCCGCGACACCGTCCCCGTCGCGGTCCGGGAGTGGTCCGGGAGTGGTCAGGGGAGCGGTCAGGGGCGGTCGGGGTCCGTCGCGGTGTCGAGCTTGAGCTCCTGCAGGCGCAGGCCGTCCAGGAGCAGGTCGAGGCCGGCGACGAACTGGTCGCGGTCGTCGTGGTCGCGCAGGTCGGCGGCGGCGCGGGTCAGGAACGGGAACGCGGCCGGGTCGAGGGCCTCCCACTGCGCCGCCAGCTCGGCCAGGACCGTGTCCCGGCTCACGCCGGCGGCGGCGGTCGCGGCGTTGCTGCTCTCCTGCGCGGTGACGCTGGTGACGAAGTTGAAGATGGCCGTGGCGGTCACGAAGTGGCGCTCGGGCGGCAGCGTGGTCTTCGCGACCAGCGTGCCGATGCGGTCCAGCAGGCGCAGCGCGTTGGGCTGCGGTGGGACCACGCCGATGTGGGACGCGGCCCACGGGTGCCGCTCGAAGGTGTCGTAGATCGCGAGGGCCAGCGTGTGCAGCGACGCGTCGGCGCCGCCGGTGAGCGCGTCGCCCATGACCCGGTCGGCGGCGAGGCGGACCAGGTCGTCCTTGTTCGCCACGTGCCAGTACAGCGCGCCCGCACCCGTCTTGAGCCGCTCGGTGAGCAGCTTGAACGTGAGCCCGCGCTCGCCGTGCTCGTCGAGCAGCTCGACGGCGGCGGCGGCCACCACCTCTCTCGACAGTCGTGCGGTGCGGCCCTTGGCGGGTGTCTGTGGCATGCCTCCATCTTGACACGGACTGGAATGTCATTCCAGAATCGGAGAGTAATGGAATGACATTCCAGAAGGGGGTGCGAGATGAGTGTCGACGTCATCGAGGTGCGCAAGCCGGGGCAGGCCACCTCCCTGCGGGCGGTCTGGCCAGCCATCCTCGGGCTGTCGGTCGTCTTCCTGGTGGAGATGCTCGACAACTCCGTGCTCAACGTGGCGCTGCCCACCATCACGCGGGACCTCCACGCCTCCGCCGCCGACCTGCAGTGGATCACCTCCGGCTACTCGCTGCTCTTCGGCGGCCTGATGATCGCGTTCGGCTCCATCGCCGACCGGTACGGGACCCGGCGGGTCATGCTCATCGGACTCGGCCTGTTCGCGCTCGCCAGCCTCGCCGTGCTGGCGGTCCGCACGCCGGGCCAGCTCGTCGCGGTGCGGGCGGTCATCGGCGTCACCGCGGCCATGACCGCACCCGGGACGATGGCGCTGTGCTTCCGGCTGTTCGACCAGGAGAACCTCCTGATGCGGGCGACCGGCCTGATCTCCTCGGTCGGCCTCGTCGGCCTGGCCGTGGGGCCGACCGTCGGCGGACTGGTGATCCAGGTGCTGCCGTGGCAGGCGTTGCTGCTGCTCAATGTGCCGATCGCGGCGCTCGCGATCGCGTGCATCCGCTTCGGCGTCCCCGCCGACGACCCCATGCACCGCAACCGCTCGCCGCTGGACCTGCCCGGCGCCCTGCTCGGCACGGCCACGATCATCCTCGCCCTGTGGACGGCCACCCTGGCGGTCGAGGAGGGCTGGGGTCACGCGAAGCCGTGGCTCGCCGGCGCGGGCGCCGTGCTCAGCGCGCTCGGGTTCGTGATCCGGGAGCGCAGCACCGCCCACCCGATGTTCGACTTCGCCCTGCTCAAGCGCCCGTCGGTGTCGGCCAGCCTCGCGTACCAGGCGGCGATCGGCCTCGGGCTCGCCGTGCTCACCTTCAGCGTCTCGCTGCAGCTGCAGCTCGTCTGGGGCTGGTCACCGGCGCAGGCCGCGCTCGGCAACCTCCCGCAGATCGTCACCATGCTCGCGGTCGGGCCGTTCGTGGAGAAGTTCGTCGAGAAGATCGGCGCCCGCCTGGCCGGCCCGGTCGGCGCGGCCGCCGTCATCGCGGGCCTGCTGATCTACGGCCTCCTCGGCCGGCAGCACTACGCCTGGATCGCCGCCGCGCTGGTACTGACGGCCGCCGGCATGCGGGTCGTCATGATCATCGCCGCCGTGACGGTCATGCGCGGGCTGCCCGAGGACCAGACCTCCATCGGCGCCGCGCTCAACGACACCAGCCAGGAGGTCGCGAGCAGCGTCGGCATGGCCGTCACGGGCACGATCGTGGCCGCCGCGCTCGTCGGTCCGCTGACGGACGTCGGCACCCGCGCCGCGGCGACCCACAGCTTCGAGAACGCCATCACCGTCGCGACGCTGACGCTCACCGCCGTCTGCGCCGCCCTCGTCCTCTGGGCGATCCGCCGTAGCCGCAAAGGCTGATCTCCAGCCGCGCGTCGATGCCATACCGTGATCGGACCACTTCAGGAGGTAACCATGAAGATCGAAGGATCCGTCGCGCTGGTCACCGGCGCCAACCGCGGCCTCGGCCTGCACATCGCCCGCGAGCTGCTCGCCCGCGGCGCGACCGTGTACGCGACGGCCCGCGACCCGCGATCCGTCGACCTGCCCGGAGCGATAGTCCTGCCGCTCGACGTCACCGACGCCGCATCGGTGGAGGCCGCCGCGGCCGCGGCCGGCGACGTCACGCTGCTGGTCAACAACGCCGGCGTGGCGACGTTCGCCAACCTCGTCGACGGCGACCTCGACGACATCCGCCTCGAGATGGAGACGCACTTCTTCGGCACGCTCCGCGTGGTCCGCGCCTTCGCCCCGATCCTGGCCGCCAACGGCGGCGGCGCCGTCGTCAACCTCCTGTCGGTGCTGTCGTGGATCACGTTCCTCAACGCCACGTCCTACGCCGCGGCGAAGGCGGCCGAGTGGAGCCTCACCAACGGCATCCGCCTCGAGCTCGCCGCCCAGGGCACCCAGGTCTCCGGCGCCCACCTCGGCGCCGCCGACACCGACATGATGTCCCGCTGGGACGTGCCGAAGCTCGACCCCGCGGCCGTCGCGACCGCCGTTGCCGACGGCGTCGCCCGGGGCGACCTGGAGATCCTCGTCGACGACGCCGCCACCGGCGCCAAGCAGGCCCTCGCCGCCGACCTCAGGACGGTGTACCCGCAGCTGTCGTGACCGCCCCACCCGCCGCGGCCAGCCGGTCGGCGAGCAACTGCGTCACGGCCGGGGTGTCGATGATGCCGTCGCCCGTCAGGCGCGCGTAGGCGTCGACGGCCTCGGCGATCGTCATCCCATCCCGGCGGAACACCGCGAGCAGCCGCACCCGCACCGGACGGTTGACCTCGGGGTCGGCGTGCACCCGGGCGAGCCCGACGCGGGCGATGAACGCCTCCCGGGCGATTCCGATAAGCGGACCCCAGTCGCAGGCCACACCCTCGGCCCCGCAGTCGCACTGCATCGAGACGGACGACTCGATGCGCCCGTAGATGACGGACTCCTCCGGCCAGCTCCGGCTGATGCCGCCGCACTGGGCGCACGGCGCCAGCAGCACGTCACCTTCACGCCGCAGCATGCCGCCACTGTACCGACGACCGGCGGCGCTGCGGGGAGCGCGACCGCACCGGCGCCGAGGCCGTGGGAAGGCCGGCGGAGCTGGCGTGGCGCCGGCTGGTCGCCGACGCCACGCGTCTGCCTCGCTAGGACGGCATCAGGGCAGCATCGCCGGGTTGCCGGCCAGCGCCGCGACCTGGTCCGCGGTGAGGAACGCCTTGTCCAGGGCGGGTTTGCGGTCGGTGGCGGTGTCGTGGGGGTAGACGGGGACGGTGCGCTGAGCGGTCACGCTGAAGTGGCCGCCCTGCAGGTAGCGGCGGGCGACGATGACGTCGCCGCCGTCGCCGTGGTCCTCCAGCCAGACCACGACCGGCACGCCGGCGACGTCGACGATGCGGCAGTCGCGGCCCGCGTCAGGCAGGGCGCACAGGCCGCCGGGCGGCACGGTCTCGCTGGTCTGCGCCAGGTACGCGCCGAGGTAGCCCTCCCCGTGCCCGTCCGAGACGACGACGTGGGCGGACATCACCACGAGCGCCGAACCGGTCGGCGAGTCCAGGCGCATCGCCGGCGTGCTCGGACCGGCGAACGGGTACTGGGTGTGTCCCGAGTACCCCGCCGGCAGGGCCGCGACGAGCAGGTCGTACACGGCGCGGTCGTGCGTCGGGAGCGCCTGCGCCGACGGTACCGGCGCCGCGGACGCGACCTGAGAAGCGGTGGGCTGCGCGGCGGGCACGGCGACGAACGGCGCGGGGGCCGTCGGGCGGGACGGCAGCAGCGCGGGCGCGACCAGGGCCGCCGCGACCGTCACGCCGGCGAGACCCGCGGTGGCGGCGACGACCCGGTCGCGGGTCCTCGCGGCCCGGGCGGCGACCGCGAGGACCCGCTCCGCCTCACGCAGCGGCGGCGCGTCGTCGAGGGCGAGGTCGCAGAGCATCTTCACGTCGTTCACTGGAGTCCTCCGGGGCTGGTCGGTCTGAGGTCTTCGAGGGTGTCGCCGAGCACCTCGCGCAGGTTGTCGAGGCCGCGGGCGGTTTGGCTCTTCACGGTGCCGGTGGAGCAGCCGAGCACGTCGGCGACCTGCTCGACCGACAGGTCCGCCCAGAAGCGCAGGACCAGCACCGCCCGCCGCCCTTTCGGGATGCGCAGCAGCGCCCGCTTGAGCACCTGCCGGTCCTCGACGCCCCGCTGGTCGGGGACGCTCGCGTCGAGCACCTCGTCGTCGGGCGTCGGGCGTTCCCGCCGCCACGGACGCCGGCGCTCGTCGAGGAAGGCCCGCAGCAGCACCCGCCGCGCGTACTGGTCGAGCACGTCGTGCCGGTCGATCCGGCCCCACGCGCGGTACAGCTTCGTGAACACAGTCTGGGTCAGGTCCTCGGCGAGGTGCCAGTCCCCGCACAGCAGGAAGGCGGTGTTTCTCAGGTGTCCGGCGCGGGCGGCGTAGTACGCGACGAACTCGTCGTCGTGCGGGCGCCGGCCGCGCCTCAGAATTCGCATCATCATCGCGATAGACACGTACAGCACGCGGAAATGGGTTGCTCGGGCAGGCGGTCACGCTCACGCCTCTGGCGAGTTCGCCCGTGACAACGCACCGCCGAGGGCCGGTAGGCTGCGGGTGGCCGCTACTGGCGCGGGTGGACACCACCGGGGACCGGCCGGATCGATGGGTGTGGCGCCGTCCGCCTGGGCGCCTCCGGGAAGCAGACGTCCTGCGAAACGGAGGCACGGTGGACCTGCGCCATGGCATGAACCCGCACCAGCGACCCGCGAAGATGACATCGCTCGACCCGGGGCGGCCGCCGTTGCGGTTCCTGCACGGGGCGCCGTCGTTCGTGAACGTGCTCGACGCGGCCGGGGCCTGGCAGCTGGTGCGGGAGGCGGCGGCCGCGCTCGGCGGGCCGGTCGCGGCGTCGTTCAAACACGTGTCGCCCGCCGGGGCCGCGACCGCGGGTCCGCTCGACGGGGTCATGGCCGCCACGTACCGGCTGAATCCCGCCACAACCGGGCGGCCTGGCTGGCCGGGAGGGACGGGATCGCGTTCGTCTCCGACGGGGCGCTGCCCTTCGCCGACAACGTGGAGCACGCCGCCCGGCACGGCGCGCGGTACATCACCGAACCGGGCGACTCGATCCGCTCCACCGACGTGTCCGCCGAGTGCGACCGCCGCGGCATCACCCTCGTCCGGACGGGAATCCGGCTGTTCTGCCATTGAGCCCGGAGGCACGGCGGCCCCCGGCATGACGCGGCTCTCAGTGCGGACACAGGGATCGAGGACGATGATCGGGGTATGACGGCGGTGTTGGAACGTCCGGCCGCGGTACTGGTCGCGGTCTCGCGGCCATGGTTCTGGCCGGTGTCGTGGGTGCCGGCGTACCTCGGCACGGTGCTGGCGGGTCACAACTGGCTGCCCGCGCCGGCCGACCGGGGGCGCGCGCTCGTGGCGCTGCTGGTGCTCGGGCCGCTCATCTGGGGCGCGGTGCTGGCCCAGAACGACCTGCAGGACCTACGCAGCGACCGCGACAACCCGCGCAAGGCGACGGCCCCACTGGTCACCGGAGCGGTCTCCGCCAGGCGATTGCGGGTGTGGTACCGGTGGCTGGCGGTCACCTGCGTCGCGGCCGCCCTGTACGTGGGTCCGCTGTTCGTGCTCGGCGTCGCCGGGGTGCTGCTGCTCGGCTGGGCGTACAGCGTGCCGCCGCTGCGGCTGAAGACCCGGCCCGGCTGGGACGTCGCGGTCAACGCGCTGGTCGTCGGGGTCGTGTCGCCGGCCGCGGGCTGGGCGATCACCCGGCCGCCGTGGGAGTTCCCGTGGCAGTTCGGGCTGATCGGCCTGCTCTTCGCCGCCGCTCTGTACGTGCCGACCACCGTCACCGACCTGGCCGCCGACACGGGCGCGGGCGACACGACGTTCGCCGTGCGGTTCGGTCCACGGTCCGCGCACCGGCTCGGCGTCGCGCTGTGGGCGGCGGCGCTGGCGTTCTGCGTGCTGCTGGCATGGCTGGACGTGCTGGTGCCGCGCTCGACGCTCGTGCCGCAGCTGCTGATGACACCGGTCCTGCTCGCCGCCTACGCGGTCCTGACCCGCCGCCCGACGATCACGAAGATGGCCGTGGTGTCGATCCTGTTCGGCATCCCCACGATCGGCTTCGCGCTCGCGTACATCGGCTGACGCGGCGGCGGGTCCTTGACCTTGCCCCAAGGGAAGGCCGCAGACTCGGGGGCGTGGACGGAAAGCACCTGCTGGCAGGGCAGTTCGGGGCGGCCTCGCGGCTGTCGCCGAAGGCCCTGCGCCTGTACGCGGAGCAGGGGCTGCTCATCCCGGCCGAGGTGGACCCGGCGACGGGCTACCGCTACTACCGGCCGGACCAGCTGCCCCGGGCCCGGCTGATCGCCAGGCTCCGGTCGCTCGGGCTGCCGCTGGCGAAGATCGGTGCCCTGCTCGACCTCACCCCGCAGGCGCGGGCGCTGGAGCTACGGGGGTGGTTGCGCACGCAGCGCGACCGGCTCGACGAGCGCGCCGCGGTGGTCGAGGCGGTCGACCGCTCCGGCGAGGACCTCGCGCTCGCCGGAGCGGTCCGGCTCCGGGACGTCGCCGCGACCAGGGCCGTCTGCCGCCGGCGGCAGGTCGACATCCGCGGGCTGAAGGACCTGATCCGCACCGCGGAGCGGGACATCCGGGCGCACCTGCGCGACTCGGGGCTGCCCGCCGACGGCCTGCGGCGGGTCTGCTTCCACGAGCTGGTCACGCCCGACAGCGAAGCGCCGGTGGAGGTGTCGGTCGCCTGCACCGGCCCCGTCGACCCGGTCGACGACCTGTACGTGCGACTGATCCCGGCGCACACCGAGGCGTACCTGCCCGTGCCGGCGCCGATGGAGGACTATCCGCTGATCCTGCGAGTGTACGACGCCGTCGAGGCGTGGACGGACGCGCGGCCCGGGATGGTGACCACCGGCCGCCCGTACGAGGTCCACCCGGGCACCGCCGGCGCGCGGTTCGACGTCGCATACCCAGTCTCACCATAGGAGCACCGATCCATGCGTCACGTGCCCTACGTCGGCAACGGCCCGTACTGCTACAGCAACTCGTTGGCCATGCTGATGGGGCCGGCGGCGCCGCCGACCGCGGTCATCGAGGTCACCACCGGTGGCCCGTTCGGCATGCAGCTCGTCGTCGGCACGATGGTGTTCTTCGACGCGTACGGCTGGAACCCCGGCATCGGCTGCGGGCGGGCGCTGGACGCGCTCGGCTGGACCTCGGCCGTCCACAGTGGAGGGGACGCCGCCACCGCGCTGGCCCGCCTGGCCGCCGCGGTGGAGGACGGCCCGGTGTGGGCGGGGCCGCTGGAGATGGGCCACCTGCGGCACCAGCCCGAGACGACCGGGCCGATCGGCGCCGACCACTTCGTCGTCGTCCTCGACGTGGACGGCGAACGGGTCCTGGTCCACGACCCGCACGGCCACCCGTACGCGCAGGTGCCGGTCGCCGACTTCATGGCGGCCTGGCGGGCGGAGACGGTGGACTACGGCGAGCCGTACACCATGCGCACCGGCTTCACGAAGGTCGCCGACGTGACCGACGCCGACGCGATCCGCGCCGTCATCCCCGCCGCCGTCGAGTGGCTGGGGGCGCGGGCCGGCGCCGGCATGCCGCCCGGCAGCCTCGCCAACGCCGCGGCCGCGCTGCGGTGCGCCGAGCTCGTCGCGGCCGGCGCGGGCGGCGGGCTGCGCGAGCACCTCATCCACTTCGCGATCCGGGTCGGCGCCCGCCGGCTCAGCGACACCGCCGACTGCCTGCGCCTGGCCGGCTACCCCGACGCGGCGGGGATCGCCGCCGGCCAGGCCCGCCTCGTCGGCGCCCTGCAACACCCGATGGTCACCGGCGACCTGCCCGCGGCCGCCGCCCTGCTGCGCGCGCTCGCCCCGACCTACGACCGGCTCCGCGCGGCGCTCATGGAACCCCGGACGACCGGGACGCCGCTATGATCTTGTGACGTGACGTCGTTCCCGTGCCGCCTGGAGGTCGTGTGATGACCGGTTTTCACGACCCGATGCGGGTGCAGCTGGAGGCGTTCGTCGACGAGCACCGCGAGGCGCTCGCCGCGTGCCTCGACGGGCTCACCGAGGAGCAGGCGCGCCGGTCGCTGGTGCGGTCCCGCACGACGCTGCTCGGGCTGGTGAAGCACGTCACGTTCGTCGAGAAGGTGTGGTTCGACGAGGCGGTCACCGGCCGCCCCCGGGCCGAGATCGGGATCCCGGAAACACCCGACGAGAGTTTCGTCCTCGACGACACGGACACGATCGCCACCGTGCGTGCGTCGTTCCGGGAGACCTGTGCGGCCTCCCGGCGGGCGACGGCGGGGCTCGACCTGGACGACCTGCTGCCCGGCAACCGCCGGGGGCCGCTGCCGTTGCGCTGGGTTTACCTGCACGTGCTGCGCGAGCTGGCCCAGCACTGCGGCCACGCCGACATCCTGCGCGAGCAGCTGCTGGACGCGTAGCCGCGCTACCGGCCGCGGCGCGCGGCGGCGGCCTTCCTCGGGGCGGGCTTCTTCGCGGACGCCACCTTCTTGGCGGGCGCCTTCTGCTGGACGGGCGCGGCGGCGGCCTCTTCGCGGGCGGCCTGCAGGCGACGCTCCTCGCGCTTGTTCTCCGCGTGGATCTCGCGCTCCTTGACCAGCCACTCCGGCGGGTCCGCGGCGAGGGCGGCGATCTGCGCGGTCGTGAGCGGGTCGGTGATGCCCCCGCGCGCCAGCCCGCTGTTGGACACCCGCAGGCGGGCCGCGACCACGTTGCGCGGGTGCGGGCCGTCCTTGCGCAGGTCGGCGAGCCACTGCGGGGGGTTGCGCTGCAGCTCGTCGAGCTCCTCGCGGGACACCATCCCGTCCTGGAACTCCTGCGGGGTCGCGGGCAGATACACGTCGAGCTTCAGCGCCGCCGTGGCGGGCTTCATCACCTGGGACTTCTTCGGGCTCACGCGGCCAAGGGTACCCTGGCCGGATGCCCACGCCGTTTCGCCTGCTCGTCGTCCCAGGGGTGACCGTGGACAAGTGGACCCGTCTGTGGGCCGAGCGGCTGCCCGACGTGGAGCTGCTGGTCGAGCCCGTCCCGGCCCAGGACGCGCCGGGGCTGCTGCTCGACGGTGCCGACGCGGGGCTGGTCCGCCTGCCGGTCGATCCGGACGCGTTCCACGCCATCCCGCTGTACACCGAGACCACCGTCGTGGTCGTCCCGAAGGACCACCTGCTCACCGCGGGTGAGGAGCTGACCGTCGCCGACCTGGCCGACGAGACCCTCCTGAGCCCGCTCGATGACACCCTGACCTGGCCGTCGATGCCTGCGGCGGTGCTGGCGGAGCGGCCGGAGACGACGGCCGCCGCGGTCGAATGGGTCGCGTCTTCGGCAGGTGTACTGGTGGTGCCGCAGTCCCTCGCCCGCGCGCACCATCGCAAGGACCTGACCTACCGCGTGCTGACCGACGCCCCGACGTCGTCCGTCGGGCTGGCCTGGGTGCGGGACCGCCACACCGACCTGGTCGAGGAGATGATCGGCATCGTCCGTGGCCGCACCGCGAACAGCACCCGCGGCCGCGCTCCGGAGCAACCCGCCGGGAGAAGACCCGCCAGGCAGCAGCAGCCGGGCGCCAAGGCCCGCAAGCGGCGATGAACGAGGCCCAGGTGCGCGAGGTGCTCGACGCCCTCGAGGCGGCCGGCTGTCCGCACTGGATCTCGGGCGGCTGGGGCATCGACGCCCTGGTCGGCCGGCAGACGAGGGAGCACCGGGACCTCGACCTCGCCGTCGACGCCGCCCGGGAGGCCGAGGCGCTGCTGGCCCTCGAGGCGCTCGGCTACCGGGTCGAGACCGACTGGCGCCCCGTCCGCGTCGAGGTCGCCGGCCCCGGCGGCGGGTATGTCGACCTGCACCCGGTGGCCTTCACCGGAGACGGTGAAGGACGGCAGGCGGGGCTCGACGGCGGCTGGTTCGACTACCCGCGCGCCGACCTCACCATCGGCACGATCGGCGGCCGGGCCGTGCCGTGCATCTCGAAGCGGCTTCAGCAGGTCTTCCACCAGGGCTACGAGCCCCGCGAGGTCGACCGGGCGGACCTGCGGCAGCTGGGGGACTGCCCGTGAAGCTGCACGTGGGGTGCGCGATGTGGACGCACAAGGCGTGGCAGTGGCCGGGGAAGGAGCGGCTCAGGGCGTACGCCGAGCGGTGCACCGCGGTCGAGGGCAACACCACGTTCTACGCCACACCGGCCAGGGACACCGTCGAGACGTGGGCGCGGCAGACCGGGCCGGACTTCCGGTTCGTGGTGAAGCTGCCGAAGCGGGTCACCCACGAGCGGCGCCTGACCGACGCCGGCGCCGACGTGCGCGCGTTCCTCGACGCGATCGAGCCGCTGGGCCCCCGCACCCACGCCGTGTGGATCCAGCTGCCCGCGTCGTTCGGGCCGGGGGACGTGCCGGTGCTGGAGCGCTTCCTGCGCCGGATGCCGCCGTCGCTGCGGTGCGCCGTGGAGGTCCGCCACCTGGACTTCTTCACCGACCGGGCGGCGGCCCGCGAGCTGGAGACGGCCCTGGAGACGGTGGCGGCGGAGTGGGTGCCGTTCGACACGACCGCGTTCTTCACCAGCCCGCCGACCAGCGACGCGGAGCGCGACGCGTGGACGAAGAAGCCGCGGGTGCCGCGGCGGACCAGAGCGCTGACCGGGACACCGATCGTGCGGTACCTCGGCCGCGACGACCCGGACCGGACGGTCGACGGCTGGCAGGCCTGGCTCGACGTCGTGACGGGCTGGCTGCGGGAGGGCCGGTCGCCGACGGTCTTCGTACACACGCCGGACAACGCCGACGCGCCCGCCCTCGCCCGTCGCTTCCACGACGAGGTCCGGGCCCGCCTGCCGCAGCTCGCACCGCTGCCGGAGCCCGAGCCGGCGGAGCCCCTCACCCTGTTCTGAGGACGACTTGCCTTCGAGCGCGCTCGAAGGTGCAGGGGTGGGAGGTATGAACGCGAACCATGGAGCGAAGACCACCGCCGCCGAGGTGATCGACGGCGTCGACCTGCGCGGACGGACCGCGATCGTGACCGGCGGCGCGTCGGGCATCGGCACCGAGACGACCAGGGCGCTCGCCGCCGCCGGCGCCCGGGTGATCGTCGCCGTCCGGGACGTCGCGAAGGCCAGGGGCGTCGTCGAGGCGGAGTTCGCCGAGCAGGGCCGGCCGCTGCAGGACTTCAAGACGACCGGGCAGGGCGCGGCGACGTCGGTCTACGCGGCGGTGTCGCCGGACCTGGCCGAGCGGGGCGGGCAGTACCTCGAGGACTGCGCGGTCGCCGCGGAGTACGGCGGCAGCGGGCCGTTCCGCGGGTACATGCCGTACGCCCGGGACCCGAAGCGCGCCGCCGAGCTGTGGGAGCGCAGCGAGGACTGGGTCGGGCAGGCCCGCAAGGGATGACGTGAGGCACCGGCCCCGGCGGCGCGGTGTTGCCGGGGCCGGTGCGGTCAGGTGGGACCTCTCAGTAGAGGTCGGTGGTGCTGGCGCCGCCGAAGCCCGGCGCGGTCACGGTCAGCCGGGTGGCGTTGATGGTGCGCTGGTCGGGCATCGTGACCCGGCCGGTGCCCTCGTGCGCCGGCAGCGTGTACGTCCAGGACCGCGGCGTCTGCACCCGCTCGTGGGTGCCGGGGATCGTGTACCAGACCCAGTAGTCCCAGCGGACCGTGAAGCCGGTCTCGCCGATGACGTTGTCGTCGAACGAGATCATCCACTGCTGGCCATTGTGGAACGACACGATGTTCGAGATGGCCGGCGCGTTGTAGGTGCGGCAGCCGAGCTGCGGGTTGCCCGTGGGGGTGGCGCCGGACGGCGTCACGTTGATGGCGTAGGCGCAGACGGTGTGCGAGCCGTGCTTCGCCGGGATCACCGCTTCGTAGCCGCGGTACGCCCCGAAGTACGGGTACACGGCCGCGACGTCCGACCGGTACGTGTTCGCGACGGTCGAGCCGGCGTACGTGCCGTCGATGTACACGTGGACCTGCAGCGCCGCGGCGGTGTCGCCGTCGGCGGCCCAGCCTTCGACGCGGACGCCGTTGCCGGTGAACGTGACGGCGTCGAGGGCGCCGCGGGGCGGGGTGTCGATCGGGCCGGGGTCCGGGTCGGGGTCCTGGTCGCCGCACGCGGGCGGCGGCACCGGTTGGTTGCACAGCGGCGTGGCGTGCGCCGCCCCGGGCACGGCTATGGCGCCGGCCAGGGCGAGCAGCGCCGCCGCGGTGGCTCTGGTCAAGGACTTCATCGAATACTCCGTGGTTGTAGCGGAGGACCATCGTGCGGCCCGCCGCGTGCAATCCACGTGCAATGTCAGAGCCCGTCGATGTACGCGCGCACCGCCGCCCGGTCCATCAGCTGCCCGCGCCGGTGCGCCGCGTCGTACTCGGCCGGGCCGAGCCGGGACGTGACCGCGGCGACGTTGCGCGGGCCGTTGAGCGGGTCCATGCGCTGCGGTGAGTAGCCGACCTGCCCGCCGAGCGCGTCGACCGCGCCGAGCAGCACCGCGCCGGCGCCGGGCCGGCCGGTGAGGGCGAGCGTGCCGGCGAGCAGGTGCGTGGTGGCGAGCCAGCCGGTGACGTCGTCCTCCTCGTCCAGGTCGCGGGTGGCGCGGCGGGTGAGCGTGTAGGCCTCGTCGTGCTCGCCGTTGACGGCGGCCTGCTTGGCGCGGATCCAGCGGGCGGAGCCGGCCGACCAGACGAAGCCGCAGCGGGTGCCGACCTCGATCGCCTCGTCGAGGGCGGCCGCGGCGGTCTCCGCGTCGCCGCTCGCACCGGCGATCAGACCGATACTGATCAGCGCCTCGGGGAGGACCCAGTCGGCGCCGCTGGCGATGGCCTGCTCGCGGGCCTCCTCGCCCATCTTGGCCCCTTCCTCCAGCTGACCGCGCAGGCCCAGCGACAGGGTGAGGTACGCCGACGCGCGGGCCAGGGTCGTGGGGTGGCCCGCCGCACGGGCGAGCTCCAGGGCGACGAGGATCGCCTCGGTGCTGGCGGCGACGTCCCCGGCGAGGTACTGCAGGCAGGCGATGCCGGTCAGCGCCCTGGCCCGGTCGTCGCCGGGCGCGTCCGGGGCGGCGTCGAGGCCGGCCCGCAGCCAGCGCAGCCCCTCGGTGATGTGGCCGGTGCGGTACCAGAACCAGGCGAGGTCGGCGGCGAGCCGCAGCCCGGCCGCCGGGTCCTCGCCGCCGAGGGCGAACGCGAGCGCGGCGCGGGTGTCGTCCTGCTCGGCCGAGAGGGCGCGCAACCACCAGCGGGCGTGGGGTCCGCGCAGCTCCCGGTCGGCGGTCGCGGCGAGCTCCGCGGCGCGGGCGAGGTGGCGGCGGCGGACCGCGCGGCGCTCGTCGTCGCCGAGGCGGCGGCCGGCGTACTGCCGCAGCGTCTGCAGCATGCGGTAGCGCCGCGGTGACGTGTCGGGCAGCGTCGTGACCAGCGACGCGGTGATGAGCCCGGTCAGCGGCGTGAGCACGTCGCCGGCGACTCGTTCGGCGGCGTCGAGGTCGAACGTGCCGGCGAAGACGCTGAGCCGCGCGAACGTGTCCCGCTGCGGCTGGTCGAGGAGCCGGTAGGTCACGTCGATCGCGGTGTCGAGGCTGCGGTGCCGGGCCGGCACGTCGCGGCGGGCGGTCCGCAGCGCCGCCGGGTCGTCGAGCCGCTCCAGGATCTGCGCCGGGGACAGCGCGACGAGCTGCCCGGCGGCGAGCTCCACGGCGAGCGGCAGGCCGTCGAGGCGTTCGCAGATCCGGGTGACGACGGCGCGCTCGGCGGCGTCGCAGCGCCAGTCGGGGGCGACGGCGGCGGCCCGGTCCAGGAACAGCTCGACCGCGGCGGTCGCGGCGGGCAGCGGCGGCACGGGGTGGCGCCGCTCGCCGCCGATGCTCAGCGGCACCCGGCTGGTGACGAGGATCCGCAGGCCGGGCAGGCCGGTGAGCAGCCGCGGTACGACGCCGGCGAGGGCGTCGACGAGGTGTTCGCCGTTGTCGACGAGCAGGACGATCCGCCGGTCGCCGACGGCCGCGGCGACGCCGGCGAGGTCGGTGGAGACGGCCAGGCCGAACGCCTGGGCGAGGGTCGGCTCCAGCAGGGTGTCGTCGGCGAGCCCGGCGAGCTCCGCGACGCACACGTCACGGCCGAGCCCGCGGCACACCTCGGCCGCGAGGCGGCTCTTGCCGCTGCCGCCGGGCCCGACGAGCGTGATCAGCCGGTGGTCGCGCAGCAGCGCCCGCACCTCGGCGACCTCGACGTCGCGGCCCAGGAACCGGTCCGCGGGCAACGGCGGCGGCTGGGGCAGCGCCGGCGCCTGGGGTGGCTGAGGCGGCTGGGGGAGCGCGGGGACCGCCGGGCCGAGGTGCGGCTCCTGCCGCAGGATCGACTGGGCGAGGGTGGCCAGCTCCCCGCCCGGGTCCAGGCCGTACTCGTCGGCGAGCATGATGCGCGCCTCGTGGTAGGTGGCGAGCGCCTCGGCCTGCCGGCCCGCCCGGTACAGCGACAGCATCAGCCTCGCGCGGCTGCCCTCCCGCAGCGGGTGCTCCGCGACGAGCGCCGACGCCGCGGCGACGGCCTCCGCGGTGCGGCCGAGCCCGAGCAGGGCGTCGACCCGCAGCTCCGCGGCGACCTGGCGCAGTTCGGTGAGGCGGGCGATCTCCGCCTGCGCTGCGGGGTCGTCGGCGAGGTCCATCAGCGCCGGCCCGCGCCACAGCGTGAGGGCCGCGTCGACGCTGCGCAGCGCCGCCGCCGGGTCCGCGGTGAGCGCCTCCCGGCTCCGGGCGACCCCGTGCTCGAAGCGCTGCGCGTCGATCTGCCGGGCGCTGGCGACGACCCGGTAGCCGCGCTGGTGCCGTTCGAGCGTTTCGGGGCCGATCACCCGGCGCAGCCGCGACAGATAGGTCTGCAGGGCGTTCTTCGCGCTGGGTGGCGGGTCCTCGCCCCACACGCCGTCGATGAGCCGGTCGACGCTGATGACCTGGTCGGCGTCGAGCAGCAGGGTGGCGAGGACCGCCCGGGGTTTCGGCCCGCCGAGCGCGACGACCCTGCCCGCGGCGATGACCTCCAGCGGACCCAGGATCCGAAACTCCATGTGACTCCTTGCGGTGGTGCGAGGCGTCGAGGGTGCCACACGGGTGCCACTGCGGTGGGCGTGTCGGTCTTGTGAACGACACATTTCGAAACGGCTTCGGGATCATCGGTACGGGTCCATACCGTGTCGGCATGTTGCGACGACTCCTCACCGTCCTGGCGCTGCTGGCGCCGCTGCTGGTGCCCTTCGCGGCACCGGCGCCGGCCGGCGCCTCGACCTTCGCGCCCGCCGGCGGGCGGCTGATGTTCGCCGGCCAGTCCACGAAAGTGTCGTGGGACGACTACACGTCGTTCGCCGCCGCGCCCAGCGGCGGCTCCGTCTACTACGAAGTGAAGTCCGGCACCTGGGTCAACGCCGGGCACCGCGACTACGCCACGTTCCTGGCCCAGCAGGGCAAGATGATCCAGGTCGGCGTGTCGTGGAAGGACAACCCGCCCGGCTTCAACGGCGGCGACGAGAACACCAAGGCGGCCCGGTCCCGGGCGGTCACCGCGGAGCTCGCCGCCGGCGGTTACGCCGCGCAGTTCAACCAGCTCATCGCGTTCATCAACCAGTACCCGAACGCGAAGTTCTTCCTGCGCCTGGACTACGAGGTGTCCAGCTTCTACCACTGCACCGACGCCTCGTGCTCCTCGTACAAGAACGCGTTCGCCCGGATCCGCTCGCTGATCGAGGGCCAGAAGCGGCAGGACAACGTCACCTACGTGTTCCACCCGGTGCGCGGCGAGTACGAGCAGATGTACCCCGGTGACGCCGTCACCGACTGGGTCGGCGTGTCCGTGTTCGCCCACGAGCTGTGCATGCCGATCTACGACAACGGATACCTGTACAACGGCACCCCGCCCCAGAACTACGACACCGGTGCCCTGCAGTGCCGCAACGCCTACATCGGCACCGACGCAGGCGGTAACCAGGCCGCGGTGTGGAAGAACTGGGACTACGACGGCAACGTGCTCAAGATGATGAAGTTCAGCAAGGACCACGGCAAGCCGATGATCGTGTCGGAGTCCGGGATGATGAACTTCACCGACAACGGCGGCGACACCGCCGGCATGGAGGAGACCCGCGGCGACATGTGGGTCAAGCGGCTGTTCGGCCTGATGAACTACAGCGGCCCGATCCCGAACCTGTCCGGCAGCTACGACCTGCGCGACGTCATCAAGGCCGCCGTCTACATCGACCTGGACTTCCGCTACGGCTGGGACGGCATCCAGGACGGAAGTTTCGACTTCCCCGTCAACTCCACCTGGTTCGTCGACGGCCGGCTGTCACGGTACGGCGCGGCGAAGGCCTCCTTCTGCCAGGGCCTCACCGACCGTGGCTTCGTCACCACCTGCTCCGGCGGCAGCACCGGCACCGTCAACCGGATCATCGGACAGGGCTCCAACCGCTGCATCGACGTCAGCGGCGGCCGGACCACCGACGGCGCCGCCGTCCAGCTGTGGGACTGCCTCGGCAACGGCGCGCAGCAGTGGCGCCGCAGCGGCAACACGTTCGTCAACCCGCAGTCGGGCAAGTGCCTCGACGCAGCCGGCGCCGGCACCGCCGACGGCACCGTCCTGCAGCTGTGGACCTGCCTGAACAACAGCGCCCAGCAGTGGGTGGTCAACGGCAACGGCACGATCACCAACCCCGCCTCCGGCAAGTGCATCGACGCCACCGCGTGGGGGACCGCCAACGGCACCCGCCTGCAGCTGTGGACCTGCGGCGCCGGTCAGTCCAACCAGAACTGGCGCCTGGCCTAGCACCTGTGTAAGTAGGACGACACCCCCGAGAATAGTACGAAAGGGAAATCCGCCAAATGTCCCGAAGATTCAAGATCGGCCTGGGCATCTTCGCGGCGACCGTCGTCGCCGTGCCCCTCATCACCGCCGTCACCACCCAGTCCGCCAGCGCCGTGGCCGGCCGTAACCTGCCGCCCAACGGCAAGGTCATGTTCCTCGCCGGTCAGACCACCCCCGACCTGACCGCGTACAAGCAGCAGGTGCTCGACGTCGACGCGTCCTTCCCCCGCCCGGGCGGCGTCACGCTGTACACCAACATCTCCCCGAACGCGTGCAACGGCCTGACCGCCACCTGCAACCTGAACGGCAACATCTTCAACTTCAACCAGACCCTCGCCGAGTACCCCGGCGCCGCGCTCGCGGTCGGTCTGTACCTCGCGGACAACCCCGGCTGCGCCAACCAGCCGCTGCGGGCGATCATCGGCCGGCAGGACGCGGACATCGCCGGCGCCCTCGGCCAGCAGTACCGGCAGAACCTCGACAACCTGATCGTCTACCTGCGCAACACGAACCGGTCGGTCTACCTGCGGGTCGGCTACGAGTTCGACGGCCCGTGGAACTGCTACAACTACGACTTCTACAAGGCCGCGTTCCGCGTGGTGAAGCAGCGCATCGACGCCCTCGGCGCCACCAACGTGGCGACGGTGTGGCAGAGCGCCAGCTACGCCAAGGACGGCGACGCGCAGTACAAGTTCGACTTCAGCAACCCGAGCCACCTGTCCGACTGGTACCCCGGCGACGACGTCGTGGACTGGGTCGCGCTGAGCACCTTCTACTGGGACGCGAACTACCGCCAGTACCAGTGGGCCTGCGACAACCCGACGAGCAGCCCGAAGGTCCTCTACGACCGGGTCCTGAACTTCGCGCGTAGCCACAACAAGCCGGCGATGATCTCCGAGTCGACCCCGCAGGCGTACCGCACCGCCAACCTGGACGCCAGCTGCACCAACGTCAACAACCGGGTCTCGCTCAACGGTGACTGGACGAAGATCGGCACCTGGTACAACGAGTACTTCAACTACATCAACAGCAACGCCGACGTGCTGCGCGGCGCCGCGTACATCAACAGCAACTGGGAGGCCATCGCCCAGTTCGCCTGCCCGCCCGGTGCCTCCTCCGGCCAGCCGGGCTGCTCCGACGGGTACTGGGGCAACAGCCGCATCCAGGACAACGCCAACATCAAGTCGAACTTCAAGCGGGAGCTGCAGAACTCGCTGTTCGTCAACGGCACCCTGACCGGCCGCGGCGCCAACTGGGGCGGCGGCACCGGCCCGACCACCCAGCCGCCGACCAGCAACCCGCCGACCTCCAGCGGGCCGACCGGCAACCCGGGCAACCGCAACGCGTTCGCCACGATCGAGGCCGAGTCGTACAACAGCCAGAGCGGCATCCAGAAGGTGACCACGTCCGGCGCCAGCGGCGGCCAGGAGGTCGGCTACACCAACAACGGTGACTGGATCAAGTTCGACGGCGTCGACTTCGGCGGCCGCAACCCCAACCAGGTCGTGTTCCGCTACTCCTCGGCCCGCCCGACGAGCCAGGCGTTCACCCTGGAGTTCCACGCGGGCTCGGCGACCGGCCCGGTCATCGCCGCACCCGGCATCCTCGGCACCGGCAGCTGGACGACGTACAAGGAGATCGCCTTCAACGTCAGCAACCTGCCGGCCGGCACCACCTCCATCACCGCGGTGATCCGGTGCAGCGACAGCGCCGACGTGATGGACATCGACTGGTTCCGCTTCCAGTAGCGGACCAGCCGCAGGACCCGTGGTGGCCGTCGGCGTCGGCTGCCACGCCCAAACCCGGCGGCGGTGAGCAGGGGTGCCCACCGCCGCCGGTCCCTGCGTGGGAAAGGCCCATGTAAACAACCGAAAAACATCGAAACCGCTCGGTGTCCTGCACCGTTCATACCTACCTTGAGGGCCCCAAGACCCCCAAGGAGGTTCGATGAAGGCAACCGTCCGCCAACGGCGGCCGTTCCTCATCGCGGGCGTCGCGCTGCTCATGGCTCTCACCGGCCAGATCAGCGCGGCGTCCGCGCACGTTCCCGTAGCGCTGTCAGAGCCGTCGGTGTTCGGTGCCGACGCCCGTCCGGTCGCGCAACCGTCGGATGACGCCTCGCGCGGGCTCGTGCACCGCGGCCTGGTCGCCGACAAGGCCGGCGCCTGCGTCGGCGGGCTGCGGGTCACCGCCGTCAACCCGGTCATGTGCACCCACGGCCCCGACGCGCCGCCCAACGGACTCAGCGTGAAGTCACCGGTCGCCGCCGCTCCCGCCACGGTTGCCGCCGCCGTCGCCGCGCTGCCCGTCTGCGAGGGCGACGGCGTCTCCGGCCGCCGCGTGGAGATCCTGTACGTGCACGGCAACACCGACCGGTACGGCCAGTTCCTGGAGACGTTCCGCCAGATCGGCGAGGGCGTCGACGTCATCTACAACGAGAGCGCCAAGGAGACCGGCGGCGAGCGGCACGTCCGCTTCGTCACCGAGTCGGTCAACGGGCAGTGCCGTCCGGTCGTGCGCAACGTGCGGGTCGCGGATTCCACCCTCGGCGATTTCGGCGCGAGCGTCAACGCCGTCAAGGCGCTGGGCTACAACCGCACCGACCGCAAGTACATGATGCTCACCGACGCCAACGTGTACTGCGGCATCGGCGGCTTCGCCGGCGACACCCGCAAGAGCGACGACAACCGCTCCAACTTCGGCCCCGAGTTCGGCCGGTCCGACAACGGCTGCTGGAACGCCGCCGTCGCCTCCCACGAGCTCGGCCACAACCTCGGCGCGGTCAACAACAACGCACCGAACGCGTCC
This sequence comes from Dactylosporangium maewongense, assembly GCF_039531485.1. Taxonomy (NCBI): domain Bacteria; kingdom Bacillati; phylum Actinomycetota; class Actinomycetes; order Micromonosporales; family Micromonosporaceae; genus Dactylosporangium; species Dactylosporangium maewongense. The sequence continues at coordinate 96,132 of NZ_BAAAQD010000026.1, read as the reverse complement.
GGCGGCGCGCACTGCACCGACGAGTACGACGTCATGTGCTACTCCGACGAGCCGAACCACCCGCCGATGCGGTACATCTGCACCGACCGCAACCACGAGAACCGGCTCGACTGCGGCCACAACGACTACTACTCGACCGCCCCGGCATCCGGCTCCTACCTGGCGAACAACTTCAACGTCGCGGACAACCTGTTCCTGATCCGCGGCGGCCAGTCGCCGATCCGCACGATCGTCGGCGTCGGCTCGAACCGGTGCCTGGACGTCTCCGGCGGCCGGACCAACGACGGCGCCGTCGTGCAGCTGTGGGACTGCCTGAACAACGGCGCCCAGCAGTGGCGCCAGGACGGCAACGCCCTGGTGAACCCGCAGTCGGGCAAGTGCCTGGACATCGACCGGGCGGCCACCGCCAACGGCTCGAAGGTCCAGCTGTGGACCTGCTACGGCAACACCGCCCAGCAGTGGGTCATCCGCTCCGACGGCTCCATCTTCAACCCCCCGTCGGGCCGCTGCCTGGACGCCTCAGGCCGCGGCACCGCCAACGGCACCCCAATGATCATCTGGGACTGCCTCGGCCTGCCGAACCAGCAGTGGTCGGTGCGCTGACCCGTGGTATTGACGTCGGTCATGGGCCGGTCATCCGGTCCGGCCCATGACCGACCCCGCTGAACGTGAGGATCAGGCGCGGGGCCTGTGAGGATCGTGCAAAGGGCATGGCGGGGCGCGACGACGGGCGCCTATGTTCGTCACGTGCGGCGGGGGTTGCGGACGGCGGCGTGGGTCGTGGTGGCGGTGCTCGGTGGCGCGTGCTTCCTGGACCGTCTGGCGGCCTCGCGCCACTCGGAGCAGCGCGACGTCGTCCTGACCACCGACATCGTCGCCGGCGTCTGGGTCGGCCACGTCAGCGGCGCCACGTACACGTTCAGGCCCGATGGCACGTTCGACGCCTCCGGTGTACCGACCGCCACCTTCGACGACAAGGCGTTCCACGTCGGCGGGCCGTTCGGGCCGTTCCGGTGCAAGGGCTCCTGGCGCATCGCCGAGGATCGTCATCTGCTCGTGCTCGGCATGACCTCGGTCCGCGACGAGCACGACAAGCAGCCGTATCCGCAGCCGCGCGAGGTGACCTTCACCGCGACGCAGTGGGTCAGCGATCCGCCGGACGACCCCGTGGAACCGATCACGCTGGGCCACGGCAAGGACGGGATGACGAAGCGATGAAGCGGCGCATCGCACTGGCCGTCGCCGCGCTGGTCCTGACCGCGGGCTGCGCGATCGGGGACATCCTCGAAGAAGGACCCACGGCGTCGGTGGCGCTGGAGGCCACCTCCTACGTGGGTGTCTGGGCCGGTCATCAGAGCTCGGTCCGCTACGACCTGAAGCCCGACGGCACCTTCACCGCGACCGGCGTGCCGGTCGCCCACCTGGGCTCCCTTCATGAGCGCACCGGCCGGGTGGGCCCGTTCCACGGCCACGGCCAGTGGAAGCTCGACGACCCGACGGAAATCGCGACGCCGATCGCCCGCGCGGCCGTGCTCACCTTCGACGAGCTGCTCGACACGGACGACACGCGGGTCGAGCAGCGCACCGTCAAGCTCTGGGCCTGCATGCCGACGCACCCCGAAGCCAGCCACGTCCTGATGATGCGGATCGAGGACGACTGGTTGCAGCGTCCGCCGGCCGGCTAGGCGGCCCGCGGGGGTGCCGTGCTCTCCCGGACGACCAGGTCCGTCGCGAGCTCGATGCGGGTGGACTCGAGGCGCTCGCCGTTGACGATGCGCAGCAGGGTGCGGGCGGCGACGACGCCCATCTCGTGCAGCGGCTGGCGGATGGTGGTGAGCGGCGGGGCGGTCCACTGCGCGAAGTTCAGGTCGTCGAAGCCGACGACGCTGATGTCGCCGGGGATGGTGAGCCCGGCGCGGCGCACCGCCTCGTAGACGCCGGTGGCCTGCTGGTCGCTGCCGGCGAAGATTGCCGTCGGCGGGTCAGGCAGCTCCAGCAGCGCCTGCGCGGCGTGCAGGCCGCCGTCGTGGTGGAAGTTGCCGTAGCGGATGAGCCGCCGGTCGACCGGCAGGTCCGCCGACTCCAGGGCCGCGCGGAAGCCGGCGATGCGGGCGCGGGTGCACTGGAACTGTTCGTGGCCGCCGATCGCGGCGATCCGCCGGTGTCCGAGCGCGGCGAGGTGCTCCGCGGCGCTGTAACCTCCGGCGAAGTTGGTGGCGCCGATCGCGGGCGTGCCGGGCGGCGGCTGGTTGACCGCGTCGACGATGACGAACGGCAGGTTGCGGCGGGTCAGGTCCTCGTGCTGGCGCTCGGCGAGCTCGGAAAGCACGAGGATCGCGCCCTCGGAGCCGCGGGCCAGCAGGGACTCGACCCAGCGGCGGGTCAGCGACTGCCGGTTGTGCACGGCCGACACGACCAGGGCAAGCCCCGCCTCCTCGACGACCTCCTCGACGCCGGTGAGGATCGAAAGCCCCCACACGCTGTCGAGCTCGTTGATGACGAGGTCGACGAGGTCGTTGCGCCGGCGGCGGCCGTTCTTCGCCGCTCGCGGCCGCTGGTAGCCGCGCTCGGACATGAGCCGCTCGATGGTTTCGCGGGTCTTCGCGGCGACGTCCGTGTGACCGTTGAGCACCTTCGACACGGTCGAGATCGCGACGCCCGCTTCCTGCGCGATCTCCGCCATCGTGGGGCCGGTCTTCATCGTCATGGCTCACCTGTGTTTCGAAAACGATTGTCGAACCATCGGGGCGTGGCTTGTGATCGGCACCGTACACCCCACACCCCCATTCCGAAACATTTCCCGAAATATTCGGAGATGTGCGGATTGTTTCGATGGAAGGACGGTTCGGCGCATGCGCCGTTCAACGCAGCTTCGCCGGGTCATGACCGGGATACTCGCCGCCACCACTGCGGTTGCCCTGACCGCCTGCGGCAGCTCCGGCCCCGGCACCTCGAAGGCCGGCGAGCCGAGCAAGGTCCAGGTCTGGGCCCTCCAGGACGCCGCGGTCAACCCGATCGCCACCAGCAGCATCGACGCGTACAACAAGGCGAACGGCACCAAGATCGAGCTGGTCACCTACGTCAACGACGCCTACAAGCAGAAGCTGCAGGTCGCGATGGGCTCGCCCGCCGCGCCGGACGTCTTCTTCAACTGGGGCGGCGGCAACCTCGCCGAGTTCGTCAAGGCCGGCCAGGTCGCGCCGCTCGACGACGCCCTCGCCAAGAACCCCGACCTGAAGGCCAAGTTCCTGCCGAGCGTGCTGGACGTCGGCAAGGTCGACGGCAAGCAGTACGGCCTGCCGATGCTCGGCGTGCTCCCGGTCGTGCTGTTCATCAACAAGGACGTCTTCGCCGCCGCCGGCGTGCAGCCGCCGAAGACCTACGCCGACCTGCTCTCGCTCGTCGACACGTTCAAGGCCAAGGGCATCACCCCGATCGCCCTCGCCGGCTCGCAGGGCTGGACCGAGCTGATGTGGCTGGAGTACCTGCTCGACCGCATCGGTGGCGCCGACAAGTTCGCCAACATCGCCGCCGGCAAGGAAGGCGCCTGGCAGGACCCGGCCGTCGTCAAGGCCCTCGGTGAGATCCAGACGCTCGTCAAGCGTGGCGCCTTCGGCACCAACTTCGCCAGCGTCAACTACGACAACCAGGGCGCCTCGAAGCTCTTCGCGACCGGCAAGGCCGCGATGCACCTGATGGGCACCTGGGACTTCTCGGTGCAGAAGGACGCGAACCCGGACTTCATCAAGAACGGCAAGCTCGGCTTCACCGCGTTCCCCGCGTACGAGGGCGGCGCCGGCGACCCGAAGTCGGTCGTGGGCAACCCGAGCAACTACTACTCGGTCAACGCCGCGTCGAAGAGCAAGGACGCCTCGATCGACTTCCTGGCCAAGTCGCTCACGTCCGACCAGTACATCAACGGCCTCATCGACGCCGGTCAGGTGCCCGCCGTGAAGGGCGTGGAGACCACCCTGAAGTCCAAGCCCAACGCTGACTTCACCGGCTTCACCTACGACCTGGTCGCCAACGCCCCGAGCTTCACCCAGTCCTGGGACCAGGCGCTCAGCCCGTCGGTCAGCACCGAGCTGCTCACCAACCTGCAGAAGCTGTTCCTCGGGCAGGTCACACCCGACGCCTTCGTCGCCAACATGGCCAAAGCGAAGTGACGACGTCGAAAGCGGCGGCGCGGCCCGGAGTCATCTGGGCCGCCCCGGCGGTCCTGTTCTTCGCCGCGTTCGGCATCCTGCCGGTCATCGCGGTCGTCTACCTCAGCTTCACGAAGTGGAACGGGCTCGGCGACCCGGTCTGGACGGGCCTGTCGAACTGGGCGGCACTGGCCGACGACGCCGAACTGTTCAACGGCGTCGGCAAGACCCTCATCCTGACGGTCGTCTCGTGGCTCGGCCAGACGCCCCTCGCGCTGCTCATCGGCGTGTGGGCGGCCGGGCCGCAGCGCAGCCGGGCGGTGCTGTCGACGCTGTTCTTCCTGCCGCTGCTGCTGTCCACCGCCGCGATCTCGGTGACCTTCGTGTCGCTGCTCGACCCGAACTTCGGCCTCGCCGCCGACTACGGCAAGTACTTCGGCGCGCCGGACGGCAACTTCCTGGGCGACCCCGACAAGGCGCTGTACGTCATCGCGTTCGTCATCGCCTGGCAGTTCGTGCCGTTCCACACCCTGCTGTACCAGTCGGCGACCCGGCAGATCCCGGCGTCGCTCTACGAGGCGGCGGCGCTGGACGGCGCGACGGGGGTGCGGCAGTTCTTCTCCATCACGCTGCCGCAGTTGCGCAACACCATCGTCGCCTCATCGGTGCTCATCCTCGTCGGCTCGCTCACCTACTTCGAGATGATCCTGCTGATGACGAACGGCGGCCCCGGCACCTCGACCCGGGTCCTGCCGCTGCACATGTACATCAAGGGCTTCGTCGGCTTCGACATGGGCTACGCCAGCGTCCTGGCCGTCGTCCTCGTCACGCTCGGCACCGCCCTGTCGATCGTCGTCGTCAGGCTCACCGGCTACCACCGGATGGCCAGCGACCGGGAAGGTGCCTGATGAGCCTCGACCTCGCCCGACGGCCGGTGCACCGCACCCGGTCCGTGCCGCCGCCACCGCCCGGCGCCCGCCGGCGCGGCCGGCCGAACTTCCTGGCCGGGATCGCGGCCACGGTGTGGCTGCTGATCGTGGCGGTGCCCGTGTACTTCGTGGTCATCACCGGGTTCCGCACGCCGGACCAGTACATCGAGCAGGGCCCGCTGGACCTGCCGACGAACCCGACGCTGGACAACTTCACGTCGCTGTGGGACCTCGGGTTCACCAGCTACCTGACCAACAGTCTCATCGTCGCGTTCGGCACCGTGGCGCTGGTGCTCGCGGTGGCGCTGCCGGCCGCGTACGCGATCGTGCGCAACCCGAACCGCACGGTCCGCTCGATGTTCAACGTGTTCCTGCTCGGCCTCGCCGTGCCGGCACAGGCGGTCATCGTGCCGATCTACCTGATCATCACCCGCCTGCAGATGTACGACACCCTGCTGGCGATCGTCCTGCCGACCGCGGCGTTCTCGCTGCCGATCGCGATCGTCGTGCTCACCAGCACGCTGCGCGACATCCCGAACGAGCTCTACGAGGCGATGACCGTCGACGGCGCCACCGCGGCGCGGGTCTTCGGCCGGCTGGTGCTGCCGCTGTCCCGGCCGGGGCTGGTCAGCGTCGGCATCTTCGTCGGCCTCGGCGCCTGGAACGGGTTCCTGTTCCCGCTGGTGCTGACGCAGAGCGACGAGCAGCGGGTGCTGACGCTGGGCCTGTGGAACTTCCAGAGCCAGTTCGGGACGAACGTGCCGGGCCTGATGGCCGCGGTCGTGCTGTCCGCGCTGCCGGTCCTGGCGCTGTACCTGTTCGGCCGCCGTCATCTGCTCAGCGGACTCGCCGCGGGCTTCGGCAAGTAACACACTCACGAGGGACGACCAATGACTGCCGGCTCCATCCGAAACCCGGTCCTGCCCGGATTCCACCCCGACCCGTCGATCCTGCGGGTCGGCGACGACTACTACCTCGCCACGTCGACCTTCGAGTGGTATCCGGGCGTGCGCCTGCACCACTCCAAGGACCTCGTGCACTGGCGGCCGTTCGGCGGCGCGCTGGACAGCGTCCGGCTGCTCGACATGACCGGCAACCCCGACTCCGGCGGCGTCTGGGCGCCCTGCCTGTCCTATGTGGATGGTCTGTTCCACCTCGTGTTCACCGACGTGAAGTCCTACTCCGGCTTCTGGGACACCCCGAACTACCTGGTGACCGCACCGTCGATCGAAGGCCCGTGGTCGGCGCCCGTGCCGCTGCACGCGCAGGGCTTCGACCCGTCGATGTTCCACGACGACGCCACCGGGCAGAGCTGGCTGCTGTCCAACCGCACCGACTGGCGGCCCGGGCACGCCTGGGCCAACGGCATCATCGCCCAGCGGTACGACCGCGACCTCCGCCAGCTCGTCGGCGACCCGGTCGACGTCTACACCGGCACCGCGGCCGGCATGACCGAGGGGCCGCACCTGTATCGGCGGGACGGCTGGTACTACCTCGTCACCGCCGAGGGCGGCACCGAATGGTTCCACCAGGCGACGGTCGCCCGCTCCCGGGACGTGCTCGGCCCCTACGAGTCCGACCCCGCCGGGCCGCTCATCACCGCCGTGCACCGTCCCGACCTGATGCTGCAGAAGGCCGGCCACGGCAGCCTCGTCGAGACCCCCGACGGTGAGTGGTTCTTCGCCCACCTCACCGGCCGCCCGCTCAGCCCGCGCGGGCGGTGCGTCCTCGGCCGGGAGACCGCGATCCAGCGGGTCACCTGGACCGACGACGGCTGGCCGCGCATCGACGGCGGCGTCCCGCACGACGTCGTCGACGGCCCGGCCCTGCCGGCGCACCCGTGGCCGGACGAGCCGGAGACCGACGACTTCACCGGCGCGCTGCTCGGCCCGCAGTGGAGCACCCTGCGCCGGCCCGCCACCAGCAACTGGGTGTCCACCCACGCCCGCCCCGGGCACGTGCGCATCCACGGTGGCCGCTCGCCGGGTGCGCTGTCCGGCGAGAGCCTCGTCGGGCGCCGGGTCCAGCACGCGCGGGCGACGTTCGAGGCGACGGTCGAGTTCGCGCCGGTGCACTTCCAGCAGTTGGCGGGCATCACCGCGTACTACAACAGCCGTAACTGGTTCCTGCTGCGGGTCGGCTACGACGAGACCGGCGGCCCGTTCGTCGACGTGCTCTCCAGCGACCGGGGGCGGGTCACCGCGCACGGTCCCGCGGTGCCGGTCGACGGTCCGGTCCGGCTCCGGCTGGACCTCGACGGCGGGGTGCTGCGCGCGTCGTACGGCGACGTGGAGTGGGGCCCGTTCGACGCGAGCATCCTCTCCGACGAGTACGCCCAGGAGTCCGACAACGGGGTGCCCCGCGCGTGGGGCTTCACCGGTGCGTTCTTCGGCCTGTGGGTGCAGGACATGACCGGCGGTGGGCTGCCCGCGGACTTCTCCGCGGCGACCTACAAGCCGCAGCCCTGACCGGACCGGGCATCAGGTTGCCCGGGCCATGCTCCACCGGCAGGGTTCGACGCCCCTGACCGGGCCCGGACGCCGGCGTTCGCTGGGCTCCTCGCCGCTGCGGTTTCCGCATGCCGAGGAGCCCGACGGCGCCGGCCGGCACGTCTTGCGGCCACCCGGCGGTCGGCATCCACGCGAGACCGGTGGCGGCGCCGGCCTACGTGGCGCGGGCGTTGACGGTCAGGCGGACCAGGCGCCGGCCGGCGGTGGTGTCGACCGTGAGGTCGTCGGAGAGCTTCTCGGCCAGCCACAGCCCCCGGCCGTGGATCTGCTCGGGCGGGGGAGCCTGCGCCGGGACGAGGAACCGCCACGGCGTGGTGCCGGTGTCGGCGATCTCGACGACGAGCCTGCCGGCCTGCGAGATCAGGGTGACCGCGGCCGTGCCGCCGCCGTGCTCCATCGCGTTGATGACGATCTCGTTGACGGCGATGATGAATCCGTTCACCCGTTCGGGTGATAGACCGGCCTCGCGGGCGGCGTCCGCCACCCGCTCCCGGACGTCGCCGACGCCGGCCACCGTCACCGATGGCAGGGCCACCATCACCGGTGATGAGTCAGGGTCGTCCCGCATGTCGCATCCACAGGTCGTGTGTTGCCGCGGCGCCGTCGCGCCCCCGTCGCAGCCACCATATAGGGTCAGCAGGTGCTTGTCGTTTCGCGCCGGGAGGGGCCATGACGCTGTCGATGTCGACCACCCGCGACGATGACACCTGCACGGTCAGCATCGCCGGGGACGTGGACCTCTCCACCGCCGGTGACCTGGACCGTGAGGTGCTCGCCGCCGTCGACAGCGGCGCCGCCACGGTCGTGGTGGACCTGGCGGAGGTGACCTTCATCGACTCGGCCGGCATCAACACGCTGCTCAAGGCCCGCCGGCACGCCGGGGAACAGGGCCGGCAGCTCCGGATCGCCAACGCGGCCGGCGTCGTGCGCGACGTGCTCGAGATGACCGGAGTCCTGGCGCACCTGTCCGGTTGAGCCTCCGGTCGCGGCGTTCGTCGTCGGGTCGCACCGCGGTGTCGGAGGGGTGCGGCGCGGTGCTGATGCGACACTGGGCGGGTTCGAGCGGGCGGAGGGGCGAGAGGCAGGGGCACGGGTGCCGAGGCGCGGCGGGAAGGCGTTGGCGGTCAGCGAGGAGAAGCTGCGCCGGCTGCAGGCGGTGACCGACGCCGCCCTGTCACAGCTCGGCCTCGAGGACCTGCTGCACGAGCTGCTGGAGCGGACCCTGGACATCCTGCGCGCCGACAGTGCGGCCCTGCTGCTGCTCGACCACGACGGCACCGAGCTGGTCGCCATGGCGACCGCCGGTCTCGACCGGGAGCCCCGGCACGAGGTGCGGGTGCCCTTCGGCCACGGCTTCGCCGGCGGCGTCGCCGTCCGCGGTGCCGCCGTCGCCGTCGAGCGCTTGGACCGGGCCGGCAGCGGCGGCGCCGACTTCGACACGGCGCTGTTACCAGCGCGCACCACGTCCGTGCTCGGCGTGCCGATGCTCAGCAGCGGCCGGGTCATCGGCGTGCTGCACGTCGGCACCCTGCAGCAGCGCTCGTTCAATGCCGACGACATCGAGCTGCTGCAGCTCGTCGCCGACCGGGCCGGCCTCGCCACCGAGGCGCGCCGGTCGCACCTGGACCGGGCCGCGGCCGTCGCCCTGCAGCGCAGCCTGCTCCCGGCCCGCCCGACGGCGGTTCCCGGCCTGGATGTGGCCGTCCGGTATGTTCCCGGTGCCCAGGTCGGCGTCGGCGGCGACTGGTACGACGTCTTCGACCTCCCGTCGGGGCACGTCGGCATCGTCATCGGCGACGTCGCCGGCAGCGGCCTGCACGCGGCGGTGGTGATGGGCCGGATCCGCAGCGCGCTGCGCGCGTACGCGATGGAGACCGACGACCCGGCGGACGTCCTCACCCGCCTGGACCGCAAGGTGCAGCGCTTCGAGCCCGACGCCATGGCCACCGCCGTCTACGCCGTCCTGGATCCGGACCTCGGCACCGTGACCTTGTCCAACGCCGGCCACCTGCCACCGGTCCTGTTGGCCGGAGGGGACGCCGACCAGCCGAGCCGGCTGCTCAGCATCCCCCCGGACCTGCCCCTGGGCGCGTACCGCGACGCCGCCCGGCGCAACACGCGGCTGCCGCTGGAGCCGGGCCAGGGCCTGTTCCTGTACACCGACGGCCTCGTCGAGCGCCGTGCCCGCGGGATCACCCCGGGCCTGCAGCGGATGGTCAGCGTGCTCGCCGCCGTGGCCTCCGCCGACGCCACCTGCAACGCGGCGATGACCCTCCTGGACAACGCCGCCCCGACCGACGACGTCGCCGTCCTCGCGGTCCGCCGCACCTGACACACGGTCCTTACCGTGCGTGACGGCTACGCCACGTGGTTGCGGATGGCCGGGTCCAGGACGTCGGTGGGGTCCCAGCCGGTGTCCCCGTCGTCGGCCGGCGCGGCGGCGAGGAACGCGGCCTCGACCGGGCGCAGCGACTCGATCAGCGCGCCGACCGGGTGACGGTCGGTGAACCTGGCGCCGTCCCGGTCGACCAGCAGCACGGCGAGCGGCTGGTCGCCGCCGAGCGGCAGGTCCGGGTAGACGTCGCCACCCCAGTGCATGACCGGGGCGCCCGTGTCGGCGAACCGTCCGGCGCCCGCGAGCATGAGCAGGTCGGTCTGCGTGCTGTAGACGTCACCGTGGTAGTCGTACAGGTAGATCTCCAGCGCGTCGTCGCGGTGCCGGGCGAGCGTGAATCCGCCGGCCGCGCGGGCCGTGAGCAGCTCCCGCGGGGTCTTGGCCCGGGCGGCGCGGATCCCGGCCACCGCGGCGGGGTAGCCGGCGAGCTCCGTGAGGTCCCAGTCGGTGCCGGCGCCGTTGATCGCCCAGCCGGTCCACATCGCCGCCGGATTGGCGATCACGTCGAGCCCGGGCAGCGGCGCCGCCAGCCAGCCGTCGAACCCGGCCCTGGACATCGGCATCCGCGTTGCCACCATGTACGAGCGACCACTCACCCGCCCGACAGTAGCCGTAGTGTTGGCCCGGTGACCGAGCTCCCCACGTTTCAGTTCGCGTTCCCCGGCCCGCTGCGCGACGCGCTCGTCGCCGCGGTCCTGAACGGCACGAAGACGACCACGACCGGGCTGCTCCAGGACTGGGAGATCGACGGTGAGCCGCTGCCCGCCGCCGGCGACCGGTCGGCCGTGGTCGACTCCGCCGAGCGTCCTGTCGCGGTGATCGAGCTGACCGGCGTCGAGGTCCGCCGCCTCGGCGACGTCGACGCCCGGCACGCCCGCGACGAGGGCGAGGGCCACGCCACCGTCGCCGCCTGGCGGGCGGGGCACGAGGAGTTCTGGCACGGGGCCGACTACCGCGGCTGGCTCGGCGACCCGGGGTTCACCGTCGACGACGACACGCCCGCCGTCCTGCAACGCTTCCGGGTCGTCGAGAAGCTCTGACCTCGCTGTCAGTACACCGTGCCGCCGTCGGCCGCGAGCGCCTCGGCCACCTCGGCGAGGACCGCCCGCCACTGGGTCTCGTCCTGCTTGGGTAGCACGTCGTCCCACAGGACCAGGCAGCTGCCGCGCAGCTGCTCGAAGCCGGCCGGCCGGCCCATGAACCACAGATGCAGGTGCGCCGCGCCGTCGCCGATCTTCGACGCGTGCACCCTGGCGATCCCGCCCACGGACATGATGGCCCGCTCGACCCGCTGCAGCATCGGCCCGAGCTCGGCGGCCCGCTCCGGCGGCAGGGTGCCCAGGTCGTAGTGGCCGATCGGGCACAGCAGCACCACGACCGGCACCGCGCTCGGCCCGCCGGCGTGCCGGAGCATCCAGTGCTCGTCCGCCCAGACCGTCCTCGCGGTCTCGTCCTTGCAGATCATGCACGACTCGGGCCCGTCCTCGCCGTTGCGCGGCGGCTCCGGCAGCACCGGCGGATCGAGCGAGCGCACCCGCAGGTCGCCGTCGAACGGGAACGTGTCCCACCCGGGAATCCCACTGCCGTCGAACGGCGTCGACGGCTCACCGACGGGCAGGTGCCGCACGAAACGATCGGTCATGCCGCCGATCATGCCAGGATGCTCGCCATGGATCTGTCCCGTCGCGTCATCGTCGCGCTCGACCACGACAACGCCCAGGACGCCGTCGCGATGGTCGACCGTCTCGGCGACGCCGGTCAGGCGTACAAGATCGGACTGGAGCTCCTGACCGCCGCGGGCCCGTCCCTGGCCGCCGCGCTCGCCGCCGCCGGCAAGGACGTCTTCCTGGACCTGAAGCTCTTCGAGATCCCGTCGTCCGTCGCCGCCGCCGTACGAGCGGCCGGCTGCCACGGCGCCACGATGGTCACCGTCCATGCGACGGCGGGGTCCAGGATCCTGGCCGCGGCGGTGGCGGCGGCCGCGCCGTTCCCGCGGCTGCGCGTCGTCGCGCTGACCGTCGTCACCAGTCTCACCGCCGCGGACCTCGCCGAGGTCGGCATCGACGCCACCACCGAGGAGCAGGTCACCCGCCTCGCCGCACTGGCACGGCGGGCGGGCTGCCACGGCGTCGTCGCCTCCCCGCACGACGCCGCCGCACTGCGCCGGCTGCTCGGCCCGGACCGGCTGATCGTCACGCCCGGCGTCACGCTGCCCGGTGCCCCGGCCGCCGGCGATCACGCCCGCCCCGCACACCCGGCGGACGCCTTCCGTGCCGGCGCGTCACACGTCGTCATCGGCCGCGCCCTGACCCGGGCCCCGGACCCGGCCGCCGTGCTCGCCGCCATCGTCGACGACCTGCGGGCGGCTGCGGCCTGAGCGATGTATGCGTTCGCATCGCGGCCGCGTGTCGGTTGTACGCGGGTCGCCGACACTGTGGCGGTCAATGCCGTCGACAGCGAGGTACGTAGATGAGAAGGATCCTGCGCGGACTGCCGATCGTCGCCCTGGTAAGACTCCCGGGTGACCCGATCCGTCAGTTCCTGAAGTCGGTCCGGGGCTCGGGCGGTGCGCCGCTGACCCTGGTGACGATGTCGCCGGCCACGTCGCGGAGCTTGCGGTTGCGGCTCTGCGACGCCCGGCGCAGCAGGTCGAAGGCGGTGGCGGCGGTGCAGCGCTGCTGCGCCATCAGGATGCCGATGGCCTGGTCGATGACGCTGCTGGAGACCATGGCCTCGGCGAGCTGATCCAGCAGCTGGGACTGGCGAAACTGGCGGACGGTGAGCGTGAGTGCGTCGGTGCACTGCGCCGCGATCCCTTCCGCCTGCTTGCGGACCGGCGCGGTGAACACCTGTGTGGCGGCCGCGTAGAGGTTCATCGCGCCGAGGCTCTGCCCCTCGACGATCAGCGGCATCGACAGTGAGCTCGCGATACCGTGCGCGACCGCGTGCGGCCGGTACGCGCTCCAGCGCCGCTCCCGACGGAGATCTTCGACGACAACGACCTCGGCGCCCCGCATGGCATCCAGACAAGGCCCTTCGTCGGCGCCGTACTGGATCTCGTCGACCTGACCGGCAAGCGCGTCACTGACCGCCACCGAGAACGGCCGCCCGTCCCGCCGCACCGTCAGCCCGCACGCCACCGCGGGTATCACCGCCGCGGCGGCGACATGCACCAGCCGGTCGAGAAAGTCGTCCAGGTCGTGCGCCTGCACGAGCAGCCCGAGCAGCTGCGCGGCGGTCGAGTGCGGCTGCTCGATCACGACGGGCCGCCTTCCTGAGGTCGGCACTGAAATTCTCTGATCTATGCTGTATTGCCCAGATCTGCCGCACCCTACTCGCTCAGCCGTGGTTCAATCTGCGCCGGTTACGCGGATGGTCCTTGGCGACCCGCTCACCACGTCATTGGGCAGCGGTCGCCGGTCCGGTCCAGGCGGTTGACGGCGGTGTTCCTCATCGAGAGGTTCGCACGTACGCGAGCGCGCGGGCGACGTTGGCCGGGACGTCGTCGACGGAGTCGAGGACGAGACGGTCGTCGGTCCAGCCGGCGAATCCGTCCCGCCGGGCCAGGACCGACTCCCAGGTGGGTTCGGCGTCGCCGGCGATCGCGTTGTCGGCGCGCTCGGCGAGGCGGCGGCGGTGCAGGGCCTCGTCGGAGCAGATCACCTCGACGAACCGCAGCGGCACCTCGTGCCGGGCGGACAGGTCGCGCCACTGCCGGCGGGCGACCTCAGCGTCGTTGACGGCGTCGACGATCACGGTCTGGCCGAGCTTGAGCATCACCCCGGCGAGGGCACCGACCACGACGAACGCGGCGAGCCCCGTCGGCTGGTCCCGGTCGACGCCGGCGGCCCACAGCGCGACCTCGACCGGGTCGACGGGCAGGACCGGCGCCGGCAGCTCCCGCGCCAGCTGCCCGGCGATGGTGCTCTTCCCGGTCCCCTGCAGGCCGCACATCACGATCAGCACCCAGACAGGCTGCCACAAACCTCAGTCGAACGGGTCCCAGTGTCCGGCGTACCGCAGCAGCGACCGCGCCAGGACCGGATGCGCTGCCACCCAGGCGGTGTCGAACAGGAACCACTGCTGGAAGCCGAAGGTCTCGTTCGTGTGCATCGCCATCTGGGCGAGGTGCTCGTCGACCCGCAGGAGTGTCCCGTCGGGGCTGCGGTCGCCGGTACTGTCACCGACAGCGATCAGTTCGAGGGCCTCACGGTGGACCTCGGCGTGCGGGCCGGGCATGTTCGCGGGCCACGGCTCCTCGTTGAGGCTGAAGCCCGGCCACTGGTTGCACCGGCGCAGCGCCGGCTCGACGGTGGTGTCGCCGGGGGCGACGAGCGCGCGGAGCACGAGCAGCTCCGGCGGCCAGGTGTCGTCGCCGGGCGTCGCGGCGCGCAGGTGCCCGGCGAGTGCGGGCAGGTCGACGCCGGGGAATGCGAACGGCGCCATCCGGGCGAGCGTCTCGCCGTCGTAGTGGGTGAGCAGCACCGCGTAGGTCGTCGCTTCGCCCGTACCCCGCGGCGGCAGGGTCGTCACGTCGCAGGCCGGGTCGAACGGTGCGGGCGCGCCCGCGTCGCCGGGTAGCGGCCACTCCTGCAGGTGGTAGGCGAGCCGGTCGTCGTCCTCCTCCTCGACGAAGAAGTACGCCAGCTCGACCTCGTCGTCGTCCGTCCGGGCCCGCACTCCACGCCCGTCGCGCCGGACCTCGCCCTCGACGTACAGGTGCTCGTCCAGCAGCGCCCGCAGCTCGTCGGTCGTCTCCGGGCGGGGAAGGCCGTGCTCCCGGGCCGCCTCGAACACCGACGACAGCCCGTACACCCGTCCGCCGAGCTCGTCAGCGACCCACTCCCACGCGTCGTCGGCGTCCCAGCCGCGGCGGAACCAGTCGAGCACGGTCAAGTCCGGGAACCGGCGGACGCGCTTGCTCAGTGGTCCTTCGTAGTGTGTCCGGTACACGAACAGCATGGCGGCGACAGTACCGTGCGGGGATGCTGTCGACGCGGTTCACGAGCCTGGCAGGGGTACGGCACCCGATCATGCTGGCGCCCATGGGCGGCTC
This sequence comes from Dactylosporangium maewongense, assembly GCF_039531485.1. NCBI lineage: Bacteria > Bacillati > Actinomycetota > Actinomycetes > Micromonosporales > Micromonosporaceae > Dactylosporangium > Dactylosporangium maewongense. The sequence goes on along the minus strand of NZ_BAAAQD010000026.1, from coordinate 81,097 downwards.
CGCCGGCGGTGCGCTCGCGGCGGCCGTCTCGCGGGGCGGTGGGCTCGGGATGCTCGGCGCGGCCGACGGCGACCCGGCGTGGCTGGCGCGCGAGGCGCCGGTCGTCGCGGCCACCGGGCTGCCGTGGGGGATCGGCTTCCTCACCTGGATGACGACCGTCGACGCGGTGCGGCGGTCGCTCAGGTACGGGCCGCGAGCCGTCATGCTGTCGTTCGGCGACGCGCGCCCGTTCACCCGCATCGTCCGCGACTCGGGCGCCCTGCTCATCCTCCAGGTCACCGACCTCGACGAGGCCCGCCAGGCGCTGGACCTCGGCGCCGACGTCGTCGTCGCGCAGGGCACCGAAGCGGGCGGCCACGGCGCGCTGCGTGGACGCTCGACCCTGCCGTTCGTGCCGGCGGTCGCCGACCTCGCCGGGCAGGTGCCGGTCCTCGCCGCGGGCGGCATCGCCGACGGCCGGGGCGTGGCGGCGGCGCTGGTCCTCGGCGCGGCCGGGGCGGTGATCGGCACCCGGTTCCAGGCGACCATCGAGGCGCTGGTGGCCCCCGCTACCGCGTCGGCGCTGGTGGCGGCCCGCGGCGACGACACCGAACGCAACCGGGTGCTGGACATCGCCCGCGGCTCGCGCTGGCCGTCGCGGTTCGCGGCCCGCACGCTGCGCCACCCGTACATCGACCGCTGGCGCGACCGGGAGGCCGAGCTCGCCGCCGACGAGCAGGCCCGGCGCGACTACCAGGACGACGTGGCCGGCGGCGCCGTCCCGCCGCTGCCGATCTGGGCCGGCGAGGGCGTCGACCTCATCACCGACCTGCCGTCGGCCGCCTCGCTCGTCCCGGCGCTCGCCGCCCAGGCCGAGGCCGCGCTGGCCCGCTGCTCAGGTGCCGCCCCAGCGTTCTAGGAACTCGCCGGCGGTCAATTCGTCGAGCTGGCGCCGCACGTACCCGAGGTAGTCGGCGTCCCCGTGTTCCAGGTCGGGCTTGAGCTCCAGCGGCACGGCGAGCACGACCTCACCGGTGTCCCGCCGGGTGACGACCAGGTGCCCGTACACGGTCGGCGTGCCGGGGCCGCCCGGGCCGGTGCTGTCGTCGAACAGCGACTGCACGGCGGCCGCCGCGAACAACCGTATGACCGCCCACCGTCCCGCCTTCGCCGTCGTGACGACGTCGGCCGCCAGCACCTCGGCGGCGGGCGCGTCCAGATCGAGCTCCACCGTCAGCCCCGCGCGTCGTCGCTGCGGTGCTCGACGGCCCAGGCGCAGATCACGGCCAGCGGCTCCCGCAGCGTCTTGCCGAGCACAGTCAGGACGTACTCGACGTGCTGCGGCGGCTTGAGCACGGACGCGAGGCGCTCCAACGCCTGCCGCGTCGCGCAGTCCTCCTCGGTGACGTCCAGCACCACCGGCGACACTTGCACCCCCGAGCGTCGGTCTCGTCGAAAGGCACCAAGGAAGTGCCCTTCTGTCGGTCGGCCGCGACGCGTCCTACCGCCGGTGCTCCACGGTAGCCACTGAGAGGAACGGCGCCACAATGTCCCGGCACCGCATCCACACGTACACCGCCGTGTTCGATGGTCTTGAAGGTCGAATTGTGCCGGGCGGCACATTGCTGCGGTCGTTCGATGGCGACGGGATGTCGGCTGGGAGTTCAGCTGCGCCAGCGATGCAGCCGCCGTCGTTCACGTACAAGGCGAGCACACCAGCACCGGTGGCGGCGACCAACCGCTCGCTGGCGACAGCGAAATCCTGCGGGTCCAGCACACCCCGGGTCTCCAGCAACTGCCAGCCCTTGCCGAGTTCGTACAGGTGCTCATGCTGATACCCGAAACCGAGAGTCGCCTCCTCATCGGTGAGGAGACAGCCGGACCGCGCCAACACGAACGTCCCGAAGAAACCCACCGGCGCACCGTACGCCAACAGTTCGGCAGCAAGTCACCACCACGTTCCGCAACCGCGGAGGTTTCGCACGGGACCGCCTTGGGCAAGCGCGATCGGTCGATGCTCGCGTGGCCAGGTGCTGCTCATTGCACGGCAGGAAGCGTCGGCAGCGTCGCCGAGGCGCGTCGCTCGCTGCGACGACCATGGTGCCGGCGCCGCGCCGGACCAGCGGCTATGAGCGTGCACCGTCGATCACCCGGCGGGTGGGGTGGAGAGTCGCCGAGTGCCGTGGCGTGGTCCGCGGTGACAGCGCGAAGGTCGTCTCGTGCGCAGGAACCCGCGAGAACAGCTACAGCGTCGCCCCTACGATTGCGCGGTGATCACACCGCCGTTGCCGCCTGAGCTGATCGCGGAAGTTCCCGAGCTTGTGCGGTACGGCCGGACAGCCACCCGCCTGCATCCGCGCCCCGGTGACGTCACGGCCGCCGACAGCCACATCGGCGGACCCTTACGTTGGCCGCTGGACGAGCCCTGGCCCACGTGCGTCGCGCCGCGTTGGGGGATCGAGGAGGTCCCCATCCCGGCCGAACTGCTGGACCGGCTGCGGGTCGTGGAGTCCCGCCGTACCCAGCAGCATGTGATGGCCGAGGGCGAGATGGAATTGCATCGTGAAATCGCCCGGACCGTGGGGCCGGGCTACACCGGGTTCGGCTCAGCCGGTGACGGCCCGGTCGTCGGATATCGAACGCGGGAGCGGCCCCATTCGCAGCCCAACCCGATGGTGGCGGTGGCGCAGCTCCGCGCGGCGGACATCCCGGACCTGCCTCGGCCCGGCGGCGCAGACATGCTGCAGGTGCTGTGGTGCCCGGACCACCATGCCGTCCGACCGGTCGGTCCCACCGTCGCACTGCGCTGGCGGCGCGAGACAGACGTCAACGGGCCATTCGCCGACCCGCCGCGTTCGTGGATCGGCAGGAACGACTTCGTCCCGGTCCCGTGCCGCCTGTACCCGGAGCAGGTGTTGGAATATCCGTTCCGGCAGGAACTGCCGGCCGGGTTGGCCAAGCGGGTCGACGCCTGGGACGAACGAGTCGACGAGGATGAGGACGGGATGAGCTATGTCGAGGTGGCCATGGCGCCGGGATGGAAGGTTGGCGGCTACGCGAACTGGAGCCTGACGGACCTGCGCGACACGCGGTGCCGCCAATGCACCGGGCCGACCTCCCTGGTGCTCGTCATCGACTCGAAGGAATACGACGGCGGCACGCAGAAGCGGTGGCAGCCCGCGAAAGATCCCCAGCCGACCGCGGCGCAGCAACCGACTGGCCTGCTCGTTGGCAGGTGGGGCGCCCTGCGCATATTCGCGTGCCTGACGTGCCCCGACGCCCCGTTCACGCTCGACCAGCAGTAAGAGTTCGGCGGATGAAACTGGTCGATTCGGGTACCGAGCCGCCGAACAAGATCCGGTCCGCGCAATCCGCCACAAGCGCGCCGAGCCGTCTCCGCTCGACTGCAATTTCGGTCACGGCATGGCTGGAAGCCTGCCCGGCCGCCTGCGGCGGCTACTTTATGAGCGTGCCCGCGCCGGGCCCTCGACGCTGCGGAGCGATGCACCCGGATGCCGGGCGACGTCCACCCAGCGGGCAGGTACGGGCTCGGACGACGGCCGCCGCTCTTGCCTGATCAGCCCGTAGACCACGGCTTGGACTCGATTCAGGTCCAGCGTGTCGGACGTCCACCGCAGCAACGCGCGTGCGGCCTCCGTCGCGTAGCCGTGGCCCCACGCGGCATCGTGGAAGCAGTAGCCGAGCGATGCACTGCGGTACACCGGATTCAACCGGCTCATGCCGCACCACCCGAGGAACGCCCCGTCGGCGTCCCTGACATTCGGTGCCGACCACCCGCAAGGGATTTCCGAACGCCCGTAGAGGGCAGACTGGGAGGCGTGGACGATCAGGGGCGGGCGACGTTCGTGCTGCATGAGCACGCCAAACCGCGGCACCACTTCGACCTGCGCTTGGAGGAGGACGGGGTCCTGCGCTCGTGGGCGGTTCCCCGCGGCCTGCCGGACGACCCAAGGCACAACCGTCTGGCGGTCGCGGTGCCGGACCATGACCTCGAGCACCTGACCTACACCGACGCCGACAAGTCGATTGCCGACATCGGCTGGTGGCAGGAGGTGGACCGCAACGACAAGCGCATCGTCTTCACACTGCACGGCCGGGGCGCCCCGCGAACGTACGCGCTGATCAGAACGGACTCGGACTGGCTGCTGCACCTCATGAAGGCCTAGCGACCGGTTCGAACTGAGTGGACCCGCCGTCCGTCATCGGCGCGGCGAGCGCGATCCGCCCGATCGGGCCGGATGGTGCACCGTCCGGCCCGATCGGGGCGCAGAACCACTCCGGCTTCGTGCCGGAGATCCGGGGTTCAGCTGCAGGTGGAGCCGTTGAGCTTGAAGCCGGTGGGGGCGCCGGCGTTGCCGGTGTGGTTGGCCTGGTAGCCGATGGTGGCGGAGGCGCCCGGGGCGAGCGTGCCGTTGTAGCTGACGTTGGTCGCGGTCACCGTGCCGCTGGACGGGGAATAGGTCGCGCTCCAGCCGCCGGTGATGGTCTGCCCGGCGGGCAGAGTGAAGACCAGGTTCCAGCCGTTGATGGCGGTGCTGCCCGTGTTGGCGATCGTGATGTTGTTGGTCAGGCCGGTGTTCCACGCGCTGACCGCGTTCACGACCCGGCAGGTGCCGGCACCGCCCGGGCTGCTCTTCGAGGGCGAGGGCGACGGCGATCCGGGTGTCTTGGACGGCGACGGCGAGATGGGCGGGGTGGTGGGAGACGTGCCGCCGGCGGCGTTGATGATGGCGCTGACGATGCCCTGCTGGGTTACCGTGTTGGAGCTGCGGTTGAACAGGCCGAGCCCGTACTGGCCGTTGTATCCGTTGTCCCAGTAGGCGCTCGCCCCGCCGTACTTCTTCGCGGTGGCGACCACTGCCTTGGCGAAGTTCGCACGGTAGGTGTTGTTCGCCGCGTCGGCCGACGTCTTGTCGACCGAGCCGTACTCACCGACGAAGAACGGATATCCCTTGGTGACGAAGGTGTCATACATCTTCTTCAGCATCTGGTCCATGTAGTCTTCCTGACCCCAGGTCGACTTCTTGGCCGGGTTGGTCGCGGCCGCACCCCACTGCGTGATGTTGCCGTCCTCTTGACCCGCGAAGTCCCACGGGTCGTAGTAGTGCACGGAGATCATGAGTCGCTGCTCGCCGCTCGGGATGGAGGACGACCGATAGGTGTCGGTGGGCAGCGAGAAGCCGTAGTTGCCGGTCGTGTACTCGATGTTGGTGTTCCAGCCCGGGATGAGCAGCCAGCGCGAGGCGTTGGTGCCGCCGGTCCGCCGGACGGTGTCGACGAAGATCTGGTTGTAGGCGACGATGTTCGAGTAGCACGGCTGGGTGGGGTTGCCGTACTGCCCGTCGAACTCCTCGTTCATCGACTCGAAGATCAGGTGGTCGTTGTAGCTCGCGAACTTCGTCGCGACCTGCTGCCACACCTTCTGGTACTTGGCCTTGATCGTGGTCTGGTCCGACGCGTCGCAGACCAGCCAGGAGCCGGTCACGCTCTTGTAGCCGTCGCCGTGCATGTTGATCAGCACGTACAGGCCGGAGTTGTAGGCGTAGTTGACGACCTCCTGGATCCGGCTCAACCAGGCCGAGTCGACGGTGTAGTTCGGGGCGGCCCCGATCTTTCCCAGGTACGACACGGGGATGCGGATCGTCTTGAAGCCCGATGCCTTCACCCGGTCGATGAGAGCCTGGGTGATGACCGGATTGCCCCAGGCCGTCTCGCTGGGAATGCCATTGGCGTTGGCCTCCAGCTGGTTGCCGAGGTTCCACCCGGCGCCCATGTCGGCGACCAGTTGGGGAGCGGTCAGCTGCGCCGCGGCGTTGGCCGCGGTCGACCTCGCCACGCCGTACACGGCTCCGGTGAGGGCCAGGCCGGCGGCAAAGACTGCGAGCCCGGCCCTCCTAACTCTCGAACTCATGAGGCTTCCTCTCGTACGGTCTCGAGCGCCGGACGTGACGGCGTCTCCGGTCCGAACCTGGCGAGGAGTGTTGCCACGGCCGCGACGGGTGTCAATCGATGCGCTTCGACGAACATGTTCGTTAGGCCGCCGCAGGCCGCTGAACAGCGGTTTTCCGTCGAAGACCGCGAAACCGGCTCTGCATCTTTCGGAAATTGTCGATATCCTGGTTGCCTGACCAGCGGGCCGGCCGCCGCCACTCGCCGTCGCCGTGGTCAGCTGGCGCGAGGGTTCCAGCGGACCGTCCGGCGCCGCACTGACGTCCCGCGCAGTGGGGCACGAGCGGCAGGCGGCGCTCAGCGCCCGTCGATGTCGGGTGGCACCTCGATCGCGGCCCGGGAGGCGGCGGCGCACGGTGGCACGCTTGCCTCGGCGGCGACGATCTGTGGGTCGCGGGACGCCGGTGAGCGTAGGAGCGAAGGGTGGAACGCCGTTTCGCCGCCGCGGCCGAGGTTTCGATGCCGCTGACCATCGCGGCGCGGGGGCGGCTGTCGTCAGGTGGCCGGCCGGTCCACACCGACTCGGGTCGTTGCCCGACCTGCGGCGCGCCCTCAGGGACGGCGTAACACTCCGGCTCCGGACAGTGGTCCCGAACCACAACCGGGGCGCGGATTCGCGACTCAGCGCCGACCGACTGCACGCACATCGGCGGAGTCGGTCGTCCGTCGCTGGGAGGTGCCGCGCTGATCGCGGCCAGATCCGGATGTGCCGGCGCCGGGCCGGCGAGGCGACTCGTAGGATCCAGGACGTGTCCGATCTTGCTTCCCGGTTTGCCCAGCTCGCTGGCGAATACGGCGCCCGCAAGCGGGCGGCGACCGCGCTCGTCGAGCGCTGGGACTGGTACAGCTGGCCGGGCCTGGATCTGCGTCCGTTGCACTTCGAACGGGACCTGCTCAGGCCCGGCCGCAGGCTGGATACGCGACCGCCGGCGGACCGGGATGTCCTACGGATCGGTTTCGACGCCGAGGGCCGCGCGGTGGTGACCGAGGAGTACTCCGGCTTCCTGCGCGGCCGCCTGTACTACGAGACGTTCGTCCGCCACGGCAGCGACGTGGTGGAGGTGGCGCATTTCGACACGGACGGGCCCATCTACCTACACGAGTACCGGTTCGTGGGTGGGCTGATGCGCTCGGCTGACACCGTCGCGCGGCGCGGCTCGGGGCGAGAGTCGTATACGTACACCCATGGGCGGATCAGCCGTGTCGAGATCGAGCACGACGGTCGGCCACGTTCAACGCTGATGGCCGAACACGACGACGACGGCCTGGTCCGCCTCGTCGAGGTCATGGGCCACTGGTCCGAAGTGTGCTACGAGCGGCCGCCGGCCGGGTTCGACCTCGACGTGGCATGCCGGGCAATCGAGGACGCCCTGGTCGCGTTCATCCCGGACGCCGTGGCGCGCCTGACGGTCAACGGCCCCGCCGCCTGCGTCGCGCTGAGCTATCACCAGTCGCGCGCGCTGTCCGTCGAGGTCCACGCGTGCACCGCGGACGAGCGCGCCGCCCTGGCGGCGATCGACCCGCATGCCGCATGGTCGCCGGCCGACTTCGAGACCGGTACCGACCTCGACCTTGCCGAGGCGGGACCGGTGCGGCTGGTGTGGCAGGAGCTCGCCCTGCTCGATGCGGCCGACCCCGGCGCCGGATCCGAGATCGGGCGTCGACTGTTGTGTTCGGCGGCCGCTCGGCTCAACCTCCGCGACTGGTCGGCCACGCTGCCAGTCACCGACGACTTCGTGGTGTACGCGGTCGACCTTGAACTGGTCGACCTAGAGCGGAACCTAACCGACTGCCTGCCGCCCGACCGGCTCGCCTCCCTCCGCGCGCTCGGCCCGGCATGACCGACCTCAGGCCCGACCTGCGCATCCGCACATCGGCTACGAGCGAGCATCAGCGCGCCGAGCCGCTGCCACACAGTGTGACGATCTTCGTGTCATCTGCCGCGAGACCCGCGGAATGACCGGAAACGTGATCAAGCAGCCAAGAGGGCAGCAGTACGCGCCAGCCGGTTGGCGGTCGAGGACGAGAAGCCAAAAACTGATGACCCTGCTGGACTGGTTGTGTCCCGGCTGCGACGTACGTTGCTCGACGAGCCTCGCAGACCGTGTCGACACGCTGTGCGGTCTCTGCGCCGCTGCCGTGACCTGAAGGCAGTTGCCGGCCGACGCTCAGGAGATGATCGACGGCGCCATCCGCCGCGGCAACATACTGGGCATCCTGGCGATGCGGGAAGCCGATCCGCCCATCAAGCTTCCCCATGCGATGGACGTGCTCGAGTTCCGGTACCGCGCCGGCGTCCGCCGCGACGCCTCGTGCTGACAGCTGGTCGGGCCCACGATCGTCGACACGAGCGCGAAGCTGTCGGCCCTGCGCCCGCAGCGCGTTCGGCAACGAGCGCACCGCGGCTTCCGGAGGCCAAGGTGCGTGCCGAGCGGATCGCGGCCAGATGAGGATGCCGTCGCTCGATGAAGTCGGTCAGTGCGAGGATCGACGGCGTGTCGGAGGAGCAAATGCCGCCCGTGGTCCGAGAGGTGCTGGTCGACGAGGATGCCGTGCGATCGATCCGGCGCTGCCTGCGTTCCTGGCGCCGCCAGAGGACGCGCCCGCGTACCACGGGTTTCCGGTCGTCGCGGAGTCCGAGGTCGACGGGTGGCGGCTCGGCATGATCACCGGCTTCGGGGTCGAGGGCGACGGATACGTCATCGCACCCGACGACGGGCGTGCGGGGCTGGTCTGGACGGCCGAGGGAGCGGGGTACTTCCGGGCCGGGCATCCGCAGTTCTGCGATGAAGTGTGCGGGCCGGACGAGTACACATGGGGGGTGTTCTCGGTGGGCGTGAGGCTGCCGCTACGCGGCCCCGGCGACGCGCGTGCCTACCTGGCGGCGTTGGTACCGCAGCTGCGCCCGTTCTGGGCGGCGCGGACGGCGCGCCCGTTGGAGGCCGGTCAACTCGACCCGGCGTCCGACCCCCGGCCGAACGGGTTGCAGGCGGGGAAGCAGCCGTAGTCCTGCAGCGGCCGCGGCTCGTTGAGGATGACCTCCTATCGGGAGGATTCGTCGATGAGCCAGGTCGTCACGACGGTCGGCGTCGGGCTCATGCCATGTCCGTCGGCCGCCAGCCGCGCCTCGAGTCCGTTGATGCACACGAGCCTCTCATCATCGGTCCACCACCCCACCGAGAATCCGCTCGCCGAGTTCATCGGCCGTAGGCGTGGATGACGGGCACGTAGGGCGGTCAGGTAGGCATTGGCGTCCGGCGGTGTCTCCGTGGACAGGAGCCGCTGTTGGTGGGCGTGGTGGAGCAGGGCGTCGCACTCCAGAAAGTGATCGAGTGAGGGAAACGCCGGCGCGTCACGGTCCAGGAAGCCGAACCACACCGTTTCGTCGGGGCGCACAGATCCACTGCGGCAGCCGTCGGGCGTGGCGTCCATGACGGCGTACGCAAAGACGACGTTTCCATCGAGATCGACCTCGAATGTGGGCTCGAACAGGATCTCGGCTTGACGAAACACGCTGAAGTAGGTCAATCCCGAGTATCGATGCTGAATGCGCTGAAACGTGGCCAGGATGCCCTCATCGCTGTATCCGAGCACCGAACGCATCGCAGCCCGGCACTCGTCATCACTCGGCCCCGGCTCGAGCGGCGCCACCCGCGCGTGCATGGTCAGGAACTCCTGCGCACGCGCGCCCAGCGGTGATGGGGAGACAAGGACGTGCGCTTGCGACATCAGCCCATTGTTCCCGGTGACTGCCACCGTCACGATCGCGCACGTCAACGCGAGCGCGGCGCGCGCACCGACGTTTCCACATCTGGTCCGCCGACCCGCCGGTGAGCTCTCGGCGGACTACCGAGGCCCGCAACCGGTGACGCGGCACTGCTCGGCACCCTGACCGCCGCCTGCGTCGAACTGCTCACCGACCGCCGCACCCCGACTGAAACCCCGGTTCAGCGGAAGTGATGCGTGCGTCGCGCACGCCGAGCACCCAGCCGATCAGCTGAGACAGGGTTGGTGATTCACGGTGCCGCTAGCAGGACCGTCGCGCCTTGTCCGACGGGACAGGCGGGCCCGCTGCCGTGATGAGCGCTGGCCGGGCGCGCACCAACGGCGGCGAACATGCGCACCCGACCAGGTGGCGGAGATCAGTCCCGCCGCGCGGAAGTCGCGCAGTTCCTGATTGCGGATGCCTGCAGACGAAACGACCGGAGTGAGTACGGCTCAGACAAGGTCGCGCCAGAACTCGACGCTCGCTTCTGGCTCCCACGAGCCTTCACCTGGGCCGAGGCGACTGAACTTCCGGTCGATGTAGTCGGCGAGGTTCAACCCGTAGTAGATGATGTCGGTCTGCCAGATCGAAAGCACTGGGTGACCAAAGGTCCTCGGCTCACCAGGGAGATACCGGTGCCCGTACACCGGCACCATCTTCGGGACCTGCGCCAGCATCGACGTTGCTGTCGCCACGGCCGATGCGGTGCCGCTCGGGCGTGAACCCCAGCCGTCGTACCAGAAACCGTTGTGTTCGACGTCGAACAGCACTCCCTTGCGGGGCCAGTCCAGCAGGCTGCGCAGCTTGTCACGCTTCCCGTTACGCCAGTCGGGCCATGGCTCCGGATGCGTATGGATCACGCCCGGCTCGCGTGGCTGGGGCCGGGTGTTCACCGGAAGTCCTGCGGACAGGAAGCCGCGGTGGTCGGCGGCGAACCGGAACCCGAACTTCCGCTCGATCCGGTCAAGTTCCGAGTCCGTCAGTCCAGGGTCGACCACACAGACGGACCTGAGCCGTAACCGCCGCATCGCTTCCTGACCGAGACGGCGGCCATCACCCTGCTGAGCAGTCTCTACCGCCACGACCCGAGAGACTACCTCGTCGACGTGCCACGGAGCTGAGTCTTCGTCATCGCGCCGACGCGCGCACATCGGCTACTTGTTCCCGATCACGAGCAGCGCCGAAGCCCGGTCGCTGACCGTGACGGGCGCTGGTCCGTCGCTCCGCGCACGAACGGCGGCCAGATCCGCGCACTTGACCGTGACTGACTGGACGTCGGGGATGTGTCAGCAGGGTCTGCCCTTGCCGGATTGCGTCGTTCTGCGGCTTGCCCGAGCACCCGCGGAAGATCTGTTCGTCGCGCCCAGCGGGTCATCAGGTTAACGCCGGCAGCGCTCCCAGCATGCCGAGACCACGGGCTGCTCCGGCGCGCACCTGCGGCGCATCGTCGGCGAACAACGACAGCAGGGCATCGACCGCCATTGCCGAACGATCGGTACCGACAGCCAGGGTGCCGATCGTCTCGCCCAGTATCGACCGCACGCGTACGTCGGGATCCTGGATCAGCCGTGCCAGGTGCTCGACGGCAGCCGCGTCAGCAAACCAGCGCAGATGCAGGACCGCGGATTCCCGGGTCAAAGCGTCCGGATCGTGCACGGCGGACAGCACCAGCTCGTAGGCGCGTCGGTCACCCTTAAGGCTCGACAGCGCACCAAGCGCATCTTGACGGATTCTCGGGTCGGGATCGGCCAGCGCCTCTCGCAGCAGTTCGACATCGTTGGACTGGACAACATAACCGAGTGCCCATAGCCCGGCACTGCGCAGGTCGTGATGCCCGGTAGCGATGAACGACAGAATGATGGGACGGCAGGCCGCTGGGTCCGTCTCCATGATGTCGGCCAGCCATGCGCAGAAATTGTCGCGGTCGTCGCCGCGCAGGGGACGGGCGAAGGCGCGCAGCAGCAGCGGGAACGCGGCAACCCCGCGAAGGCCGGCCAGGATGTACACCATTAAATCCCGGCCGTACCAGTCGTCCTCGTCGAGATACCGTTCCAGCGCGGCCTGAACGGGCGGGACCAGCGAGCGGTCTCCGCTCATGGCCAGCGCATGCACTGACGGCCACGGGTCACCGTCCAGTGTCTCGACATGACGAAACACCTCAGCGAGCGTCATCTGCACGCCTCCCGAATACTCCGACAGAGGATCAACGCCTGACGTGAGGCGTTCACGCTGATCATGCCATCTGCGTGACCGCGCTCCGAGCCGGCGATGGCAGCGTGATGCCCCCGAACGCTGGTCAGGGCAGTGGCAGGACCGGACGCAGCGGTGTCTCGCCGACGAGGGAGCCGTCGTAGACGACTTCGGCCAGCGTCGGGTCGCGGTAGGCGGTGGCCAGCGTTACCCAGGACAGGAACGCTCCGGACCCGCCGCAGAGCGCGCTGCCACCGTCGCCGCCGCAGAGCACGGACGGGTCGGTCGTGAACTCCGCCCGGTACGGGTCGTCGCCGATGACGAGTCCGAAGAAGTTCGGCTGCTGGATCAGCGGCACGTCGCCGTACGGTTCGCCGTCGGGATACTCGTCACCCCATCGGAACAGCGTGGTCGCTCCCGCACCGCAGTCGTGCTCCCACTCGTCCGGCGTGGGCGGCCGCAGACCTCGCCAGGCCAGCCGCGCCATGACCGAGTCGTGGTCGTCGGTGCCGTCGTGTTCGGCGGTCAGCAGCGTGTCGGCGTCGACCGACCGGACGGCGACCAGCCGCGCCGGCAGTTTCCGCCCGGCGCGGCGGCGACAACGCCTCGGCCAGGAACCGGTGGATCGGCGCGGGCACCGAGTACAGGTCGACGGCCTCGGCGAAGTCGTCCAACTGGCGGCGGGTGGGCACGAAACGGTCGGGGTCGTGGCCGACGTGCACCGTTCCGCCCGGCACCAGGGCGAACCGGAAGCCGTCGCGCTCGAACAGCGCAACCCGACCGGCCCGCCCGGCATAGCTGCATGCCGCGACACTGAGCAATTCGGCGTCGACGTCGCGGGCGATGGCGGCCGCGGTCCGCTCGGCCGCGTCGGCTGACAGGGCCAGCCACGCGTCCACGGTCAGGTCAGCATGCGACACACGGGCATTATGCATGCGTGCCGCGCCCGCGAGGATGGCGGTGTGCTTCTCAGGAAGGCCGAACGCCGAGCGGGCTGAACTCCGGGGGCGCGACCGGGATGGTGGCCTGAAGCGTGGTGCCGCCGTTGGTGGGGCTGGTGATGGTCAGTTGTCCGCCCAGCGCTTCGACTCGGTCCCGCAGTGCGGTGAGGCCGGATCCGTGACCGGGGTCGGCGCCGCCGACACCGTCGTCGCGGATGGATACGCGCAGGGTGCCGTCCTGGGTGGCCGCCCGCAGGTGCACGACGGTGGCGTGGGCGTGTTTGGCCGAGTTCGTCAGCGCCTCGGAGACGACGTGGTAGGCGGCGATCTCGACGACTGGCGGCAGGCGCCCGTCGGCGTGGGTGTCCAGTTCGACCGGTACCGGCGACTTGCGGGCGAGCGACCTGATCGCGGGCTGTAGCCCGCCCGCGGCGAGCAGCGTCGGATGGATGCCCCGCGAGATCTCTCGCATGTTGTCCACGACGTTGTTCAGGCCGTGTACGGCGCTCGAAAGCTCCGCTCTGGTCTGCTCCAGCTCGGGCGGCAGGCCGGCCTGCACCAGGCCCAGCCGCAGCCCGATGCCGATGGCCTGCTGCAGTGCGCTGTCGTGCAGGTCGCGCTCGATCCGCTGGCGCGCCTGGTCCGCGGCGGCGACCAGACGGGCGCGCGATGCGACGAGTTCGGCCCGGCTGTCGGCGTTGGCGATCGCGGTGGCGGCGAGGTCCACGAAGTTCGCGACGCGCTGCTCCGTGCCGGGTGGCAGTGGACTGGGCCGGTTCGACGCGACGGCGGCCACGCCCCACAGCTGCCCTTGGACAATGATCGGGACCCCGACCGCGGAGCGGATGCCCAGCTCTCGTGCCAGCGCGGCGGCTGGGCCGATGGCACCCTCGAAGCTGTCCATCCGGGCGGCCCGGCCCGTGTCCCATACCAGTGCCAGGACGTTCTGGCCCTCGGACGACCAGTGCGTCTGCTCGGGCTGCAGATCGGCGAGGCTGGCCGACACGACGGTGACCATGCCCTCGGCCTCGTAGCGAAGCAGCCACGTCGTGTACTGATCCTGCAGGGTGTTCTTGGCCAGGAGCCGGTGCAGCTCCGTGGTGATCGCCTCGAAGACCTCGGGTGGCTGGCCGCCTCGCGCCACGAGCGTCGCCACCCGCCGCAACGCGGCCTGCTCGGTGGCCAGCCGGCGCAGTTGCTTCCGGCTCGCCTTCAACGAGTCCACCATGGCCACGCGTTCGTGCCCGGCCTGCAGCAGGGACGCGAGCGACGGCGCGACGCGCTCCCGCAGGCGCTGTACGGTCGGCTCAGGCACCCCGCGCGGCACGCGGAGGGTGCCCAGCGAGGTGGCGCCGACACGCAGTGGAAACGCCCAGTATCGGTCGTCGCCGGCGACGGTGCCGCGATCGATGACGGCATCCGGCAGCTCAAGCGTCTCCGCGATGCGTTGCGCGACCTTGGGCAGGACGCCGGGAAGGTCGTTCGCGTGTAGCAGCAGCCGGGCCATGTCGGCGGTGAGGTCGGACTCCTCCGCCTGCACGATCCGCAGCCGGAACACGTTCGCGATGACGCTCGTGGCCATCGCGACGACGAAGAAGGCCAACACCTCGGCCAGCTGCTGCGCGTTCGAGACGGCGATCCTGCCGAAGGGCGGGACGTGGAAGACCACGAAGGCGAGCGAACTCGCCACCGCTGTGACGATGCCCAGCCACATCCCCCACACCATCGCGGCTACCAGCACGCCGATGATGTAGATGATGCCCGGGGACAGCGGTGTCACGATCGATCGCAGCGGGTAGAGCAGAACCGTCTCCACCGCGATCATCAGAGCGGCGACGGTGATCCCGACCGCGCGGGACGGGGGTGCCAGCCGCACCAGCCGTGACCGCGAACCGACGCGCACCCTCCAAACCTAGCTCGACTCACTCGCTCCAGCTCACCGCCGGTGTCGGTGCCGGGTGGCCGATCTACCCGTGTGCGCCGGGCCAACCGGCACAACCGTGGCGCCGCGGATGTACTGGTTGAGCCGGAACGACGCTGCCGCGACGACCGCCCCGATCGGGCCGACGCGCGACCGGCCGCGTGGAGCCCCGATACACGGCGCTGGTCTCGTGCCTCAGGTCGAGGTCTGCAGGATCTGGCGGATCTGTCGCCGAAGAAGGTCCGAGGCCGTTCGCGTCCAGCGTTCGCGGACGCGCACCCGGTGGTGGAAGTCGGCGTCGGCGATGGCGCTGAGCGACCGGGCGAGCGCCTCGATGTCGGTGTCGGGGCGCAGTAGGCCGGCTGTGACGAGGTGCCGCAGGCGTTCGGCCAGGATGGTTTCGAAGCGGTCGCTGATCTGCTGGTAGGACGTGCGCACCTCGGCCGACGCGGTGAACGACGCCGCGATCAGCTGCCGCCACAGTTGAGGGGGTCCGAACGACTCGTCGATGCGGTTGTACCCCTCGACGAACCGGGTCATCGCGGTGGCCGCGTCGTCACCCGCCCGCACCGTGATCTTCGCAAGCCGGACCTCGACGTCGGACCACTCATGCTCGAACAGCGCGACGAGAAGGTCGTTCTTGGAGACGAAGTAGTTGTAGATCGTGGCGGGGGAGACCACGGCGCGCCCGGCGATCTCCTCGATCGTCGTCATGTCGACCCCGCGCTCCGCGAACAGCTGACGCGCCGCATCCAGCACGGCGAGCCGGCGCAACTGCTTCTGCCTCTCGCGCAGGCCAGCTTCTTCCATGCCCATCCTGTCGAATCGAAACGAACTCGCGGCCGAGTAAATCCTTCGGTCGCAACGGAACATTGACTGTAGTTGAGAGGAGATTTAGAGTCCACTCCACGACTCGACCCGTGGAGGTGTGCCGACGGTGACTGATCTCCAGAGCGTGCTCATCGACCTCGACCAACGTCACGACGTCCACCTCGACGAGCTCGACCGGTACGTCTCGATTCCTTCGGTCAGCTCCGAGGACCGGGGCATGCGTGAAGCGGCCGAGCACATCCGCGGCCGCGCGGCTGCCTGGGGCCTCGAGACGGCGCTGCTGGAGACCGGCGGTCAGCCCGCCTTGCTGCTGCGCGGGCCGCGGGTCGACGACGCGCCCCGCGTGCTGATCTACGGTCACTACGACGTGCAGCCCGCGGGCAGCGCCGGCGACTGGCTGTTCGATCCGTTCAGGACGACGGTGCACGGCGGTCGCGTCTACGGTCGCGGCACCGCCGACAACAAGGGTCAGCATCTCGCCCACCTCCTGGCCATCGAGTCATGGATCCGTCTTCATGGCTCGCCGCCCTGCAACGTCACCCTGCTGCTGGACGGTGAGGAGGAGGTCGGCAGCCCGAACCTCGCCGATCTGGTCCGCCGCAACGCGGAACTCCTTGCCTGCGATCTCGTCGTCTGGAGCGACGGCCCGGTGCACGAGAGCGGACGCGCGACGATGAACTTCGGGGTGCGCGGAATCGTCCAGTTCGAGCTGATCGCGCATGGCGCGGCCATCGACCTGCACTCGGGGAACTGGGGCGGGGTCGGGCCGAATCCCGCCTGGGAGCTGGTGCACCTGCTCGCGTCGATGAAGAACGCCCATGGGCTGGTCACGATCGACGGCTTCACCGACGACGTGACACCCCTCAGCGCCGCCGAGGCACGCGCGCTCGAAGCCCTGCCCGTCGACGACGAACAGCTTGCCGCCCTCGGCATCGGCCGCTGGGACGAACCCGCCGAGCGGCCGTTCTACGACCGTCTCGCGGCACATCCGACCCTCACGATCAGCCGGTTCGAGACCGGCGCCTCGGGCGGGGACCGCGCGGTGATCCCGGCCATGGCGCGAGCCGTCTGCGACGTCCGGCTGGTCGACGCGATGACGGTCGACACCACGTACGAACGCATCGCCGACCACGTGCGGCGCCACGCCCCTGATGTGCGCTGCACGCTGCGCGCGGCGATGGAGCCGTCCCGCACGGACCTCGACTCGGCGTTCGTCGAACCGATCCGACGGGCATTGCGACTCGTGCACGGCGAGGATCCGTACCTCGTGCCGGCCATGGGCGGCAGCCTTCCGGACTACGTGTTCACGAAGATCCTCGGCGTGCCGTCGATCGGCGTGCCGTTCGCCAACGCCGACGAGGCCAACCACGCTCCCAACGAGAACATCGAGCTGCATCGGTACCTGTCGGCGCCGAAGATCGCCGCGGCGCTGCTGTCCGAGCTGTCGAGGGTGAGGGTCCGATGACCGGCGACTGGCGGCAGGGCTTCCTCGCGCCCCGCCTCAGGTGGGTACAGGTGGCGAAGGCCACGCGGTCGCGGGGGCTTGCGGCGCTGCAGGACGAGCACGGGCTCGAGCTCGCGGCGTGCGACTTCACCACCGGGGAGGTCCGCCGGATCGGCGTGCCCACCGACGGGTTCATCGACTCGGCGTGGGTCGCCGCCGACGCGACCTCCGCGTTCTTCCTCGCCGACGACGGAGGCAACGAGCTCGGGCACGTCCATCGCGTGCTGCCCGGCGACCCGAGCGTGATCGAGGACATGACGCCGGGCCTGCCCGACTACACGCTGCGCGGTGCGGACGTGAGCGCGGACGGCGAAACGCTCGTGCTCGACATCGTCACCGACGAGGGCTACGACCTGGTCTGTCTCCCCGCCCGTGGCACGCCCGCGACCTCGCCCCGGCGCGTCGTCCGCACCGTGCACGAGGCGTGGAACTGCCGGATCTCGGCCGACGGCACGGTCGCCACGCTCGACACCACCGACCACGCGCCCGGCACCCGGCGTTTCGCCGTCACCGCGTACGACACCGTGACCGGCGCGGTCGTCGGACGCCTCATGCTGCCGTCGCCCGGCGCGGCCACCGCCGTCTGCTGCTCGCCGCACCCGGGCGATCAGCGGGTGCTTGTCGCGACGCAGCGAGCCGGCGACCGGTCGGGCGTCCTCATCTGGGATCCCGTCAGCGACACCACCGTCGAGCTCCTCGAGGAGACCACGGCGACGGTGGTCCCGCTCGACTGGTCACCGGACGGGCGCCACGTCCTGCTCTGCCTCGAACTGCTCGCCGCCCAGTGGCTCGAGCGCGTCGACGTCCTGACCGGCGAACGGGAGCGACTCGACCTCCCGGCCGGCAGTTTCCGCTCGCCATACCTGCGCACGTCACAGTTCGGCACTGACGGCACGGTGCTCGCGTCCCACGAGCACGGAATGTCCCCGCTCACGCTGATCGCCTGGCACGCGCCGTCCCGGCACCGGGTGGTGCTCGGTGGAGACGGTTCGCCGGACCGCGCCGGTTTCGAGCACGTCGTGTTCCCGTCGAGCGACGGTACGCAGATCCAGGGATGGCTCGCCCGCCCGACCGGCACCGGCCCGTTCCCGGCGGTCGTGCACTGTCACGGCGGCCCGCACATCTGCGTCGCCGACGAGTTCACACCCGCCGCCCAAGCCTGGGTCGACCACGGCTTCGCCTTTCTCACGGTGAACTATCGCGGCTCGTCAGGGCGGGGCCGCGCGTTCGAGGAGCAGATCCACGGAGACGTCGGCCGCTGGGAGCTCGAAGACCTCGCCGCCGCGCACAGGTGGCTCGTCGACGAGGGAATCTCGGCCGCCGGTCAGATCCTCATCAACGGCGAGTCCTACGGCGGGTTCCTCGTGCTCTATGCGCTCGGACGGCAACCGGAGCTGTGGGCCGCGGGCATCGGGGAGGTCGTCCTCGCCGACTGGGAGCTGACCCACCACGACAGCCCGCTGGCGATGCGGCGCCTCGACGAGATGCTCTTCGGCGGGCCGCCCGAGACCCACGGCGACCTCTACCGTGAGCGTTCCCCGCTCACGTACGTCGACGAGGTCCGCGCACCGATCCTGTTGTGGCAGGGCAGCAGCGACACCCGCACGCCTCCGGGACAGGTCGTTGTGTACGCCGAACGGCTCGCCGCTCGCAACCACCCGTGCGAGCTGCACTGGTTCGAAGGCGGCCACGGGTTCGGCGACGAGGGCGGGCACCTCGCGCACCTCGAACGAGCGATCGCCTTCGCCCGGACCGCCGTCGGCGGCTGAGCGAGAAGCCGGGTCAGCGGCCCGTCAGCCGGGCGGGGACCCGGTCACGGGCGAACACCTCCGCCGGGGTCTCGGCCCGGCGGATCACCTCGACGAGATTACCGCTGACCAGCACCGTCGCGGGCCGGGGAAACGCGTTGAAGTTCGTCGTCTGCGTCTCGACGTAGGCGCCGGTGTTGAGCAGCGCGACGAGATCGCCGGGCGCGACGTCCTCCGGCACGGTGACGCCGGCGGCGATGATGTCGAACCCGCAGCTGGATCCGGTCAGGTCGGCCGGCACGCACGGGGCCGCCGACCCGCGACCGGCGAGGACGAAGGGATAGCGGGCGTGCTCCAGCACCACATCGGCGAGGAACTGTTCCGTCGTGTCCAGCTCCACCCACCGCCGATCGGGACGCTCGGGTGAACGCCGGACGCTGACCACCCGCGTCAGGTGGACGCCGGCCGGCCCGTAGACGGCCCGTCCGGGCTCCAGTTGGAGCGCGACGCCTTTGCTGTCGAAGCCGTGTTGCCGCAGGCCGGCACGCAGGGCCTGTGCGATGACCTGTGTGTACCGCTCCGGCGACGGCGGCTCCGGCGCGGCTCCGCGACCCGCGATCGCTTGTCCGACGGGACTGCCGCGCTCCGCGTATCCACCGCCGAGGTCGATCTCCGCCGGCCGCCAACCGCCGCAGACGGCTGAGATCCGCGCGATCTGGCGAACATGATCGCTGACCACGCCGGACCAGGTCGACAGGCTCGTGGTGTGCCGGCCGAGGTGTACATGGGTCCCGACAAGGCGCACGCTGCCCGAGTCCACGATCGAACGCGCCGCCCGTTCGGCGTCCGCCAGGGCGAAACCTGGGCGGTACGCCGCGGCGAGCCCGGCGATGGACTCGCCACGGTCGGAGAAGTCGCTCGGCCCGGCGAGCGTTTCGCCGCCCGGACGAAGCCGCAACCGCACGAGGGTCGGCCGGCTCCCGCTGCTGGTCAGTGCCAGGACCGTTGCGACCTCGCCGGGACTGTCGAGCGTGATCCGCACGCCACGCTCGATCGCCAGCCGGATCGCCGCCTCGGACTTGTTGGTGCCGTTGAGCGACACGCGGGCGTGGTCGTGACGTGCGTCGACGTGGGCGACCAAGACCGGTAGCAGGGGTTGGCGGACGCGGGTGCGGTCGGCGGTGCGTTCGTTGATCCTGCGGCGGCGGTCGCCGACGCCGCGTAGCCCGTGCGGTGGGATCGGGCATGGCGCGACCCAGGGACCCCTGATGCCCGCCAAGTCAAAAGCCGTGCTCTCGTGGGTACCAACCTATCGCTTGATTGGTAGGCTCAGAAGCCGTGCTGGCTCCCTGATTCGCGCCGGGGAGTCGCCTCACTACGCAAGGAGACCTCACGATGAAGGTGCTCGTGGTTGGTGGAACCGGCATGATCGGGGTCCACACTGCCCTCTACCTGCGAGATCGGGGAGACGACGTCACCGTCGCCGCCCGAGGGGCGGTCGATGCGGACTCGCCCGTCGCCGGCCTGCCCGTCTTGCGCGGGGACTACACCCGCCAGACCTTCACCCGGGAGGAGCTCGCCCCCTTCGACGCGGTCGTCTTCGCCGCCGGGCAGGACGTGCGCCACCTGCCCCGCGACGTCGACGAGACGCAGTTCTGGCAGGAGACCCAGAGTGTGGGCGTGCCGGCCTTCGCCGCGCTCGCCAAGCGCGCGGGCGTCTCCCGCTTCGTCCAGGTCGGCAGCTACTACCACCACCTGCGACCCGACCTGGCCGACTCGAACGCCTACGTCGCGGCCCGCCGCGCCGCCGACGAGGGCGCCCGGGCGCTGGCCGACGACTCCTTCACGGTCTGCGCTCTCAACCCGCCCTCGATCATCGGTGCCATCCCCGGCGTCACGGCCAAGCGGTACCGCCGCATGGTGTCCTGGGCGGCCGGCAACGAGCCGCAGATCCCCGACCACGCACCGGCCGGCGGCACGAACTACCTGTCGGCCCGGTCCCTGGCCGAGGCGATCGGCGGCGCGCTCGACCGCGGCGCGGCCGGCGCGGCGTACCTCGTCGGTGACGCCAACCTCACGTTCGCGCAGTTCTTCCAGTTGCTCGTCGACGCGGCCGGGGGCAACCGCACCATCGCCGAACTCGACGAGCCGCACCCCTTCATGCCCGACTCGATGATCGTCCAGGGCCGCGGCAACGTCCTTGCCTACGAACCCGATCCGGCCGAGACCGCGCTGCTCGGCTACACCCGCGGCGACTGCGAGCGGGCCGTCGCCGAACTCGTCCAGGTCGTGCGCGCGGCGACCGCCCCTGCGGCGTGAGCAGGCTCGACGCGGCCGACCTCGCCGCGCTGCGGGCGTTGTCGGAGACGTATGCCGCGGCCGCCGACGATCGTGACGCGGCCGCGGTCGGCGCGCTTTTCGTCCCGGACGGCGTCCTCGTCGTCCCCGACCCGCCGGCCCACCTCGCTCCCCACGTGTCCCACGTCGGCCGCCCCGCTGTCGTGGCCGCGCTCGGGGCACTCGCCGGCACCCTGGCCACGACCCACGTCGTGGCCGGGGCGCGCTACCTTCCGACGCCGGCCGGGGCCCGTGGCCGGGTCCGCGGCACGGCCCACCACCTGCTGCCCGGTCGCGAAGGGCACTCGGACCTCGTCTGGTTCCTGCACTACGACGACGAGTACGCGCGCACCGACGAAGGATGGGCCTTCACGCGCCGTGCGGTGACCATCAACTGGATCGAACGCCACCGGGTCTCCGTGACCAGGGCCGACGAGGAAGGAGCCGGCAGATGAGCGCCAGCCGCAGGCTCGAGGACCAGATCGCGGTCGTCACCGGCGGTGCCCTCGGCATCGGCGGCGGCATCTCCCGCCGTCTCGCCGCCGCGGGTGCCCACGTCGTCCTCGTCGACATCGACGCCGAGGCCGCCGCCGACACCGCCGCCGACATCCGCGGCACCGGCGGCAAGGTCGAGATCCTCCTCGCCGACGTGCGCACCGCTGACGGTGTCGCCGCCGCGGTCGCCGCCGCTTCGGCCCTCGACTCGGGGCGGGTCGACGTGCTCGTCAACAACGTCGGCGACTTCCGCCCAGCCGCCAAGACCTTCCTGCACTCGACCCCGCAGCAGTGGCAGGCGCTCTACGAGATCAACCTGTGGCACGTGCTCGCGATGACCCATGCGCTGCTGCCCGGCATGGTCGAGCGAGGCCGTGGTGCCATCATCAACAACTCGACCGTCGAGGCCTTCCGGGGTATCCCGGCGTGCGCCCCGTACTCCGCCTACAACGCCGGGGTCAGCGCCTTCACCAAGAGCCTCGCTGTGGAGGTCGCCGGGCACGGGGTGCGGGTCAACGCGATCGCGCCCGACCTCGCCGACACGCCGCAGACGCCGGCGGCGGCGATGCTGCGCGGCCGTGACCCGGAGCTCATCCGCACGTGGATCCCCGTCGGACGCTTCGGTGCGCCCGACGACTACGCCGCCGTCGTGGAGTTCCTCGCCAGTGACGACGCCCGTTTCGTCACCGGGCACACGATCCCCGTCGACGGAGGGACCCTGGCCGCCTCGGGCTGGTACGCGCGGGTGGACCGCAAGGGCTGGTCGAACATGCCCAACGAGGCCTGATCGTGGGTGCGCCCGGACCCACGCAGGAGTCCGGGCGCACGGGGCCGTGCTCAGTCGCGGCGGTCGAGGCCGAAGAGATCAGCTGCCGCCGCGAGCTGGTCGAGGTACTCAGCCAGCTCGCGGTGCCGCACGACGAGGTTGACCACGGTCGCCCCCGCCTCGCCGATCCGGCCGATGAGGTCCAGCGCGGCCTCCGGGCGGCCGATCGGGTCGAGACGGGCCGGAGGCGTGATGACGACGTCGAACCCGTCCGGCAGGTCGTGCTCGGCGAGCATCCGCGGCAAGGTCTCCAGGTCCGGACCGCGATACGTCACCGGGGCCGGTGCCCACCCGTCGGCCAGGGTGACCGCGCGGCGCAGCGCTCGCTTGCTGTGACCCCCGACCCAGATCGGGACCTTCTCCTGCACCGCGTGCGGGCTGATGACCTGCTCGGTGAAGTCGTAGTACTCCCCGTGGTAGGTCGCGAGCCGCACCGACAGCGACGCCCGCAGGGCCCGCAGGGCGTCGTCCGCCCGTGCTCCGCGATCGGCGAAGGGGCGAGCGAGCAGCGCGAACTCCTCCTCGAGGTTGCCGACGCCCACGCCAAGGATGACCCGCCCCCCGCTGAGGTGGTCCAGGGTGCCGTACCGCTTGGCCAGCTCGAGCGGATGGTGCAGCCCGAGCACGAGCACGTACGGCAGGAAGCGGATCCGCTCGGTGATCGCCGCGAGGTAGGAGAACGTCGCGACCGGGTCGTAGAAGCGCTCACCCCGGGCCAACCCCGGTGGCACGCTGACGTGCTCCGGGCAGGTGAAGAACTCGAACCCGAGCCGGTCGGCGGTCGTGAAGACCTCCCGCAGCTCGGCGACCCCGGCCTCGGCCTCCCATGCGGGGCGGGGCCCGGAGTCGGCCAGGACCGGGGAGCTGAGGCCGATGCGCACGACGCTCATGCCGTCACCTGCGCTGCGCTCCGGCGTCGGCCTGAGCTCCACCCTGCGCCCATGATTCGCAGCCCTCCGCTGCGCTGCGGGCCGCTCATGCCTCGGGGTCGACAGCGCGGGCGAGGATGTCGCGCCCCTCGTCGGTGCCGTCGAGCTGGCGGTTCCAGCGGTGGGTCACCTTCCAGCCCTCGTCGGTGCGGATGAACTCCCACCGGTTGGAGCCCGTGCGCCAGATCCGGTAGCCGTTCTGGTCGGGAGCGTTGAGCACGAGCTGCGAGTAGTTCGTCACGACGGCCCGGTCGCCGTCGACGGCGATGTGCGGCAGGCCCATGAGGTGGGCGGCGCCGGCGTGGATCAGGGCCTGGTGCCGCTCACCGTGCACCATGCCGCGCAGCGCGTCGCGGCCGTTGAGCACGACGGGGTACGTGTCGTACACGCCGTCCTCGGTCCACATCTGGGCGGTGATCTCGGCCGAGCCGCTGTCCACGGCCGGGCCGTAGCCGGCGACGATCCGCCACAGGGCGAGCTGGTCCTCGGCGGCGGCGAGGCGCCGCTCGGTCTGCTCGAGACGTGCCTCGAGCACACCGAGCCGGTCGGGCTGGGAGTCGGTCATAGGTGGGTTCCTTTCGGATCGGGCTGCACGCGGGTCGATCCGGCTGTGGCCGGTCAGGTCCCGGACGCGGTCGTCTCGAAGCGTTCCGGGGCGAGGTCGCGCAGCGCGGCCATCTGCTCAAGGTGGTGGGCCGCCGAGGTGGCCACCAGGCTCGCGTTGACCGCGGTCGCCCCGACGGCATCGGCCGTGCGCAGGTGCTTTCGGGAGCCGTCCGGGTCCCCGATCGGGTCCAGCGGCGGCATCTGCAGCACGAGGTCGAAGTCGTCCGGGCGCTCCACGGAGGTCCACAGGCGGGTCAGCTCCTGCGGCCCGAGGCCAAACGGCGCCCATCCGGTGCCGTGCGCCACGGCGCGGCGCAGCGAGCGGCGGGTGCGCCCACCGAACCACAATGGCACCGCGGTGCGCGGAGCGTGCGGTTCGACGACGAAGTCGGTGAAGGCGAACCGGGGCCCCTCGTGGTGCGGCACGGCCCTGCCCCACGCGGCGCGCAGGGCCGTGATCGCCTCGTCCGCGACCGCGCCGCGCTCGGCGAACTCGGCGCCGAGCAGGTCGAACTCCTCCTCCAGGCTGCCGACCCCGACCCCGAGGATGACGCGGCCGCCGCTGAGCAGGTCGAGGGTGCCGTAGGTCTTGGCGAGGGCCAGCGGGTGGTGGTAGCCGATGACGACGATGTTCGTCGCGAGCCGGACGCGGCGCGTCGCCGAGGCGAGGAACGACAGCGTGGCCACGGGGTCGAAGTACGTGCCGCCCCGCTCGACGGCGATCCGGGTGGGCACGGCGACGTGCTCGCTGCACGTCAGGTGGTGGTATCCCAGGTCGTCGGCGGCGCGGGCGACGGCCAGCAGTGCACCGCCGACGTCGGGGCCGGCCAGGACGTCGCGTTCCCAGGCGGCCGCGGTGCGCGGGTGCTGGACGACGACCGGGGTGAGCAGCCCGATGCGTGCGGTCATGACACGGTCTCCGATCCGGCGTCGCTGCGCGTCGCGCTGGTGGTCTCGTCGGTGGGGCCGCCGGCTGCGGGCGGGCCGCCGGCTGCGGCCCTCGTCGGGATGCGCCGGAGGCGTTCGAGCAGCGCGCCGAAGTCCTCGTCGTCGTCCGGGTCGAGCGGCAGCCCGAGCCCGAGCCCGTCGGCGAGCCCGCCGTACGCCCGGTCGAGCACGTCCGGCAGCTCGGCGTAGGTGCCGTGCGGGATGAGTGTGGCCAGGGTCTCGTCGTCGAGGGTGCCGGCGAGTCCCGCCCAGCGCCCGGAGGCGGCCATCTCGGCGAGCCGTTCGCCGACCTCGCCCAGGCCGAGCCGGTCCAGGGTCGTGCGGTAGGCCGGGGTCGAGAAGAGGAACGCCAGCTCCTGGCGGGCGGCGGCGCGGCTCGCGGCGAGCGCGGCCTGCGTCGGACCGGTGATCGACTTGGACACGACGACGACTCGTGGGATCCCGGCGCGTCCGGCCCGCTCGGCGCCGGCGCGGAGTCCGGGGAGCACGACCGCGCGGAGGTGGCTCGGGTGCGAGTTCGTCGCGTGGGTGACGAAGCCGTCGGCGAGCTCGCCGGCCACCTCACAGACGCGCCGGTTGACCCCGCCGGTGTACAGCGCCGGGGGCGTGGTGGACAGCGGGCCGGGGTTGAAGTAGGGCTGGAGCCGGGTGAAGCGGTAGTGGCTGCCCTCGTGGTCCAGGGGCGCGCCCGTGGCGAACGAGGCGAAGATCGCCCGGATCGAGGCGAGGTAGTCGCGCAGGTGTACGGCCGGCCGGTCCCACGGCACCGAGAAGCGGCCGACGATGTTGCCGCGCACCTGGGTGGCCAGACCGAGCTGGAAGCGACCTTCGGAGAACCGGGCGAGGTCCCACGCGGCGTACGCGGTCACCATCGGGCTGCGGGGGAAGGCCAGCGTCATGCTGGTGCGCACGGTGATCCGGTTGGTGTGCTCGGCCGCGAGCAGGGCGACCGACAACGAGTCGTGCGTGGTCTCGGGGACGTGCACGGTGTCGAAGCCGAGCCGTTCGATGCGCGCCACGACCGCGGGCACCTCGCGCAGCGCCGTCGTCGGCGGCAGCGTCGTGGCCAGCTCCATCCGGGTGGTGGGTACCTGTGGCGTCATGGGAGGCGCCCGGCCAGGGCGGCGTCGACGACCTCGTCGCCGCTGACGATCCGGGCGAGCTTCTCCAGCCGCGGTGCGCGGCGCAGGTGCGCCCCGCCCTCGACCGGCAGGCACGCGCCGGTGATCCACGAGGACTCGGGACCGCACAGGAAGCGGACCGCGGCGGCGACGTCCTCGGCGCGCCCGACCCGCGCGAGGGGCTTCTCGGCGACGGTCGCGGCGGCCAGCTCGGGGTCGGCCAGCAGCAGGCCCGGGTTCTTCCCGTCGGTGGCCACGATGCCGGGGCGCACCACGTTGACCCGCACCGCGAGGTGGCCGAGCTCGTCGGCGGCGACCCGCACGAGGGCCTCGAGCGCGGCCTTGCTCACCGAGTAGGACGGCATGAACGGGAAGGAGTGCCCGCCCGCGCTCGAGGAGGTACACACGATCGAACCCCCACCGTGCGCGGCCAGAGCCTGTCCGCCGTGTCTGATCGCATGCAGCGCCGTCGTGACGTTGCGCCGGAAGTCGTGCTCAAGGGTCTCGGCGTCAAGGGCGAGCACGGGACGGAAGGTCCCGCCGCCGACCGTCGTGACGACGGCCGCCAAAGGGGTCTCGTCGGCGACGCGCACCGCGGCGGCCACGTCCTGATCGAGAGCGGAGTCGCCGACGCTGACCCGCACGGGCAGCGCCCCCGGGGCGGCCGCGGCGATCGTCGTGGCGGCCGCCCGCAGCGTCGCCTCGGTGCGCCCCATGATCGTCACGGTGGCGCCGTCGGCGGCGAGCGCGGCGGCGATGGCCCGGCCGAAGCCGCCGCCCCCGCCGATGACGAGCGCACCGCGGCCGGCGAGCGGACCGGGTGAGGCGGTGGCCGGGTCGGCAGTCGTGCTCACGACGTCACCTCCGCTGCGCTCCGGCGCCGCCGTGAGCCAAGGCTGTGCCTCTGGTTCGCGGCCCGAGCCGCTCCGCTGGCCGCTCACGCCTGCCCCCCCGACGGTCGCCGGAACTTGTCCTGCGTCGACGGGTCGTCCATGAGCACGAAGGTGCCGCTGGCCGTGACGCACGTCAGGTCCCCGATGCGCAGCTCGCCGGAGCTGCGCACCTTGCGCCCGTCGCGCCCGTCGTGCCGGGCCAGGATCGTGATCGTCGAGCCGACGGGGATGGCCGCGTGGAAGGAGACGTCGAGCCCGACCGTCACCGAGGCGTACCCGGCGCGGGCGTTGGCGATGCCGAGGGCGTGGTCCATCAGCATGGCCGAGGTGCCGCCGTGCACGTGCCCCGGGGGTCCCTGGAAGGCCAGCCCCAGCGTGACCTCGCCGCGCACTGAGCCGTCCGGCTCGACCCAGAGGCTCACCGGCGGCGACAGCGGGTTCTCGGTGCCGCCGGTGGGGTCGAAACGCCCCGGGCCGGGCTGGCGCCACATCGTCGCGATCCGCTCGGCAAGGTCCGGGGCGTGGGCGTCGATCCGGGCGGTGAGCGCGTCGAGGTCGGCCACGATCCGGTCGGCGTCGCCGTCGACGGCCGCGCCCGCGCGGGTGATCGCGTCGACGAGCCGGCGGGTGGCTGCGGCGACCGCATCGATGCCGCAATCGCGGGGCTGTGCCGTGGCGAGGGCTACTTCCACCGGGCGGGCTCCTTCGGGCAATCTAGTCAACCAAGCGCTTGCTTGACTACACCCTAGCGACCCGGTGGTGTGCTGACAACGGTCGCGCCGCGGCATCGCCGCCCCACTGGTCGCGGTGGTGCCGCGCCCATTGACGCGCTCCGCGACTTCCCCCTATGGTTACCCAAACGAGCGCTTGGTTGGCTCGTGATGTAGCCTGGCGCCGGCAGCCCTCGGGGCACCGACGAGCTCCCACCGATGAGCTCCAGGCATGCACACCACGCGGCCGACGCCATCCGTCACTGGCCGCACCACCGCGCCCTCACGGCCGCCGCCGAGCGACCGGCCGCAACCCCGCCATCCGGGACCCCGCCGCGGCCGCGGCGCGCTCCCGGCTCGGACCGCAGGTCCGGAAAGGAAGACCGTGTCTCGTCTTGCATACCGCCGGCGCCTCGCCGTGGCCGTCACTGCGCTCGCCACCCTCGCCGTCGGAGCCTGCTCCGGCGACGCGGCGGGCGACCCCAGCGCCGCGAACGGTGAGATCGACCCCAGCGCCGTCCTACGGGTCACGGCCTCGTCGCCGTTCCAGAATCTCGACCCGGCCCAACTGGCTCCCGGCGGTTACCCGTACCTCACGCTGATCTACGACCGGCTCACCATGGTCGACGCCAAGGACAACATCGTCCCCGGCCTGGCAACCTCGTGGACCTTCGCCGCGGACGGCTCCTACCTCGAGCTCGCCCTGCGCAACGACGTCACCTTCCACGACGGGACGCCGTTCGACGCCAACGCCGTCAAGGTGAACATCGAGCGCGGTCAGACGCTGCCGGCGAGCACCGTCAAGCAGGACCTCGCCGACATCACCGGCGTCACCGTCGTCGACGCGCACACCGCGCGCCTGAACCTCAAGCCGGGCACCGGCGCGGTGCTCCCGTCGGCCCTGGCCACCGCCGCCGGCATGATGGTCTCGCCCAAGGCGATCACCGACGGCGTCAACCTCAAGCTCGCCCCCGGCAACGCCGGCTCGGGGCCATACGTCGCCACCGAGTTCGTGCCCAACGAGAAGTACGTGGTCAAGCGCGCCACGGGCACCTACTGGGACCCGAACGCCGGGCGCCTCGCCGGTATGGAGATCACCCGCGTCCCGCAGGGCGCCACCAGGATCAACGGCGTCATCAACGGTCAGACCGACCTCAGCTTCGTCTCCTCGGCCAACGAGATCATCGAGGCCCGCCAGCTCGGCCAGGCCGGCCAGCTCAAGGTGACCACCCGCCCGTTCCGCAACGTCCTGGGCATCCTGCTGCGCGCCAACAAGGGCGACCTCAAGGACAAGCGGGTCCGTGAGGCAATCGCGCGCTCGGTCGACCCGGCCGCCATCAAGGCGCTCTTCGCCGACACGTGCACGCCCACCCGCAGCATCTACCCGGGCAGCCCGTGGGAGGACCCGGCGGCGAAGTACCCGTACGAGTTCGACCTGGCCAAGGCCAAGGCGCTCATCGCCGAGGTGGGCGGGGCCAAGGTGTCGATCAGCTTCTCCGCCGGCACCAACACCGAGCAGCCCGCCACCGCCATCCAGGCCGCCATGTCCCAGGCCGGCATCAACGCCACGCTCAACCCGACGCCGAACTCCGAGACCGAGGCCCGCTTCATCGCCGGCGACTTCGAGCTCGAGGTGTCCAACACCTTCAACCCGCGCATCGACCCGGCGGGGACGGTGAACAACTACCTCACCGGCAACTACAAGCTCGCCACCGACCCCGAGGCCATCGCCCCGATCGCGGCCAAGGCCGCCGACCCCCGCTCCAGCGTCGAGGAGCGCGCCAAGCAGTACCACCAGCTGTGGGACCAGCTGTTCAGCGAGGCGTGGTTCATCCCGATCTGCAACCTCACCAACGCGACCGTCGCCTCCCCGAAGGTGGTCGGGGCCGAGCAGCTGCCGTGGACC
Source organism: Dactylosporangium maewongense (assembly GCF_039531485.1). Classification (NCBI taxonomy): domain Bacteria; kingdom Bacillati; phylum Actinomycetota; class Actinomycetes; order Micromonosporales; family Micromonosporaceae; genus Dactylosporangium; species Dactylosporangium maewongense. Next base: position 51,476 of record NZ_BAAAQD010000026.1, on the reverse strand, counting down.
AATCTCGGCCTGTTCGACCTGCGCACCGTCGCGATGACGAAGCGCTGAGCGCCCGGACCCCACCCGTCGGCCGGCCGGTCGCCCGCCGCGACCGGCCGGCCCGAAGAAAGGTAGCCAGAGCCAGTGACCCGCCCCGCCGCAGCCGCCCCTCTCCTGGTTGCGCTGTCCCGCGCGCTCGAGCGGCAGCCTGACCTCGCCCTCACCCTCGCCGGCACCCCGTTCACCGTGGCCGAGCTCGATGCCGCGTCGCGTCGCCTCGCCGGGTTCCTCGCCGACCGGGTCGCCCCCGGCGACCGCGTCGTCGTCCTCGCCCGCAACGGCCGGCTGGCCCTGCTCGCCTGGTGGGCGACGACGCTCCGCGGCGGATTCGTCGTCCCGCTCAACACGAGCAACCGCGGCCCCATCCTGGCCCACCAGGTGCACGACGCCGATCCGATCGCGATGATCCTCGAGGACGAGTTCGTGCCCGTCATGGACGACGCCCTCGCCGGCACAGGGCTGCGGGTGCCGGTGCTCGTCGGCGCCGCCGAGGCCGGCCGGCCGGCCTCAGGCCCGGTGCCCGCCTGGGCCACCGAGGTCATCGACTTCGACGCCGCCGTCGCCGAGGGCTCGGCGTTGTCGACGACCCCGGACCTCGACGCGTACGCCACCAGCCACCTCATCTACACGGCCGGCACGACCGGACCGTCCAAGGCCTGCATGGTCAGCCACGGCTTCGCGGCGAACATGGCCCGGCAGATGCACGAGAACCTCGAGCGCCGGGCCGGCGACGTCCTGTGGTCGGCGATGCCGCTGTTCCACATGGCCGCGGTCGGGCACGTCCTGGGCTCGCTCCAGCTCGGCTCGGCGATGGACATCGCGCAGCGCTTCTCCGTCAGCGGCTTCTGGGACGAGATCCTGCGCTCCCGCGCGACGATGGCCGCGCTCATGGGCTCGATGCTGCCGATGATCGCCGGCGCTGCCGAGTCCGAGGCAGCCCGCAAAGCCTTCGGCCAGCTGCGCGTCGTGTCCGGCTCGCCGGTCACCGCCGACCTCGCTGCTCGCTGGACCGAGCGGTTCGGCGTCGAGCGGGTCGGCTCGGGCGCCTACGGCATGACCGAGGCCAGCCTGATCACGTTCACCCCGCCGGGGGAGTACCGCGCCGGGACCGCCGGCAAGGTCAACGAGTCCTTCGAGGTGCGCATCGTCGACAAGGACGACAACCCGCTGCCCGTCGGCGAGGTCGGCGAGATCGTCGCCCGCCCCACCCGTCCGGCGATCATGTTCAACGGTTACTGGCGCCAGCCGGAGAAGACCCTCGAGGTCTTCCGGGGCCTGTGGTTCCACTGCGGTGACTACGGCCGCCTCGACGAGGACGGCTACCTCTACTTCGTCGACCGCGGCAAGGACTACCTGCGCCGCGGCGGCGAGAACATCTCCAGCTTCGAGATCGAGGGCATCGTGGCGGCCCACCCGGCCGTCGGCGAGGTCGCCGTGCACGCGGTCCCGTCCCCCCTGGCCGAGGACGACCTCAAGGTGACGGTCGTGCCCGCGCCCGGTGCGCAGATCGACCCCGCGGAGTTCTTCGCGTGGCTGCACCCGCGGGTCCCGCGGTATGCCGTGCCCTCCCACATCGAGGTCCGCACCGAGCTGCCCAAGAACGCCGTGGGTCGGGTCCTCAAGCGGGTCCTGCGCGACGAGGGCGTGACCCCGCAGACGTGGAGCACGGACCCCCGCGCCGTCACCGGCACCTCGGGCGCGGCCGGCGCCGGGGAGCAGGCATGAGCGGGCCGCAGCGCAGCGGAGGGCTGCGAATCATGGGCGCAGGGTGGAGCTCAGGCCGGCGCCGGAGCGCAGCGGAGGTGACGTCGTGAGCTCCACCCCGGGCCCGCGGTCCGAGGGTCCGCTGGCGGGCCTGCGCGTCCTCGAGCTCGGAGGGCAGGGGCCGGCGCCGTTCGCGACGATGATGCTCGCCGACCTCGGCGCCCAGGTCGTGCGGGTCGATCCGCCGGGCGAGCCCGACCGGCGGGAGCGCGCGCAGGTCAACGCGATCGACCGGGGCCGCACGACCGTCACGCTCGACCTGAAGTCCGAGGCCGACCGGGCGCTGGTGGACCGCCTGCTCGCCGGCGCCGACGTGCTGCTCGACCCGTTCCGCCCCGGGGTGCTCGAACGTCTCGGCCTGGACCCGGCCGAGCTCACCGAGCGGCACCCGCGCCTCGTCGTGGCGCGGATGAGCGGCTGGGGCCAGGACGGTCCCCTCGCCGCGGCCGCCGGGCACGACCTCAACTACATCGCCGTCTCCGGAGTGCTCGACACGATCGGCCGGCCCGACTCCGGCCCCGTCGTGCCGCCGATGTACCTGGCCGACTTCGCCGGCGGCGGCATGGTGCTCGCCTTCGGCGTCCTGGCCGCCCTGCACGAGCGCGCCTCCTCCGGGCGGGGGCAGGTGGTGGACTCCTCGATGCTGGAGGGCAGCGGACTGCTCACCGTCGTGATCCGCTCGATGCTCGCGCGGGGCGCCTGGAACCTCACCCGTGGGACGAACTACCTCGACGGCGGGGCGCACTTCTACCGGGTGTACCGCACCGCCGACGACAAGTTCATGTCCGTCGCGGCCATCGAGGCGAAGTTCTACCGCACGTTCCTGCTCACCCTCGGCCTCGAGCCGGAGGACGGGCCGGGGCAGTTCGACGAGTCGGGGTGGGCCGGCTGGGCCGAGCGGATCGCGACGGTCTTCGCCGGGCGTACCCGGCAGGAGTGGACCAGCATCTACGAGGGCGTCGACGCGTGCGTACACCCGGTGCTGGACGTCGCGGAGTCGGCCTCGCACCCGCAGGTGCGTGCCCGGCGGGCCGTCATCGACGTCGATGGCGTCGCCCAGCCGGCCCCGGTGCCGCGCTTCTCGCGGACGCCGGCCGGGATCCCGCGGGCACCGCGGCGCCGCGGTGAGGACACCGACCGGGTGCGCTCGGCACTCGCCACGGACCGCCCCTGGGAAGCCTTGGCCAGGCCTTGACCTGCCTTCGCATCCCATCCTACGATCTCAACCAAGCGCTTGCTTGCTTCGGTTGGTCCGTGTTCGACGACGAACGAACGGAACGTCAATGACACCCCAGACCCCGGCAGCCCGAACCTCGGGACCCGCCGTCTTCGCTGACATCGTGCGCGGGCGCACGGGTGACGATCACCCGGGCCTGCTGTTCGAGGGTCGCACCATCACCTGGGGCCAAGTCGTGCAGGAAGCCGCCGACCGCGCCGCCGCGCTGGCCGACGTGCCCCGGCCCGAGGACAGGCCGCTGCACCTGGGTGTGCTCCTGGAGAACACTCCCGACTACGTGTACTGGATCTGCGCGGCCGCGCTGTCCGGCGCCACCGTCGTCGGGATCAATCCGACCCGCCGCGGCGCCGAGCTGGCCCACGACGTGCGGCACACCGATTGCGACCTGTTCATCACCGAGGACCGCCTCGCCGGCCTCGTCGACGGGCTCGACCTGGGCATCCCCGCCGAGCAGGTGCACAACATCGACTCCCCGCAGTACGCCGCCTGGCTGGCCCGGTACGCCGGCGTCCCGATGCCCACCGGCAGCGCCGACCCCGGCGCCCACCTGCTGCTCATGTTCTCCTCGGGCTCGACCGGGGCACCCAAGGCGGTCATCTGCTCGCACGGGCGCCTTGCCGCGGTCTCCGAGGCGCTGCTGACCCGCACCGAGCTGACCCGCGACTCGGTCAGCTACCTGGCGATGCCCCTGTTCCACGGCAACGCCGTCATGCTCAACCTCGGGCCCGCCATGGTCTGCGGCGCGACGATCTGCATGGTCCGCAAGTTCTCCGCGTCCGGCTTCGTGCGCGACGTGCACGAGCACGGCGTCACCTACTTCAACTACGTCGGCCGGGCCCTGGCCTACGTCCTGGCCCAGCCGGTCGACCCACGCGACGCGACGAGCACGCTGCGCCGCGCCGTCGGCACCGAGGCCTCGGCCGCTGACATCGCCCGCTTCACCCAGCGCTTCGGTGCCGTCGTCTCCGAGGGGTACGGCTCCAGCGAGGGCGTCATGCGGATCAACCGCACCCCCGTGACGCCTGACGAGGCGCTCGGCGTGGCCGTCGCCGGCGCCGAGGTCAAGGTCATGGACGAGGTCACCGGGCTGGAGTGCCCGCCGGCCAAACTTGACGAGACCGGACGGCTCGTCAACGCGGACCAGGCCATCGGGCAGCTCGTCGGCGTCGGCATGGCCGCCCGGTTCGAGGGCTACTACAAGAACCCCGAAGCCGCCGCCGAGCGGGTCCGCGGCGAGGACTTCTGGTCCGGCGACCTGGCCTACCGCGACGCCGACGGGTACTTCTACTTCGCCGGCCGCTCCTCGGACTGGATCCGCGTCGACAGCGAGAACTTCGCCGCCGCGTCCGTTGAGCGGATCATCGAGCGCTGGGACCGTGTGTCGGTCGCCCCCGTCTTCGCCGTGCCCGACCCGCGCACCGGCGACCAGGTCATGTGCGCGCTCGAGCTGCGTGCCGGCGCCGGCTTCGACCCCGAGGCGTTCACCGCCTTCCTCGACGAGCAGGCCGACCTCGGCACCAAATGGCGGCCCCGCTTCGTGCGCATCGTCGCCGAGATCCCCACCACGGGCAACAGCAAGGTCGCCAAGCAGGTCCTGCGCCGCGCCGCCTGGGCCACGACCGACCCCGTCTACGTCCGCGACGGCGCGTCCACCGCGTACCGGCCGCTCACGGCAGCGGACGTCAGCGACCTCGAACGGCAGTTCGCCGTCAACGGGCGCACCGCGCTCCTGCCGCCCCCCTGACCCGGCCGGCCCGCCGAACACCGACTGGCGCCCCATGCCCCGAGAGAGGACATGTATGTTCCTGGAGTACACCCCAGCGCAGCGAGAGCTGAGCCGGGAGCTGCGCGCGTACTTCGCGGGCCTGCTCACGCCTGAGGTCCGCGAGGCGCTCGGCGGCACCAACGAGGACCGGCCGGCCTACCGCGAGATCATCCGCCAGATCGGCAAGGACGGCCTGCTCGGACTCGGCTGGCCCAAGGAGTTCGGCGGCCAGGGCCGCCCGCCGCTGGACCAGTACATCCTTTTCGACGAGATCAACCGCGCCCAGGCGCCATTCCCGTTCGTCACCATCAACAACATCGGCCCGATGCTCATGCGCTACGGCACCGAGGAGCAGAAGCGCACCTACCTGCCGGGCATGCTCACCGGCGACGTCATCTTCGCCATCGGCTACAGCGAGCCCGGCTCCGGCACCGACCTCGCCTCGCTGCGCACCAGGGCCGAGGCCACCCCCGAGGGTGGCTGGGTCATCAACGGCCAGAAGGTCTTCACCAGCGGCGCCAGCCAGGCCGACTTCGTCTGGCTGGCCGTGCGCACCGACCCCGACGCCCCGAAGCACAAGGGCATCACCATCCTCATCGTGCCGACGTCGGACCCCGGCTTCAGCTGCACGCCGATCGCCACCAGCGGCATCACCCACACCAACGCCTCCTACTACGAGGACGTGCGCGTCGGCCCCGAGGCCCTCGTCGGCGAGGTCAACGGCGGCTGGCGCCTCATCACCGGCCAGCTCGGTCACGAGCGGGTGGGCCTGGCCGCCATGGGCGGGCGCACGGAGCAGCTGTGGACCGACATCGCCGCGTGGGCCGCCGAGCCCGACGCCGACGGGGTCCGCGTCCTCGACCGGCCGTGGGTGCGCACGCAGCTGGCCCGTGACTACGCGGAGCTGACCGCGATGCGCCTGCTCAACTGGAAGATCGCCGTCGTCGGGGAGGGCCAGAACCCGGCCCCCGCGGCCGCGTCGGTCGCCAAGGTCTACGGCACGGAGACCCACGACCGGGTCTGCCGCAGCCTCGTCTCCGTCGCCGGGCCCCGCGCGACCCGGCGCCCCGGGGCCCCGGACGCCGTCCTCGGCGGACAGCTGGAGGCCTACACCCGCGGCTCCTACATCAACACCTTCGGCGGCGGTACCAACGAGGTGCTGCGCGACATGATCGCGGTCACCGGCCTCGGCATGCCGAGGAAGGGACGGTCCGCATGAGCACTACGACGCAGACCCCGGCCCCGGCCCCCGGCACCACCGACGAGGAGGCCTTCCTCGCCCGCCTGCTCGAGTTCCGCGGCCTCGAGGCCACGCCCACCCGCTACGCGCAGGACGCCGTCAACCAGGCGATGATCCGCCACTTCGTCGAGGCGATGGGCGACGAGAACCCCATATACGTCGATGAGCAGGCCGCCCGTGACACCGGCCGGGAGGGTGTCGTCGCCCCGCCGCCGATGCTGTCGACCTGGCTCATGGTCGGCTACAAGGCCCACATGGCCGCCGCCGCGGGCGCCGCGCCGGACACGCCCATGGCCCGGCTGCTCGCGATCCTCGCCGAGGCCGGCTACGTCGGGGTCGTCGCCACCAACGACGAGCACGAGTACGTGCGCGAGCTGCGCCTGGGCGACGAGATCAAGATGACCACGGTCATCGAGGACATCTCCCCGCGCAAGACCACGGGTCTGGGCACCGGCCACTTCATCACGACCCTGCGCACCTACACCGACCAGCACGACGAGGTCGTGGCTCGCCAGCGCTTCCGCATCCTGCGCTTCGACCCGTCCGGCGCCAAGCCCGCTGCTCCGGCTCCGGCTCCGGCCGACCCGGCGCTGCGGCACAAGCCGTTCATCCTGCGCGACAACGCCTTCTGGTTCGAGGCCGCCGCACAGCGCCGCCTCGTCATCCAGGCCTGCACCGACTGCGGCACACTGCGCCACCCGCCCGGCCCGGTCTGCCCCTCCTGCCATTCGTTCGCGTGGCACGAGGTCGAGGCGAGCGGCCGGGGCACGGTGCACAGCTACGTCGTCAGCCACCATCCGAAGGCCCCCGGGTACGACTACCCGCTCACCGTCGTGCTCGTCGACCTCGAGGAGGGCACCCGCCTCGTCGCCGACTTCGCCGGGGACGCCGGCGAGGTCGAGATCGGCCTGCCCGTGCAGGTCGACTGGGTCGACTACGACGAGCACCTCACGCTCCCGCGTTTCCGGGCCGCGACCTCCGTGTCGGAGTCCACCGAACAGGAGAGGAACTGATGGACTTCCAGCTCACCGAGGAACAGGTCACGGTCAACGACCTGGCGCGCGACATCTTCGCGCGCAACGGCGACCCGCAGCGCCTCTTCGACATCGAGGCCGGCCCGGAGCGCTTCGACCGCGTCCTGCACCGCGACCTGGCCGAGTCCGGCGCCCTCGGGCTGCTCGTGCCGGAGGAGCACGGCGGCGCCGGGCTGACCCTGGGCGCCGTCGCGGGGGTCTTCGTCGAGCAGGGCCGCACGCTGGGCACCGTCCCGCTGTGGGAGACCCTCGTCGGCGGCGTCCTGCCGCTGGTGCGCTACGGCGACGCCAAGCAGCAGTCCGAATGGCTGCCCCGCGTCGCCGCCGGGGACGCGGTCCTCACCGTGGCCGTCGACGACCTGTCCGACGCCCGGCCGTACGGCGCCCGCGTCCGCGCACGGTCCGGCGGTGCGGGAGTCACCCTGAGCGGCACCGCCGTCGGGGTCCGCTCGGCGCACCTCGCCGACGCGATCATCGTCCCGGCCACCGACGAGGAGGGCACGGTCGGGCTCTATCTCGTGCCGACCGCCGGCGCCGGGGTGCGCCTCGACACCTTCGAGCGCACCGACCGCGGACTCGCCTCCGACGTGCACTTCGAGGGCTCCGCCGCGGAACTGCTCGCCGAGGGCCCCGAGGACGACCGGGTCGACTGGCTGCTGCGCCAGGTCTGGATCGCCCTGTCTGCCCTGCAGAGCGGCATCAGCCAGGCCGCTGTGCGCCAGGCCGCCGACTACACCTCGGGCCGCGAGCAGTTCGGTGTGCCGATCGCGACCTTCCAGGCCGTCGCCCACCAGATCGCCAACTGCCACATCGACACCGAGGCGATGGAGGTCACCTACCTCAACGCGCTGTGGCGCGAGACGACCGAGCGGCCCTCCCGTGCGGCCGTGCATGTCGCGAAGTACTGGGCCGGCGAGGCCGGCGACCGTGTCGCACGCACCGTGCAGCACGTGCACGGCGGCATGGGTGCCGACGTCACGTACCCGATCCACCGCTACATGCTCTGGACCACCCAGCTGGCCAACACCGCCGGCTCCGGGGCCTGGCACCTGCAGCAGCTCGCGGACCTGGTCGACGCGGGGGAGCAGCTGTGAGCGAGGCTCAGGTCACCATCGAGCAGGTGAGCATCGGCGACACGCTGCCGGAGCTCGAGATCCCTCTGACCCGGACCCTCATCGTCGCCGGCGCTCTCGCGACCCGCGACTACGAGGACGTGCACCACGACCCGGCGCAGGCCGAGCGGCGCGGTACCCCCGACACGTACATGAGCATCAACAACACCAACGGGCTCGTCGGCCGCTACGTCACCGACTGGGCCGGCCCCGCCGCGCGCATGGTGCGCCTGAGCACCCGCCTTGGGGTGCCGAACTTCCCCGGCGACACGATGCGGCTGACCGGTGAGGTCGTCGGCGTCGAGCAGGACACCGTGCGGGTCGCGGTGCGTGGCATGAACAGCAAGGGCGCGCACGCCATCTCCGAGGTGACCGTGCGCCTGCCCCGCGGAACGGAGCAGTGACGTGACGGACAACTTCCTGTCGGGTCGCACCGCGATCGTCGGCATCGGCGCGACGGAGTTCTCCAAGGACTCCGGCCGCAGCGAGCTGCAGCTGGCCACCGAGGCCGTCCTGGCCGCCCTCGCCGACGCGGGCCTGAGCCCCGCCGACGTCGACGGTATGACGACCTTCACCATGGAGACCAACCCGGAGAACATGGTCGCCCGCAGCCTGGGCATCCCCGAGCTGAAGTTCTTCTCCCGGATCCCCTACGGCGGTGGCGGCGCCTGTGCCCCCGTCCAGCAGGCCGCTATGGCCGTCGCGAGCGGCATCGCCGACGTCGTCGTGGCCTACCGTGCCTTCAACGAGCGTTCCGGCGTGCGTTTCGGGCAGGGGCCGCCTCCGGCGAAGACCCAGGCCACCTCGGACAACGAGTACCGCTCCTGGGTCAACCCGTACGGTCTGCTCACGCCGGCCCAGCACACCGCGATGTTCGCCCGTCGCTACCTGCACAAGTACGGCGCGACCAGCGAGGACTACGGCCGGGTCGCCGTGCTCGCCCGCAAGCACGCCGCGAACAACCCCAAGGCGTGGTTCTACGGCAAGCCGCTCACCCTCGAGGAGCACCAGGCCTCCCGCTGGATCGCCGAGCCGCTGCACCTGTTCGACTGCTGCCAGGAGACCGACGGCGGCCAGGCGATGGTCATCGTCAGCGCCGAGCGCGCCAAGGACCTGCCGTCCACCCCGGCGTACATCGTCGGGGCGGCCCAGGGCCTGGGACCGGACCAGTACCAGATGGTCAGCTACTACCGGGAGGACCTGACCCGGATCCCCGAGGTCGAGCTCTGCGCCCAGCAGCTGTGGGCCCAGTCAGGCCTCGGACCCGCCGACATGGATGCGGCGATCCTCTACGACCACTTCACCCCGTACGTGCTCAACCAGCTCGAGGAGTACGGCTTCTGCGGCCGCGGCGAGGCCAAGGACTTCATCGCCGACGGCAACCTCGAGGTCACCGGCTCGCTGCCGACCAACACCCACGGCGGCCAGATCGGTGAGGCCTACCTGCACGGCACGAACGGCGTCGCGGAGGGCGTCCGTCTCGTCCGGGGCACCTCGACCAATCAGCCCGACGGCGTCCGCAACGTCCTTGTGACGGCGGGCGTCGGAGTACCGACCAGCGCCCTGATCTTGTCCGCGGACGGGTGAAACGCCGGGCGAGCGCCCGGTGGTCACCCCCCCCACGGATCCCGCCCGGCAACCGCCGGGCGGACACCCCCTCTTGATCAATTCGGCTCGTGTTTTGGACGGGTGATATGGGTTTCATCAACAAAACTTGGGAGCGCGTCATCGCGCTGACGGCCGCCGGGGCGCTCGCCATGGTGGCCGGCTGCACCAGCACCAGCCCGACGGACAGCAGCAGCGGTTCCGGAGGCGAGATCGACACATCGGCCGTGCTCAAGTTCGCGTCGGCGGGTCCGTTACGCGACCTCGATCCGGCCCTCCAGACGAGCTACGGCGCCTGGGGCTACCTGTTCCTCGTGTGGGACCGGCTGACCATGCTGGACAAGGACGACAAGGTCGTCCCGGGTCTGGCCAAAGAGTGGAACTTCGTGGAGAACGGCAGCGTCCTGGAGCTCAAGCTGCGTGACGACGTGAAGTTCCACGACGGCACGCCGTTCGACGCCGAGGCCGTCAAGGCCAACATCGAGCGGGGCAAGACCCTCCAGGGCTCGACCCTCAAGAGCGACCTCGCCGACATCGAGACGGTCGAGGTCGCCAACCCGACGACCGTGCGCCTCAAGCTGGTCAAGGGCAAAGGCGTCCAGCTGCCCGCGTCCTTCACCGGCACGGCCGGCATGATGGTCAGCCCCAAGGCCATCAAGGACGGCGTCGACATCAAGACCAAGCCGGGCACCGCCGGCTCAGGCCCGTACATCGCCACCGAGCTCGTGCCCCAGGAGAAGCTCGTGCTCAAGCGGGCCGACAGCTACTGGGACCCGAACGTCGGCCGCCTCGGCGGCATCGAGCTGCAGCGCGTGCCCGACGCCGCGGCCCGCCTCAACGGCCTGCAGAGCGGCCAGATCGACCTGGCCCCGCTCAGCTCGGCCACGGAGATCGCCACGGTCCAGAAGATCGTCACCCCGGGCAGCGGTCTGCAGAAGCACGAGGTGAAGTTCAAGAACCTCGTCGGCATCTACCTGCGCGCCAACAAGGGCGACGTCAGCAAGCTCGAGGTCCGCCAGGCGATCGCCCACGCGGTCGACCCGGCGGCGATCAGCGCGCTCTTCAGCGGCACCTGCACGCCGACGCGCCAGGTCGTCCCCGAGACGGACCCGAGCCGCGTGCCGAACTACACCTACCCGTTCGAGTTCAGCGTCGACAAGGCCAAGGCCCTGGTGCAACAGGCCGGCGGCGCCAAGGTGACCGTCACCTTCGCCGCGGGCACGAACGCCGAGCAGCCGGCCAACGTCGTGCAGGCGTCGCTGCGGGCCGTCGGCATCGACGCGACGCTCAACCCCGTGCCCAACACCGAGAACGAGCCGCGCTTCATCGCAGGCGACTTCGAGCTCATGGTCGGCACGTCGTGGAGCCCGAAGGCCGACCCGGCGGCGACGGTGAACACCTACCTGCTCAACACCTACAAGCTCGCCGCGAACCCCTCGCTCATCGAGGCCAAGGCAGCCGAGGCCGCCAACCCCATGCTGTCGATGGACAAGCGCGCCCCGCTGTACCAGGACATCTGGAAGACGACGCTCGAACAGGTCTGGTTCCTGCCGCTGTGCAACCAGACCATCGCGAACGTCGCGAAGTCGAACGTCGTCGGCATCGACAACATCCCCATGTCGAACATCGGCATCTGGGATCTGCGCAACATCGCCGTCAAGAAGTAACCGCCGCTCCTGACCACCCGGTGGTGTCGCCGCCGGGTGGTCAGGGCCACCCGCTGTGGCCAGGGCCGGCGGCGACACCCCAGCACGGCCTCGCCGGCACCAGGCCGTGCGGGACTCACACCCCAGGCGCCACCAGGCGCCGCGTGCCACGCTCTGAGCCGAGGTAAGAGATGCTCCGATACGCCGGCAGGCGACTGCTCGCAGCGATACCCCTGCTGTTCTTCGTCCCGTTGCTCGTCTTCGCTCTGATCGAGCTCGCCCCGGGGGACCCGGCCACCATCCTCGCCGGTGACGAACCGACCCCGGAACGCATCGCGGCGATCCGTGAGGAACTCGACCTCAACGATCCGGTCCTGCTCCGCTACATCCAGTGGATCGGCGGCGTCCTGCACGGCAACCTCGGCACGTCCTTCGTCTCGGACCAGAGCGTGACCGACCTGCTGACGCGACGGATGGCGACGACGATGTCGCTGGTGCTCGTCGCGATGATCTTCGCCGTCGTGCTCGGGACCGCCCTGGCGCTCGCGGCCACGCTGCGCTCCGGCGGCATCGTCGACCGGGCCGTCAACTGGTTCGCCTCGATCGCGATCGCCATCCCGGGCTTCTGGTTCGGCCTCGTGCTCGTCTCGGTGTTCGCGGTCGGGCTGCAGATGTTCCCGGCGTTCGGCTTCCAGCCGCTGTCCGCCGGCTTCTGGCCGTGGCTGTCGCACCTCATCCTGCCCGGCTTCGCCCTCGGTCTGCTCCCGGCCGCCGAGGTGACCCTGCAGCTGCGCTCGGCGCTCGGGCAGGTCATGAAGACCGACTACATCCTCAACGCCGAGGCCAAGGGCCTGTCGCGCACCAGCGTCGTGTTCAAGCACTCCCTGAAGAACGCGTGCATCCCCGTCATCACCGTCCTCGGCTTCCGCGTCGCGGAGGTCCTCGCCGGATCGGTGACCATCGAGATGATCTACAACATGCCGGGCCTCGGGCGCACCGCCGTCGAGGCCGTGCAGGGGCGCGACGTCCCGGTCCTGCTCGGCTTCGTCCTGTTCAGCACGACGATCGTCGTGCTCGTCAACCTCATCGTCGACATCTCCTACGGCTACTTCAACCCGAAGGTACGCTCATGAGCGCGAAGCGGACCCCGACGTCCCCGGGGCCAGGGCACGACTCGCACGGAGCCGGCACGCCTGCGGACGGCCTCGCCGGGACCGCGGCCGAGGTGCCCACGGCGGACATCGGCACGGGCGACCCGGAGCCGGCCGCGGCTCCCGGCATCCTCAAGAGCATCGTGCGGCGCCCCACGACGATCGCGGCCGGAGCCTTCCTGCTCGTGCTGACGCTCATCGCGATCCTCGCCCCGGTGCTGGCGCCGCACGACCCCGACGTGCAGAACCTGCTGCTGCGGCTCAAGCCGCCGAGCGCCGAGCACTGGCTGGGGACCGACGACTACGGCCGGGACGTGCTCAGCCGGCTCATCTTCGGGGCGCGGGTCTCGCTGTGGGCGGCGCTGCAGGCCGCGGCCGTCGCGCTCGTGCTCGGCCTGCCCTTCGGCATGATCGCGGGCTACCGCGGCGGCTGGATCGACACGATCCTCACCCGCATCATGGACGCGATCATGAGCGCTCCGTCGCTCGTGCTGGCCATCACCATCGTCGCGGTCCTCGGCTCCGGCATCACCAACGCGATGCTCGCCATCGGCCTGGTCATGGCCCCGCGCTTCTTCCGGGTGGCCCGCGCCGGCACGATGGACGTGCGGCACGAGACCTACATCGAGGCCTCGATCGCCCTGGGGTGCAGCACCCTGCGCACGACGGTGCGGCACGTGCTGCCCAACGTGCTGCCGCCGATCATCCTCGTCATCTCGGTGTCGCTGGGCACCGCCGTCGCGGCCGAGGCGAGCCTGAGCTTCCTCGGGCTGGGCGTGAAGGCCCCCGCGGCCAGCTGGGGCTCGATGCTCTCCACGGCCTCCTCGAACATTCGCCTCGCGCCGTACCTCGTGTGGCCACCCGGCATGATGATCTTCCTCACCGTCCTCGCCTTCACCTACGTCGGTGACGGTGTCCGCCGCGCTCTCGTGCGCACCCGGTCGGGCAACTGACCGGTCCGGCAACAAACAGGAGCTGACATGGCAGGGAAACGGGCGGCCGGCGTGATGGCCCACACCGGGAACGACGCCACCGGCGCGGCGGCGGACCTCCTGCGAGTGGAGAACCTCAACGTCGAGTTCCGCTCCCCCTCGGGTGGGTGGCAGACGACCGTCCAGGACGTCTCGTTCTCGCTGAAGCCGGGCGGGTCGATGGCGCTCGTCGGCGAGTCCGGTTCCGGCAAGACGGTGACCTCGGTCGCGGTGATGGGTCTGACCGGGGCGACGGGCGGGCGGATCGCCTCGGGCCGGATCGTCTTCGACGGCCGGGACCTCACCGCAGGCACGCAGAAGCAGTGGCGGGACCTGCGTGGCCCCGGCATGGGTATGATCTTCCAGCAGCCGATCCGCAGCCTGAACCCGGCCTACACCGTCGGGGACCAGATCGCGGAGTCGGTGCGCAAGCACCTGGGCCTGAACCGCAAGCAGGCCCGGGCCCGCGCCGTCGAGATGCTCGAGATGGTGCAGATCCCGCGGGCGGCGCAGCGGGTCGACGAGTACCCGCACGCGTTCTCCGGCGGCATGTGCCAGCGTGTCATGATCGCGATGGTCATGGCGTGCAACCCGCGCCTGCTCATCGCCGACGAGCCGACGACGGCGCTCGACGTGACGGTGCAGGAGCGGATCCTGGAGCTGTTGCGCGACCTGCAGGAGCAGACCGGGGTGGCGCTGCTGTTCGTCAGCCACGACCTCGCGGTGGTGGCCGAGCTGTGCCAGCAGGTGGTGGTCATGTATGCCGGCGAGGTGGCCGAGAACGCGCCCGCCGAGAAGATCTTCTTCAACCCGCGGCACCCGTACACCTCCGGCCTGATCGGGTCGATCCCGAAGCCGGGCCTGAGCACCGACCGGCGGCTGCGCGCGATTCCCGGTGGTATCCCGGCCCCGGGTGCCTGGCCGCACGGGTGCCGGTTCAGCAGCCGGTGCGCGTTCGCCGAGCCGGGCCGGTGCGACGTGGCCCACCCGGGCCTGATCCGTATGGACGGCGCCGGTGAGCACGACGTGCGATGCGTGCGTGCCGCGGAGCTCTCTCTGGATGGAGTGACGGTCTGATGAGCCTGCTCGAGGTCAGGAACCTCACGAAGTCGTTCAGCTCCGGCAGGGACTGGCTCGGCCGGCGTACGAAGTGGTCGCACGCGGTCAAGGGGGTGAGCTTCGCCCTGGAGCGCGGTGAGTGCCTCGCGGTCGTCGGTGAGTCCGGCGCGGGCAAGTCGACGGTCGGGCGCATGGTGCTGCGCCTCATCGAGCCGGACTCCGGATCGGTGACCTTCGACGGGGTCGACGTGCTGGCCACGAAGCCGAAGCAGCTGCGCGAGCTGCGCCAGCGGATGCAGATGATCTTTCAGGATCCGTACAGCTCGCTCGATCCGCGGATGACGATCAAGGACGCGGTCGCCGAGCCGCTTCTCGTGCACACCGACAAGGACCGTGCCACGCGTGAGCGGGAGGCGGCCGAGCTGCTCGACAGGGTCGGCATCGGATCACGCTATCTGGGGCGCTACCCGGCCGAGCTGTCCGGCGGGCAGCTGCAGCGGGTCGCGATCGCACGGGCGCTGACGATGAAGCCGAGCCTCATCGTGTGCGACGAGCCGGTCGCGGCGCTGGACGTGTCGGTGCGGGCGCAGGTGCTCAACCTGCTGCTGGACCTGAAGGAGGAGCTGGGTCTGGCGTACCTGTTCGTCTGCCACGACCTGGCGCTCGTCGAGGTCATCGCCGACCGGGTCATGGTGATGGCGTCCGGTGAGGTCGTGGAGGCGGACACGACGGCGCAGATCTTCGGCAATCCGCAGCAGGAATACACGAAGAAGCTGCTCGCGGCGATTCCGCTGCCGCTGCCGCGGGACGCGCAGGGCAACCGGCTCGTCGCGCCGGGAAAGGTGGGCTGAACGGTGACCGCTACGACGGGACCGACGCGGACGCAGCTGCTCGCGCGGTTCGCGACGACGACCCACGACGAGGACATCCCCGCGCCGGTGCGTGACTACGGCAAGCTCGTCCTGCTCGACTCGCTCATCTGTGGTCTGGCGGCGGTGCGGTTACGGCGTAGCCGCATGGTCCAGCAGGTCGCCGCCCGGTTCGGCGGCCCGGCCGAGGCGACGGTGTTCGGGTTGGGGCAGCGGGTCGCGGCGATCAACGCCGTGCACGCCAACGCGGACATGATGAACGCGTTGGATGCGGACGACACCTTCTTCAACTCGGCGCACTTCGCGGTGTTCGGGGTCGCGGCCGGACTGGCCGAGGCCGAGCGGCTGCACGCCGGCGGAGCGAGCCTGTTGCGCGCGAGCATCCTCGCCTTCGAGATCAACGCGCGGCTGAACCTGTCGACCTCCCTCATGGCCTTCGAGGACGGGCAGTTCCGCTGGTCGCCGCTGTCGTCGCACGGCTACGCCTCGATGGGCACGGCCGCGGCGTGCGCCGTGGTCGGCGGCTGGGAGCCGGAGCGCCTGGCGCACGCGCTCGGCCTGATCGCCTGGCTGGCCCCGCCGGCGAAGAACACCTACCTGGCCGAGCGGCGCTCGTTCAACGCGTTCAAGTACGGCCCGTACGGTGCGATCGCGCAGGCCGGGATGCTCGGCGCGGCGCTCGCCGAGGAGGGGTACACCGGCGACCTGGACGTGCTGGACCGCACTCCGGGCTTCATCGAGGCGATGGGCTTCCTCGGGGGTGAGCGGCACGAGATGGTCGCCGGCCTGGGGTCGACGTGGTGGATCAGCGAGACCTCGCTCAAGCCGTACCCGACGTGCCGCTTCACCCACGCCGCGCTCGACGCGATCCGCGCGTTCCCGAACACCCACGGTGTGCCGGTGTCGCAGATCGAGTCCATGGAGATCCGGCTGAGCCCGGCGGCCTACCGGACGTTGCAGTTCCGGGAGCCGGCCCAGCAGATTCCGGACACGCTCGGCGCGCCGCTGGACGGCGCCTTCAACATGCCGTACGCAGCGGCGCTGGTGCTGCTCGGGTACGCCCCGGGTCCGCAGTGGTACGACCCGCAGCGGCTGGCCGACCCTGCGGTGTGGGACCTGGCGCGCCGGATCACGACGGCGCCGGACCCGGTGCTCGACGCGGAGTGGGAGGCCGATCTCAAGGAGCACCCGGGCGGTCAGATCCGCCGGACGCGGGGTGCGCTGACGATCAGGGCCGGTGGCCGGGAGTACGTTGTCGAGTCGGACTTCGCCCAGGGCGACCCGTGGGACGAGGCGACCCGGGCGGACTGGGACTTCGTGGCCGGCAAGCTGGCGACGTTCTGCGACGGGATTCTCGATGCGGGCACGCAGGAGCAGCTCGTCGAGGTGGTCCGGGGTATCGAGGACGTCGCCGACGTCGCCGAGACGTTGTCACCGTTGCTGGCCCGGGCGGCGCAATGAGCCGCCGGGACCGCATCGGTGCGGAGACGAGGTCGTTCGCCTCCTACGGCCGGCCGTGGCTGGTGGTCATCCGTGGGCCGCGCGGGATGGCGTTCGACCGGTTCCTCGTGCGACGGACCGGGTTCTCGCTCGTGTCGTTGCAGTACGCGCTGGCGGGCAGGTTCCCGTACAACCCCACGCTGCTGCTGACGACGGTGGGCCGCCGGTCGGGGCAGCTGCGCGACGCGGCGTTGCCGTACGTGCCGTACGGGCCGGACCTGGTGGTCGTCGGCTCCAAGGGCGGCGGCCCGACGGATCCGGCCTGGGTGGTCAATGCGCGTCACCACGAACTGTGCTGGATCGTCCTGCGGCGCAAGACGATCGCGGTGCGGGCGCGGGTGACCGACGGGGAGCGCGACCCGGAGCTGCTGGCGCACGTCGTGGCGCACAAGCCGAATGTGGCGCGCTACGTCGAACGGGCCGCGGGATTCGGACGGCAGATCCCGCTCGTCGTGCTGTCCGCCGTGTCGGGTGAGTCGCTCACCCAGGGTCTCAAGCGGTCGTGAGGACGATCCGCCCGACGAAGTCGGAGGCCTCCAGCTGGTCGTGCGCGGCCGCGGCCTGATCGAGCGGGTGCGTGGCGGCGATCGCGGGGGCGGCGGTGACGGCCGAGAGGGTGAGGGCCTCGCACAGCTGGCGGGCCACCGCCTCGGGCCCGGGCCGCCCGATGCCGCGCAGCGTCCAGCCCTTGACCATGAGCCGACCCAGGTGCAGGTGGGCGTGGCTGCCGGCGGTGACGCCGCAGGTGACCAGCCGCCCGCCGGGGGCGAGGATCTTAAGCACGTCGGACCACAAGGTGCCGCCGACCGACTCGACGATGACGTCGGCCTCGCCGCCGGGCAGGGCGGCACGCAGGGCGTCCACGACGTCCGGGCGGTAGTGGTCCACGGCGTCGAGGGCGCCGAGGGCGCGCACGGCGTCAGCCTTCGCCGGGGCGCTGGTACCGATGACGCGCGCGCCCAGGTGGTGGGCGTACTGGACGGCGAAGGTGCCGACGGCGCCGGCGGCGGCCACGACGAGGACCCGGTCGCCGGGGCGCACCCCGGCGAGGTTGATGACCGCGTCGTAGGCGGTGCGTCCGGCGGTGGGCACCGCGGCGGCGTGGACGGCGTCGAGCGCGACCGGCCGTGGGAAACAGTGCGTGGCCGGGACGACGGCGAGCTCGGCGTGGGTGCCGGTGGTCAGCCCGACGACCGCGTCGCCGGGAGTGAAGCCGGTGACGCCGGGACCGGTCCGTACGACGGTGCCGGCGACGTCCCGGCCGAGGATCGTCGGCCCGGTGACCGCCATGCCGTGGGTGCCGCGACGGATGTAGGTGTCGACCCGGTCCAGACTCGCTGCCTGGACCTTCACGAGCACCTGACCGGGGCCGGGCGTCGGGGCCTCGAGCCGGCCGAGACGCAGGCTGTCGGGGGAGCCGGAGTCGAGGACGTAGCTGGCGAGCACGGGGCTCCTCTCAGAGCAGGGCGAGGGTGGCGGAGGCGATGACGTGGTCACCGAGGCTGTTGGTGCCGCGGACGTCGACGGTGACGTGCGTTCCCCCGCTGGCCTCGGGCGCTCGCTGCAGGCCGGTGACGACACCGTCGAGGGTGAGGGTGTCGCCGGGGTGGTTCTGCGCGGCGAGGCGGGTGCGGAAGCCGACGACGCGAGCTTCCGGCCCGGCCCAGTCGGTGAGGTAGCAGTTGACCAGCGCGCTCGAGCCGAGGATGTTCATGTAGACGTCGCGGGCGCCTCGTTCGTGGGCCGCGTCGCGGTCGAGGTGCACGTCGTTGAAGTCGAAGGTCGCGGTGGCCAGTGCCGCGATGGACAGCTGGGTGACGGGGACCGGCCAAGGGGGGAGGCGCTGCCCGGTGCTCACCTCGGCTGCGGTGCGGGTGCCCGTGCGGCGTTCGGGTCGCGGGGCGGTGAGCACCGGCAGGACCTGGCCGTCGCGGGTGCGTCGGTGGGCCACGACGACCGGCATGCCGTCGTGCACGAGGTCGGGGCGCAGGTCCACGACGTCTGCGGTGAGGCGGGTCCCGTCGGCGAGCTCGGCGGTGCCGACGAGGTAAGGGCGCTCGTCGAGAGGGGCGGCGGCGTAGCCGGGTTGCAGGTGCGCGGTCAGGGTGCCGGTGGTGCCGGCAGGCGGCAGGTCGGCCGGGGCGGCGCCGACCGGGCGTACCGGCCGGGCGAGGCGGTCCCCGGGTGTCGCGGGGACCTCGGTGCGGGTCGCCGGGTTCCAGCGCAGCATCCGCAGGACGACGCGTCCGACCGGCTCGCCCTCGACGGTGCGGTACTCGCTGACGAGGTCGACAAAGTGGCCCTGGCCGAGGCGGGTGGACTTCTGCGGGGAGACCGCGCCGATGGAGGGGAACTGCTCGAGGTGGTCGCCGACGCGCAGCGGGCGCACGTAGGTGTGCTCCGTCTGCACCGCGGCCACCGAGGTGAAGCCGCGCTCGGCGAGGACCTCGTTGACCCGGTCGAGGCTCTCGGCGTGGCGGTGGCTGCGCCGGTTGCCCGGCAGGGTCCACATGTTCAGTGAGGTCGCCGGTGCCACGATGCCGCCCCAGGCGGAGCGGGCGGCCCACTGGGGGTCCTGGTAGGCGGGGTTCTCGTCGCCGACGGCGTCGCACCAGATACGGATGGCGGCCTCGGTGACCGGGTCCTTGGCCCGGCGGGGTGGGTCAGCGAGACCGATCAGGGCGTCGAGCCGGGCACGGAAGGCCGCGTCGCTGGCGGTCATGGGGCTCCTTCGCGGACGATACAGTCAACCAAGCGCTTGCTTGACTGTAGGAGGGGGTCGCCCTAGGGTCAAGGCTCAGCGGTCGAACGAGCCGCACCGCCCACCCGCGAGAGGGCCGGAAGTGATCCCGAGCACCCCAGAGACCGCCACCCGCGCGTTCTTCTCGTTCCCGAAGGTGACCGACCCCGCCCGCCACCGCGACTACAACGCGTGGCACCAGCTCGACCACCGCCCCGAGAACCTCGCCCTGCCCGGCGTCGTCCACGGTGACCGCTGGGTGCGCACCCCCGCGTGCGAGCGGCTCGGCAGCTACCCCGACGCCGCACTCGCCGGCAGTCAGTACATGGCGATGTACTGGTTCGCCGAGCCGGCCGCTGACTCGATCCGCGAGTGGAAGGACCTCGGCGACCGGGCGATCCACCAGGGCCGGCGACCGGAGCTGGCCTGGACCGAACGGCCGATGACCCGGATGTTCCGCCCCGTCCAGGGCTACGTGGCCCCTCGTGCGCTCGTCACCCTCGCCGCGCTGCCGTTCCGGCCCAACCGCGGGGTGCACGTCGAGGTGAGCCGGGTCGAGACCTCGCAGCACCCCGATGTGGCCGACCTGTCCCAGTTCGAGCACGAGACCCAGGTGCCCGACCTGCTCGCGCGCGACGGCGTTGCGGGCGTGTGGACCTTCCGCAGCGCCCCGAGCGGCAGCAACCCCACCGGGCCGGTCGTGCGGATCCGGCTCATCTACCTCGAGGCCGACCCGGTCGAGTTCACGCGGGCCCTGGCCGCGGACCCGCTGCCCGCCCCGCCCGCGGCGCTCGCCGGCACGGCCAGCCCGCTGCTCACCGGGCCCCTGGCCACCATCACCCCCTGGGTGTGGGACTGGTTCGACGAGCCCGCCGCTGCGGCGACGGACAGCGTGGCCCGGGGATGAGCGAGGTCACCGGCCTGCTCGAGCGCTACGGGCCATGGGCGCTGGTCGTCGGCGGTTCCGAGGGGGTCGGCGCCGCCTTCGCCGACCAACTGGCCCGGGCCGGCCTCGGCGTCGTGCTCGTCGCCCGCAAGCCCGAGGTCCTCAACGAGGTCGCCGACCGGGTCCGGTCCCACGGGGCCCCGTGCCGCGCGCTCGCCCTGGACCTGCTCGACGCGGACGCGACCACCAGGATCGTCGAGGCCGTCGCCGATCTCGACCTCGGCCTGCTCGTCCTCAACGCCGGCGCGAACACCTACCGCAGCCGCTTCGTCGAGGCGGATCCCGCCCGGGTCCAGGCCGTCATCGACCTCAACGTCACCCGCCCGCTGGAGCTCTGCCGGGAGCTCGGTGCCCGGCTCGCCGCGCGTGGCCGCGGCGGCATCCTCGTCGTCGGCTCCTCGGCCGGCTACCTCGGCCACGCCGACATCAGCATCTACGCCGCGGCGAAGTCCTTCGCCCGGATCTTCACCGAGGGCCTGTGGCTCGAGCTCGGACAGGTCGGCGTCGACGTGCTGCACCTCGTGCTCGGGCTCACCGCCACCCCCGCCATGGAGCGGGCCGGCCTCGACCTGACCGGCGCAGCCGACCCGGCCGATGTCGCCGCCCAGGGGCTGGCCGCCATGGGTGCCGGCCCGGTGCACGTCGTGCGCCAGCAGGCCGAGGTCGTCGCGCGGCGCTCCGCTGCGGACCGGGCCGCCCTGGTCGCCGGCAATTACCGCGGGATGCGCGCGATGCTCGGCCGATCGAGCCCCGACCCGACCTGACGGCCCGGGGCGACGACCCGCACGGACGACTCAGGACCCGCCGTGCGGGTCCGGCTCACCGGCCCCGGGACCCGGGCCGCCGGGCGGCCACGGGCGGCTGACCGGGTCGGACCCGTCGCGGGCTCCCCGCAGCGAGGCGTCGGGGATCGGCCACTGTCCGGCGAGGTCGTCGACCCGCTGCCACTCCGAGACGGTCAGGCGTTCCTGCACCCGCCACTCACCCGCGCGGCGGGTGACGAGGTCGACGTAGCGGAACCCGCTGACGATGTTGCCGTGCGGCGGCTCGGACGTGCTGCGCTGCAACGCGATGCCGTACGTCTCGGCCCGGGCCCGGTCCGGCTGCGCCGGGTCGAGCTCGACCAGGACGTTCGTCAGGTAGTGCATCGTCATGGTGCGCCGCGCCACGAGCGCGAAGACCACGTCAAGCGTCGTGTCCCGGTCGGCCACGGTCCCGCCGAGGGTGATCCGGGCGTCCGGATGGAAGGCGCTCGCTGCCAGGTCCCGGTCCATCCGGTCCACCCCGCGCGCGTAGCGCAGCAGTGCCCGCTCGATGGCCCGCTCGGCGAGCAGTACGTCCAGCTCGCCCGGGCCGGACCGGAAGGGCTGGGGGACGCCGGCGGTCGCGGGCCGCGTCGCCGCGGGTGTGGTCGGGCGGGACCGGTCGGTCACGGCGAACTCCTGGAAGTGAGCGGTGAACAACGGGGGAGGTCGGTCATGTCGCGGGCACGGGGTCGCTGTCCCCGCGGCGGCGCAACCGCACGAGCACCGCGGCCGCCATGGCCAGGCACGCGGCGGCGTACAGCAGGAAGGCGGTCGCGGAGCCGAACCACGTGCTCAGCCCGCCGAGCAGGAGGGCACCGAACGGCATACCGCCCCAGCCGAGGAAGTAGAGGCTCATCACCCGGCCGCGCTGCGCGTCGTCGACGACCCGCTGGACGATCGTCTGCAGGGTCACCATGGTGCCGATGCTGAACGCGCCGCACAGCAGCGCGGCCCCCGCGAGCAGGGGCACTGTCGGTGCCGTGCCGAGCAGTGCGGTGCTGACGGCGAGCAGGCCGAGGATGATCGCGGCGTGCCGCACGGTCGCGATGCGCTTGGAGAGCCGGGCGACGACGAGGACCCCCATGAGCGAGCCCAGCCCGGTCAGGGCCACGAGCATGGGGAAGACCGTGTCCGGGTGGTCCGAGGTCGAGGCCGCCCGGACGGCGAGCTGGGTCGTGAAGGCGCACCCGAAGAACGCGTTCACCCCGACGATGGTCAGGCAGAGGGCGGCCGGTGGCCGCTGCAGGGCGTGCCGGATGCCGGCGCTGACCTGCGCGGTCAGGCTCTCCCGGACCATCGGGACGGCCGGCGGGACGCGACGGGTCCGGATGGCGAACGCGGCCGCGACCGAGGCGAGGCTGAGCGTGGCGTACATCATGAACGTGCCCAGCGCTCCCCAGGCCACGAGGATCAGCCCGGCGACGGCAGGGCCGATCGAGCGGGCGAGGTTGAGCCCGGCAGCCTGGAGCGGGACGGCGGTGCCGAGCGCCTCGGCCGGGACGGTGTTGGCCACGAGGGCCTGGGTCACCGGCGACAGGAAGCTGATCCCGGTGCCGGCGAGGAAGGCGAGCCCGAGCAGCACGGGCAGGTCGGCGATCTCGGCCGCGACCGTCGCCGCGCAGACCCCGGCCAGGACGCTGACCGCCAGGAGCACACCGATCTGCAGCCGCCGCCGGTCGAAGGCGTCGGCGAGCACCCCGGCCGGGATGGAGAAGAGGGTGTACGGCACGAGCAGGCAGAAGAAGAGTGCGCCCATCGTCGCCGGGGTGCCGTCGACCTCGGAGAGCACCGACTGGAAGGCGATGTTGCAGCCCCAGTAGCCGCCCTGCGACAGCACCAGGGTCAGGAGCACGAAGCGGAAGTCTCGGAATCGCAGTGCCGAGAACATTCCCACGTCATCGCCGTCCTTCTGGTCGTTTTCCGCACCCTACCAAGCGCTTGCTTGCATCGCCAGTGCGGGTGTGGTTGTCTGGCCGCACCTCGAGTGAAAGGACGTGTGGTGGGCGGCTTCTGCGCAGGACGCACGGTGATCGTGACCGGTGCCGGACAGGGACTGGGCCGGGCCCATGCCCTCGAGTTCGCCCGGCAGGGCGCCGACGTCGTCGTCAACGACATCGACAGCAACCGGGCGGCGGCCCAGGCCGTCGTCGACGAGATCCTCGCGTCCGGCGCCCGAGCGGTCGTCAGCACCGGCGACGTCAGCGACTGGTCCTACGGTGAGCGCCTCGTGCGCGAGGCCGTCGAGACCTTCGGCGGGCTGCACACCCTCGTGAACAACGCCGGCATCAACCGCGACCGGATGCTGGTCAACATGAGCGAGCAGGAGTGGGACCTCGTCCTGCAGGTCGACCTCAAGGGCCACTTCGTGCCGATGCGCCACGCCGCCGCCTACTGGCGGGACGAGGCCAAGGCCGGCCGCCAGGTCGCCGCGCGCGTCGTCAACACGTCCTCCGGCGCCGGGCTCATGGGCAGCGTCGGGCAGGGCAACTACGGCGCCGCCAAGGCCGGGATCGCCGCCCTGACCCAGATCGCGGCCGCCGAGTGGGCCCGCTACGGCATCGTGGTCAACGCGATCGCCCCCTCGGCCCGCACCCCGATGACCGAGGCCGTCTTCGCCGAGGCGATGGCCGCCCCCGAGACGGGATTCGACGCGATGGACCCGGCCAACGTCTCCCCACTCGTGGTCTGGCTCGGTTCCGACGCCGCGCGGGCCGTGACCGGCGCCGTCTTCGAGGCCGCAGGCGGTGAGGTCTCGCTCGCCGACGGCTGGCGCCACGGGCTGGCCGCCACCAAGGGTGAGCGGTGGGAGCCGGAGGAGCTCACCGGCGCGATCGCGGACCTCATCGCCCGCTCCGAGCCGCCGACCCCCGTCTACGGCGCCTGACATGGGTTCGGAGGCGGCGCGGGCCACCGGAGCACCGGTGAGCGACGAGCAGTTCCGGGCCGAGATCCGCGGCTGGCTCCACGAGGCCCTCACCGGGCCGTTCGCCGAGGCCGTCGGCACCGGCGGCGAGGGGCGCGAGCACGAGGCGCACGAGTTGCGCCGCGAGTGGGAGCGTCACCTGGGCAGGGCCGGCTGGATCGGTCTCGGCTGGCCCAGCGAGTACGGCGGACGCCCGGCGACCCTGGCCCAGCAGGTCATCTTCCACGAGGAGTACGCCCGCGCCGGCGCCCCCGGCCGGCTCGGGCACATGTCCGAGCAGCTGCTCGGCCCGACCCTGCTCGCCTTCGGCACGCCGGAGCAGAAGGCGCGGTTCCTGCCCGGCATCACCAGCGGCGAGGACATCTGGTGCCAGGGCTACTCCGAGCCCGACGCCGGCTCGGACCTCGCCGGGGTCCGCACCCGCGCCGAGCGACGGGGCGACACCTACGTCATCACCGGGCAGAAGGTGTGGACCTCGCTCGCGCACCTGGCCGACTGGTGCTTCGTCCTTTGCCGCACCGACCCCGACTCGACCCGCCATGCGGGCCTGTCCTGCCTGCTCGTGCCGATGGACCAGCCCGGGATCACGGTGCGCCCCATCACCCAGCTGACCGGCACGAGCGAGTTCAACGAGGTCTTCTTCGACGGAGCCGTCGCCGCCGCCGAGCACCGCGTCGGCGCCGAGGGCGCGGGCTGGAAGGTCGCCATGGGCACGCTGGGCTTCGAGCGCGGCGTGTCCACCCTCGGTCAGCAGATCGGCTTCCGCCGGCGGCTCGACGCCGTCATCGCCCGGGCCCACGACAACGGCGCCTGGCAGGACCCGGCGCTGCGGGACCGCTTGATCGACGCCTACATCGGGCTGCAGGTGATGCGGCACTCGGCGGTGCGGCTGCTGGCGTCCGCCGGTGAGGGGCTGTCCGGCCTGGAGGCGTCGATCTCCAAGCTGCAGTGGGCGACGTGGAACCGCTCGCTCGGCGAGCTTGCGGTCGACGTCGAGGGGGCCGGGGCGCTGCTCACCGGGCCTGCGTACGAGCTGGACGACGCCCAGACCCATTTCCTCTTCAGCCGCGCCAACACGATCTACGGCGGCTCCAACGAGATCCAGCGCAACATCATCGCCGAGCGCCTGCTCGGCCTGCCGCGATGAGGTGATGACGATGCCCGAAGCGAACGCCGACCCTCAGCCGGTGGCCGAGGAGCTGGCCCAGATCCGCGTTTCCGTCGCCGAGATCCTCGACGAGCGGGCCGACCTGCGCCGTACCCATGAGGTCATGGTCGGGGCGCCGGGCCACGACCCGCAGCTGCATGAGCTGCTCGCGGCCGAGCTGGGCCTGCTCGGACTCGTCGTGCCGGAGCACCTCGGCGGGCTCGGCGCCGACGTGGCCGCCGGGACCGCCGTCATCGAGGAGCTCGGGGCCCGGCTCGTGCCCGGCGCGCTCGCGACGAGCCTCACCGCGATCCTCGCCGCCCGGGCCATCGGCGCGAGCGCCGAGCCCCTGCTGGCGCGCGTCGTGGACGAGCAGCTGACCCTGGCCATTGCCATCGCCGAGGACGGCACGGGCTGGGACCTCGAGCAGACCGCCACCCGCGCCGGCGGCACCGGCGGCGAGTGGGCGCTCACCGGGACCAAGACCCTCGCCGTCGGGGTCGAAGCCGCCCGGGTCGTCCTCGTCACCGCTCGGGACGCGGGCGGTGAACTGGGCGTCTACGCCGTGGACCGGGCCGCCGACGGGGTGGAGGTGCAGACGCACATGACGCTCGACCAGACCCGGCGGCTGAGCACGGTGCACCTACGCGGGGCCGCCGCCACCCGGGTCGATGCCCCCGGCGGCGAGGGCACCCGGGTGCTGCTCGACCACGTGCGCGCCATGCTCGCACTGGAGTCGGCCGCCGCCGCCCGCGCCTGCCTCGACCGCACCGTCGAGTACCTCAAGGTCCGCGAGCAGTTCGGCCGCCCGATCGGGTCGTTCCAGGCCCTCAAGCATCGCTGTGCCGACCTCGCCGTCGCGGTCGCCGGGGCGAGGGCCACGGCCGACCACCTGGTCACAACGCTGCGCACCGGCGCCGCCACGCGCTCGCACGACGCGGCACTGGCCAAGCTCGTGTGCACCGACACGCTGATGACCGTGGCCGCCGAGGCGATCCAGTTGCACGGCGGCATCGGGTTCACCTTCGAGCACGACGCGCATCTGTTCTTCAAACGCGGGAAGTCGGCCCAGCTGCTGGCCGGTGACCCGTCGGCGGTTCGCGCCGAGGTGGCGGCGCTCGCCGGGCTCTGAGCCGGCCGCCGACGTCTACGGCAGGCAGCAGCGCACGACCGAGGGGGTCCGCACCGACGCGCGGACCCCCTCTGTCGTGCCTGGCCTGCGGGCTCAGCCGAGCGGACCGGTGCCGGGCGGCTGGGCGGCCAGGTGACGCGACGGGATCTCACCGCCACCGGCGACGACGATCTCCGTGCCGGTGATGTAGCCGGCCAGCGGCGAGGCGAGCAACAGGCAGGCCGCGGCGACGTCGGCCGGGGTGGCCATCCGCTGCATGGGGATCGTCCGGGCCACGCGGTGCTGTCCCGCCTCGTCGCCGTAGTAGAGGTGCGACAATTCGGTCTGCACGAGACCCACCGTCACCTGGTTGACCCGCACGGCCGGCGCGAAGTCGATGCCGAGGCACTGGGTCAGCATCGTCAGGCCCGCCTTGGCGGCGGCGTACGCGGCGGTGTCCGGGGCCGGGTTGGAACCGGCGACCGAGCCGATGTTGATGATCGTCCCGCCGCCCTGACGCTGCATGACCTCGTTGGCGGGCTGGGCGACGTAGAACGGAGCGAGCAGGTTGAGCGTGACGATCGCCGAGACGAAGCGCGGGGAGACGGTCGCGGTGTCGGCGCTCGGCGCGCCACCGGCGTTGTTGACCAGGATGTCCAGCCGGCCGAACCGGTCCACCGCCGCGGCGACGAGGGCCTTGGCCTGCTCCGGGTCCCGCACGTCGGACTGGACGAAGACGGGCGTGCGTCCGTCGGCCTCGGGCAGGTGCTCGGGCTCGCTGCGGCCGCACACGAGCACCTGCGCCCCTGCCTTGAGGAAGGCGCGGGTGATCTCGGCACCGATGCCACGGGTGCCTCCGGTGACGATGGCGACCTGGCCGGTCAGGTCGACGCCCCCGTGCGTCGCGGGCGTAGTGGGGGACTGGGTCATCAGAGCCTCTCAATGATCGTGACGTTGGCCTGGCCGCCACCCTCACCCATCGTCTGCGGGCCGCGGAGCCGGACGTCGGATCGGTCGGGTCTGGGTGCCTCGCCGCGATGAGTCTAGCAAGCGCTTGGTTGGTCGGCTACGATCCGTTCCTGACCAGTGGCCGGCTCAGCGTGAGGAGATGTCCGTGAGTGGCGTTTTGACCACGATCCCTGCCCTGCTGCGGCAGGCCGCGCAGGACGCCGCGGAGGTCGAGGCCCTTGTCGACGGTGCCTTGCGAATGACGTTCGCCGAGCTCGACGCGGCCGTCACCCGGTTCGCCAGGGCCGCGGTCGCGCACGGTCTCGAGCCCGGGGACCGCATCGTCATCTGGGCCCCGAACAGCGCCGACTGGGTCATCAGCGCCCTCGGCGTACTGGCCGCCGGGGGCGTGCTCTGCCCCGTCAACACCCGCTTCCGCGGGGAGGAGGCGCGGCACGCCATCGCCAAGGTCCGGGCCACGATGGTCATCCTCGACGACACCTTCCTGGACGCCAACTACCTGGCCACGCTGCGTGGCGACGGGCCACCACCGGCCGCCGGGCACCCCGTGCCGTCGCTGCCCTCGGTGCGCACCGTTGTCGACCTGTCCGCCGCCGCCGGCCGCGAGCAGGCCGGTGACGGCGTGTTGTCCCTGGCCGACTTCACCGCGCCGGCCGACCGGATCGACCCCGGCGTCATCGACGGACGGATCGCCGCCATCGACCCCGAGGGCGTGGCCGACATCCTGTTCACCTCAGGCACCACCGGCTACCCCAAGGGTGCGATGGTCTCGCACGCCTCGAACCTGCGCGTCGACCTGCAGTGGGCCCGGCTGGTCGGGCTGCGGCGCGGCGACCGCTATCTCATGGTCAACCCGTTCTTCCACAGCTTCGGGTACCGGGCCGGCATCCTCGCCTGCCTCCTCATGCGCGCGACGATCATCCCGGTCGCCGTGTTCGACGTCGAGACCGTGCTGCGCCTCATCGAGCAGGAACGCGTCACCGTCTTCCCCGGCGCGCCCACCATCTACACCACCCTGCTCGAACACCCGGAGTTCGGCGCCTACGACACCAGCTCGGTGCGGCTGGCCGTCACCGGGGCGACGGTCGTGCCGGTGCCGCTGCTGCACCGGATGCGCGAGGAGCTCGGCTTCCGCGACGTCATCACCGCCTATGGCCTGACCGAGACGTGCGGCACCGCGACCGTGTGCCCGCCCGACGCCGACCTCGAGCGGATCTCGACCAGCTGCGGACGGGCGATCCCGGGCACCGAGCTGCGGATCGCCGGTGCCGACGGGCGGACGCTGCCGGCCGGTGAGGCCGGCGAGGTCCTCGTGCGTGGCTACAACGTGATGCTGGGCTACTTTGAGGACCCGGTCGCCACCGCGGAGGTCATCGACGAGGACGGCTGGCTGCACACCGGTGACGTCGGCTGGGTCGACGAGGACGGTTACCTGCGCATCACCGACCGGATCAAGGACGTCTACATGAACGGGGGCTTCAACGTCTACCCCGCCGAGGTCGAGCGCGTGCTGCGCGAGCACCCCGCGGTCTTCGACGTCGCCGTCGTCGGGGTTCCCGACGAGCGGATGGGCGAGGTCGGCAGGGCCTTCGTGCAGACCGTGACCGACTGGAGCGGGGACGAGTCGGTGCTCGTCGACGAGCTCGGGCAGTGGTGCCGGGACCGGCTGGCCAACTTCAAGCGCCCCCGCAGCTTCAGCATCCTGCCGGCCCTGCCACGGACCCCGAGCGGGAAGATCCAGAAGTTCAAGCTGGTCGGGTGAGCCCTGCGCCCACCCGGACGGGTGCCCGGTCACGAACGTGACCGGGCGAGGGTCAGCGTCGGCGCAGCGCTGCCGCGAGGGTCGCGGCCCGGCCGGCGAGGGCGGCCGCCTGCTCGGCGAACGACTCCGCTGTGCGGTCACCACCGCTCATCGCGCCCTGCGCGACCCTGGTGTGCACGCCCTCGACGATGCACGCGGTCTTCCACCAGTTGTAGGCGACGAAGTAGTCGATCCGGGCCGCGTCGGTGCCGGTGGCGAGGCAGTACCGGGCGAGCAGCTCGTCGCGGGTCGAGAAGCCGGGCGGGACGGTGGCCGGGTCGTGCAGCGCACGCGCCGCGTCGCCGGCCTGCGCCCAGTAGACGAGCAGCTGGCCGACGTCGGCCAAGGGGTCCCCGACCGTGGTCAGCTCCCAGTCGAGCACGCCCTGCACCCGCCACCGGCGGTCGAGCATGCAGTTGTCGAGGCGGAAGTCCCCGTGCACGATCCCCGAGCGGGACTGCTCGGGAGCCTTGGCCACGAGGTGCTCGTGCGCGGTCTGCAGATCGGGCAGGTCGCGGATCCTGGTCCGGTGCCAGTTCTCGTGCCAGCGCCCGAGCTGGCGGGTGACGTAGTCACGGCGATGGGCCAGACCCCCGAGCCCGATGACCTCCGGCTCGAGTCCGTGCAGGGCCACGAGGGCGTCGACCAGCGTCGGGCCGATGCGCGCGCGGTCAGCCTCGGTGGTGTGCCGCTCGACGTCAGCGGGGCTGCGCAGGACCGTGCCGTCGAGGTGCTCGAGCACGACGAGAGGTGCGTCGGCCACCTCGCCCGTCTCCTCGACGGCGAGCACGCGCGGCACCGGGAGGTGACCGTGCAGCCCCCGCAGGATCCGCGCCTCGCGCAGCACGTCGTGCGCGGTGGCCGGGTGGTCCCCGAGCGGCGGGCGTCGCAGCACGACGACGTGGCCGGCCGCGTCGGTGGTCCGGTAGGTGAGGTTGGAGCGTCCCCCCGCGATGAGCTCGTGCCGCAGGTTCCCTTGCAGCTCGGGCACGGCGCGGCCGAGCCAGGCGTCGACCCCCGCCGGGAGACCGGCGGGCCGGGTGGTGCCGCTCGGGGCCGGACCTGTCTGCGCCTGGCCTGCTGCTGTCATTGGAGCGCCTCCTCGTTGTCGGGCGAGCGTAGCAAGCGCTTGGTTGGTTTTGGCGTACCGTGCACCTCGACAGACCCCACACCTGAACGCCCGACACCCGAACCGGTAGGAGCCCGATGTCCACCACGATCAACCCGACCTGTGTCAGCGGCATGGCCGCGATGTCCTGGGCACTGCCCGAGGAGATCGCGATGTACCGGCGCACCGGCACCGACCTCGTCGGCCTGCAGTGCGGCAAGGTCGCCGCCTTCGGCGTGGCGGCCCTCGGGGACCTGCTCGCCGAGCACGACGTACGGCTCGGCTACCTCGTCCACGGCTTCACCGCCCACCCGGACGACGAGCCGGGCTGGGCGCAGCAGGTCGCGGCGCTGCAGGCCGGCGTCGTCAACGCCCGCACGCTCGGGGCCGACCTCGTCTACCTCACGTCGGGCACGTCGGCGCACCTGACCTGGGAGGAGGCGGCCGACCGGTTCGCCGAGCGGATCGCCCCGGTCGTGGCCACCGCCCGCGAGCACGGAGTGCGCCTCGGCGTGGAGAACACCCTGCCGGTCAGGTGCGACCTCAGCTTCACCCACACCGCGCGGGACGCCTTCGCCCTGGCCGACCTCTGCGGCATCGGCATCTGCCTCGACCTCTACTGCTGCTGGCAGGAGCGGGGCCTGACCGACCTGATCCGCGAGCGGGTCGCGCAGATCGAGATCCTGCAGGTGTCCGACTTCCGGGTCGGCACCTCGATCTTCCCGAACCGGTGGGTGCCCGGGGACGCTGACCTGCCGATGGCGAACCTGCTGGGAACCGTCCTGCGGGCCGGCTACCTCGGCATCGTCGACGTCGAGCTGCTCGGCCCGGCCATCGAGGCCGAGGGCGCCGAGCCGGCGGTGACCCGCTCGATCACGTGGATGCGCGAGCAGATCGCGGCGGCGCGTCGCTGAACGTTCAGGGCACGTCCGCCCACCG
Organism: Dactylosporangium maewongense; assembly: GCF_039531485.1. NCBI lineage: Bacteria > Bacillati > Actinomycetota > Actinomycetes > Micromonosporales > Micromonosporaceae > Dactylosporangium > Dactylosporangium maewongense. The sequence continues at coordinate 19,994 of NZ_BAAAQD010000026.1, read as the reverse complement.
CGGCGGGCGCTTGGCGACGAACGCGGCCGCGCCTTCGGCGGCGTCCGGGCCGGCGAGCAGCTCGAGGGTCGCGATCCGGTTGGCCGCGGCGAGGTCGTGTTCGCGGGTGTCCAGGCTCAGGTGCATGAGCCGCTTGGTCGCCAGCACCGCCGCTGGGGAGTGGGTCGCGATCCGGGCGCCGAGCGTGAGCGCGCGCGGGAGGACCTCGCCGGCGGGGACCACGGCGTTGACCAGGCCGAGTTCATAGGCCCGGGCCGCCGGAAGCGGCTCGGCCGTCAGCCCGATCTCAAGGGCGACGGCGAGCGGCAGGCGACGCGGCAGGTCGGTGCCGCCCTCGGAGGCGGCGATGCCGCGCCCCACCTCGGGTAGTGCGAAGTAGGCGTGCTCGGCCGCGACGACGAGGTCGCAGGCGAGGGCGAGTTCGAAACCACCGCCGACGGCGGGCCCGTTCACCGCGGCGATGACCGGCTTGCGGTAACCGCCGCGCAGCAGCGTCAGCGGGGAGCGGGCCACGTCGACCAGGCGCCCCTCGGTTGCGGCGCGCAGGTCCATCCCGGCGCTGAAGGACAGCTCGCCGGTGCCGGTCAGCACGACCGTGCGCACGCCCGGGTCCGCGTCGTACCCGAGCAGGGCGTCGGTCATCGCCAGGAGGGTATCGGGGTCGAGGGCGTTGCGCACCCGTGGCCGGTTGATCCTGATGACACCCACCGCGTCGACGCGCTCGCACACGACTGTGTCCATCGTTGCATCCTCCTTCGTCTCAGGGCCTTGACCCTTTCCTGCCGGCTGTTAACCTACCAACCAAGCGCTTGCTTCGCCGGTATCGACTGCGGATGTCCGGCACGTGACTCACCTCTCGCACCGCTCGCCACCGCGCTGGAGCAGTGCCCCGACAGACGGAACGACGAGGGACATATGGCCGACAAGACTCTGACCACCCGCGATGTCGTCTCGCGGCTCGAATCCGGGATGACCGTCGGCATCGGGGGGTGGGGCTCGCGGCGCAAGCCCATGGCCCTCGTCCGCGAGGTCTTGCGCTCCGACCTCAAGGATCTGACCGTCGTCAGCTACGGCGGGCCGGACGTCGGCCTGCTCTGCGCCGCAGGCAAGGTCAAGAAGGTCGTCTTCGGCTTCGTCTCGCTCGACAGCATCGCCCTCGACCCGCACTTCCGCGCCGCGCGGCAGCAGGGCGCCGTCGAGGTCGCCGAGTACGACGAGGGCATGCTCCAGTGGGGGCTGTACGCCGCCGGTATCCGCCTGCCCTTCCTGCCGACCCGCGCCGGGCTCGGGTCGGACGTGATGAAGCAGAACCCGACCCTCAAGCTCGTCCAGGACCCCTACGGCACCGAGCAGCTCGTGGCCATGCCGTCGCTGCGCCTCGACGTGGCACTCGTCCACATGAACCGCGCCGACGCCCAGGGCAACGGCCAGTTCCTCGGGCCCGACCCGTACTTCGACGACCTCTACTGCCTCGCCGCCGAACAGGCCTTCATGTCCTGTGAGCGGATCGTGCCCACGGCCGAGCTCAGCGCCACCGTGCACCCGGCGACCATCAAGATCAACCGTCAGCTCGTCACCGGCGTCGTCGAGACCCCCAACGGCGCGCACTTCACCTCCTGCGCCCCCGACTACGAGCGCGACGAGGCCTTCCAGCGTGAGTACGTCAAGGCCGCCGGCGACCGGCAGGCCTGGGCCGCCTTCGAGAAGCGGTACCTGTCCGGTACCGAGGATGACTACCAGGCGGCCGTGACCGCCCGAGCCGAGGAGGCCGCATGAGCAGCACCGTGACCGAATCCGCAGACCAGCCCGCGAGCAGCGCCGCCGCTGCCGGCGCGCCGGTGACTCGCGCCGAGTACTGCGCGGTCGCCGTGGCGGAGGCGTTCGCCGGCGACGGTGAGTTCATCGCCAGTGCCTTCGGCACGATCCCGGCCATCGGCGTCCGCCTCGCCCGGCTCACCGTCGCCCCCGACCTGCTGCTCACCGACGGTGAGGCCCGCTTCGTCTCCGGCAGCTGGCAGATCGGCGCGGACCCGCACGCCACCGAGGGTGTCGTCGTCGAGGGCTGGAGCCCGTTCCGCACGATCTTCGACCTCGTCTGGCACGGCAAGCGGCATGTCATGATGATCCCGAGCCAGATCGACGGGCACGGCAACACCAACATCTCGGCCATCGGCGACTACGCCAAGCCCAAGGCCCAGCTGATCGGCGTGCGCGGCGCCCCTGGCAACAGCGTCTACCACCCGACCAGCTACTGGGTGCCCAACCACTCCACGCGCGTCTTCGTCCCGACCGTCGACATGGTCTCCGGCGTCGGCACCGACAACGCCCGCGCCGCCGGCCCGGCCGCGAGCACGTACCACGACCTGCGCCGTGTCGTCACCAACCTCGCGGTCCTCGACTTCGGCGGCCCAGACGGCGCGATGCGCCTGCTCAGCCTGCACCCCGGTGTCACGCTCGAGGAGTTCCGTGCGGCGACCGGCTGTGACGTGCACGTCGAGGACGAGGTCCCGGCCACCCGCGAGCCGAGCGCTGAGGAGCTGCGCCTCATCCGCGAGGTCATCGACCCCCGCTCGCTGCGCGACCGCGAGATCCGCACATGAGCCAGGGATCGCATCCGACGTTGCGCACCCGGGCGACCGATCTGTTCGGGGTGCGGTATCCGATCGTCCAGACCGGCATGGGCTACGTCTCCGACGTACGCCTGACCACCGCGACGGCCAACGCCGGCGGGCTGGGCATCCTTGCGGCGGGCCTGCTGTCCTACGACGAGCTCGTCGTGGCCGTCAGCCAGATCCAGGCCGGCACGGATGCGCCGTTCGGCGTCAACATCCGCGCCGACCAGCCCGACGTCGTCAAGCGCATCGACCTGCTCATCTCGGCCGGAGTCAAGGTTGCCTCCTTCGCGCTCGCCCCCAAGCAGGAGCTCATTGCCAAGTGCAAGGACGCCGGCCTCGTCGTCGTCCCGTCGATCGGCGCGCGCCGCCACGCCGAGAAGGTCGCCGCGTGGGGCGCCGACGCCGTCATCGTGCAGGGCGGTGAGGGTGGTGGCCACACCGGCGGCGTGCCCACCAGCCTGCTGCTGCCCCAGGTCGTCGACGCCGTCGACATCCCGGTCATCGGCGCTGGTGGCTTCTTCGACGGCCGCGGCCTCGTCGCCGCGCTCGCGTACGGCGCCGAGGGCATCGCCATGGGCACCCGCTTCCTGCTCACCAGCGACTCGCCGGTCCAGCCGTCGGTCAAGGACGTCTACCTGTCCAAGACGGTCAATGACACCGTCCTGACCCTGCAGGTCGACGGCGTGCCGCAGCGCGTGCTGCGGGCCGGCACGGTCGAGGCGCTGGAGCGCACCTCCGCTCCCGGCCGGCTGCTGCGGGCGGTGCGCAACGCCTTCGCCTTCCGGAAGCTGTCCTGCGCGCCGTGGGGCGACATGGTCCGGGAGGGCCTGGCCATGCGCAAGGCCCACGACCTGACGTGGAGCCAGGTCGTCATGGCGGCCAACGCTCCGATGCTCTACCGGTCGGCCCTGCTCGAGGGCAGGACCGACGTCGGTGTCATGGCCACCGGCCAGGTCGTCGGGCTCATCGACGACGTCCCGAGCGTCGCCGAGCTCATCGACCGCATCATCGGCCAGGCCACCCAGATCCTTGACCGGCTCGGCGCGCCCGCGCCGGTCGCGTCGATCCCGGCCGCACACGAGGAGGACTAGTCATGGGAGCACTGCAGGGACGGGTCGTCGTCATCACCGGCGCCGGCCGGGGCCTCGGCCGTGAGCACGCGCTGCTCGCCGCCGCCGAGGGTGCCTCGGTCGTCGTCGCCGACACCGGCGCCGCCGCCGACGGCACCGGCAGCGACCCCTTGGTCGTCGAGGCCGTCGCCGCCGAGATCACGGCCGCCGGCGGGCAGGTGCTGGCCAGCACCGCGGACGTCTCCACCACCGAGGGCGCCCGCGAGCTGCTCGCGCTCGCCCGCGACACCTACGGGCGGGTCGACGGCCTCGTCAACAACGCCGGCATCCTGCGGGACCGGATGTTCGTCAACATGAGCGAGGACGACTGGGACGCCGTGATCCGTGGGCAACTGCGCTCGACGTTCGCGCCGTGCCGGGTGTTCGCCGACCACTGGCGCACCGAGTCCAAGGCCGGCAACCAGCCGGTCGCCTCGATCGTCAACGTCTCCTCGACCTCAGGACTCATCGGCGCCGTCGGGCAGACGAACTACGGCGCGGGCAAGGCCGCCATCGCTGCCCTCACCGTCATCCTCGCCCAGGAGATCGGCCGCTACGGCGTACGCGTCAACGCGATCGTCCCGGTCGCGCGCACCCGGATGACCCAGGACCTGCCCGGCATCGGGGAAATGGTCGCCGCCCCGGCCGACGCGGGCGCGTTCGACGTCTACCACCCGGGCAACGTCTCCCCGCTCGTCGCCTGGCTGCTCACCGCCGCCGCGCCGGTGACCGGCGAGGTGTACTACGCCAAGGGTGGCGAGATCCGCCGTTTCGCGCCATGGAGCTACGACTGGACCGTCGACAAGGGCGCCCGCTGGAGCGTCGAGGAGATCGCAAAGGAGATGGCCACCCGTGGCTGACACCGGTCACACCACCGCCGACTGGGCCGGCCCCGCCCACAGGCTGCTCTCCGGGCGCTCGGTGCTCGTCACCGCCGCGGCTGGCACCGGCATCGGCTTCTCGACGGCCCGCCGCGCCGCCGAGGAAGGCGCGCGGGTCGCCGTCAGCGACCGTCACGAGCGCCGCCTCACCGAGTCGGCCGACGAGATCGAGCGTCTCACCGGGCACCGGCCGCTCGCGGTGCCCTGCGACGTCACCGACCAGGCCCAGCTCGACCACCTCATGGACACCGTCGCCGCCGAGTTCGGCGGCATCGACGTGCTGGTCAACAACGCCGGCCTCGGCGGCACCGCGGCCGTGCAGGACATGACCGACGAGCAGTGGGACTCCGTCCTGTCGGTGACCCTGACCTCGACGTTCAAGGCGACCCGGTCGGTGCTGCGGCACATGATCCCGGCGGGCAAGGGGGTCATCGTCAACAACGCATCCGTCATCGGCTGGCGCGCGCAGAAGGGGCAGGCGCACTATGCCGCGGCGAAGGCCGGCGTCATGGCGCTGACCCGGTGCTCGGCCCTCGACGTCGCCGAGCACGGCATCCGGGTCAACGCGGTGTCCCCGAGCATCGCGATGCACGCCCACCTGGCCAAGGTGACCAGTGACGAGCTGCTCGCCCAGCTCTCGGCCCAGGAGGCCTTCGGCCGGGCGGCGACGCCGTGGGAGATCGCCAACGTCATCGTCTTCCTCGCCAGTGACTACTCGTCGTACATGACCGGCGAGGTCGTGTCCGTCTCGAGCCAGCACCCGTGACGACCCGGCGCGCGCCGGCGGTGCCGCCAGCGCGCACCTGACCAGCGAAAGGAGCTCGTCGTGGCCAATCCCGACGCGCAGGGCGTCACCGGCGCCCCCTTCCGGCTCGACGTCGAGCGCGGCAAGATCCGCGAATTCGCGCTTGCCACCGGGGCGGCCGACGCGGCCTACCTGCAGGAGGAGCACCCGGTCGTGCAGCCGACGTTCCTCACGACGACCTTCTTCTGGCAGGACGAGGACTCCAACCCGTGGTCCGCGGTTGACCTCGACCAGCAGCGCGGCCTGCACGCCGAGCAGCAGTACACCTTCTTCGGCGAGCCGCCTCGCGCCGGGACCAGGCTCACCTGCCAGTCGCGCATCGGCGAGATCTACACCAAGGTGGGTCGCCGCGGCGGTGAGATGACCTTCGCCGTGATGTACACCGACTTCCGCGACGAGACCGGGCGTCTCGTCGCCCAGGCCAAGCTCACCGGTGTCGAGACGGCCCGCCCGCCGGACACCGAGGGCACGACACAGGACGGAGCCTCCGCGTGAGCGACACGACCTCCACCGCCCGGCCCGGCCCGCCCGAGGCCGGCCTGCCCGTCCCGGCGACCCCTCCGGCGCGCACCTACGGCCCGGTGACCCGCACCGACTTCGTCCGCTACCAGGGCGCCTCGGGCGACATGAACCCGATCCACCACGACGAGGTCTTCGCCACGGCCGCCGGGTTCCCGAGCCCCTTCTCGGTGGGCATGTGGCAGGCGAGCCTGCTCGGCACCTTCGCCACCGACTGGCTCGGCGGCCCCAACGTGCGGGACTTCCGCATCCGGTTCCTGGCCCAGGTGTGGCCGGGCGACACCCTCACGCTCGAGGGTGCTCCACTGCGCACCTACGTGCTCGACGGCGAGGACGGTCGTGAGGGCCGCGTCGACGTCGAGCTGACCTGCCGGCGTCAGACCGGCGACACGGCCGTCACCGTATGGGCGACGTTCGTGCTGCCCTAGGACCTTTTCCATCAGGGATGGCCGGCTGCGGCGGGCCCCCTTGTGCAACAGGCCGCCCTAGGCATTGACGCCACCCTTCGCGGGCGCGACACCCGAGACCAGCGAGCAGCCCGGGACTACCGAGGAGCAGGGATGACCCCCACCACCCACCCGTCCGTGACGACGACCATCCACACCGACGGCATCGCCGAGATCGTCGTGGACAACCCACCGGTGAACGCGCTGCCCGTGGCCGGCTGGTTCGCACTCGCCTCCGCCCTCGACGCCGCCGGCGCCGACGAGTCGGTGCGGGTCGTCGTGCTGCGCGCCGAGGGCCGCGGCTTCAACGCCGGCGTCGACATCAAGGAGATGCAGCACACCGACGGATTCACCGCGCTGCTCGGCGCCAACCGCGGCTGTTATGCCGCGTTCAAGGCCGTCTACGAGTGCCCCGTCCCGGTCGTCACCGCCGTCAACGGCTTCTGCCTCGGGGGCGGCATCGGGCTGGTCGGCAACTCCGATGTCATCGTCGCCTCCGACGACGCCACCTTCGGCCTGCCCGAGGTCGACCGCGGCGCCCTCGGTGCCGCGACCCACCTGTCCCGGATAGTGCCGCAACACCGGATGCGCGCCATGGTCTACACCTCGGCCACGGCCACCGCCCAGGAGTTGCACGCGTACGGCACGGTCCACAGCACCGTACCCCGCGAGCAGTTGCGCGAGGCGGCGCTCGCGGTCGCGACCCAGATCGCCGCGAAGAACCCCACCGTCATCCGGGCCGCGAAGGCCTCGCTCAACGGCATCGACCTGTGGGACGTCAACCGCAGCTACCGCTTCGAGCAGGGCTTCACGTTCGAGCTGAACCTCACCGGGGTCGCCGACCGGATCCGCGACGAGTTCGCCGGCACCGACAAGGCGGCGCGCTCGGGCAGCGAGGGCTGAGCCGTGCGTTCGATGGTGGTCCGTAAGCTCGGGGATCCCGAGGTGCTCACGGTGACGGACGGGCCGCAGCCGCAGCCCGGCCCCGGGCAGGTGCTCGTCGACGTCGTCGGCGCCGGGGTGAACTTTCCCGACGGCCTTATCGTCGCCGGCACCTACCAGACCAAGCCGGAGCTGCCGTTCGTGCCCGGCTGTGAGGTCGCCGGCACGGTCGCGGCGCTCGGCGACGGGGTGACCGGCCCGCCCGTCGGCACCCGCGTCATCGGCTTCTGTGGCATCGGCGGCTACGCCGCGCAGGCGCTCGTCGACGCCCGTATGGTCCACCGGTTGCCCGAGGGCATCGACCTCGTCGAGGCAAGCACGATCCCCGTTGTCTACGGCACGTCCTATCACGGGCTCGTCGACCGGGCCGGCCTCGCAACCGGCGAGACACTGCTTGTGCTCGGCGCCTCCGGCGGCGTCGGCCTCACCGCCGTGCAGATCGGCAAGGCCCTCGGCGCGACCGTGATCGCGGCCGCCTCGAGCGAGGACAAGCGTGAGCTGTGCCTGGCGCACGGGGCCGACCACGCCATCGGCTACGACGACATGACGGCGATGGTGCGCGAGCTGACCAGCGGCGCCGGTGCCGACGTCGTCTACGACCCCGTCGGTGGCGACGCCGCCACCGCGGCGCTGCGTACCCTCTCGTGGGCTGGGAGGTTCCTCACCGTCGGCTACGCGGCGGGCGAGATCCCGCAGGTCAAGTTCAACCGGCTGTTGCTCACCGAGGGCGCGGTGCTGGGGGTCCTTTGGGGCGCCTGGGCCAAGCGCAACCCGGAGGCGAACGCCGCGAACATGACGACGCTGCTCGAGTGGGTCGCCGCTGGCCGGCTGAGGCCACACGTCAGCGAAGTCTTCCCGCTCGAGGAGGCTGCCCGCGCGCTCGCCACGGTGATGAACCGTGGCGCTCGCGGCAAGATCGCCCTCCGCGTGAACTCAGGCAAGGAGTGACGGTGGCTGACGCGACCGACCTGACCCAGATGGACCTCGGCCCCGGCCCGCGCTCGAGCGAGTTGCTCGCGACGTTGCGCACGTTCATGGCCGAGCATGTCTACCCAGCCGAGAAGGTGTACGCCGCCGAGCTCGGTGCCGCGGCCCGCGTGAACGGGGGCGTGTCCCACGTCCTGCCGCCGGTCGTCGAAGGACTGAAGGACACGGCGCGCAGGCTAGGTCTGTGGAACCTCTTCCTGCCTGATCTGTCGGGCCTCACGAACGTCGAGTACGCATACCTCGCCGAGGAGACCGGACGCTCGCCCTACCTCGCACCCGAGGCGCTCAACTGTGCCGCGCCGGACACGGGCAATATGGAGCTGCTGCACATGTTCGGCACGCCCGAGCAGAAGCAGCAGTGGCTCACACCGCTGCTCGAGGGCACGATGCGCTCCGGCTTTGCGATGACCGAGCCGGACGTGGCCTCCTCCGACGCACGGAACATCTCCACCTCGATCGTGCGCGACGGAGACGAGTACGTCATCAACGGACGCAAGTGGTGGACGACCGGCGCGGCGGACCCGCGCTGCGACATCCTCGTGCTGATGGGCAAGACGGACCCGGAGACGGCCGTCTACCGGCAGCAGTCCATGGTGCTCGTGCCGGTCGCCACCCCCGGGGTGACGATCGTGCGCTCGCTGCCGATCTTCGGCTACCACGACCAGCACGGTCACTGCGAGATCCGGTTCGACGACGTGCGGGTGCCGGTGACGAGCCTGCTCGGCGCTGAGGGCGACGGTTTCGCGATCGCCCAGGCCCGCCTCGGCCCGGGCCGCATCCACCACGCGATGCGCTGCCTCGGCATGGCCGAGCGGGGCCTCGAGCTCATGGTGCGCCGGACGATGGCCCGCGAGGCGTTCGGCGGCCCGCTCTCCGAGCAGGGCGTGATCCGCAATTGGATCGCCGAGTCCCGCATGGAGATCGAGCAGGCCCGCCTGCTCGTGCTGAAGACGGCGTGGCTCATTGATCGGGGCGGGGCCAAGGACGCCGCGACCGAGATCGCCGCGATCAAGGTCGTCGCGCCGCGGGTCGCCCGCAACGTGCTGGACCGTTCGATCCAGGCACATGGCGGCGGCGGGGTCACCGACGACTTCCCGATCGCCCGGATGTGGGCCAGCGCCCGGATCCTCGGTATCGCCGACGGCCCGGATGAGGTGCACCTGCGCACGGTGGCCCGCACGCAACTACGCTGCTACCGTGACACGGCGCCAGCGGGCGCCGCCGAGGCGGGGCAGGGCTGAGATGGACCTGACCTGGTCGGCGCAGGACGAGCAGTTCCGGGCGGAGGCCCGGAACTGGCTGGCGGCGAACGTGCCGCGGCAGCCGCTGCCCTCGGGGGACACCGCGGAGGGCTTCGCCGCGCACCTGGCGTGGGAGCGGGCGCTGCACGCGGACCGGTGGTCGGTCGTGTCGTGGCCCAAGGAGTACGGCGGCCGCGAGGCGTCGATATGGCAGTGGCTCATCTTCGAGGAGGAGTACTACCGGGCCGGTGCGCCGCAGCGGGTGACGCAGAACGGCATCTTCCTGCTGGCCCCGACGATCTTCGAGTTCGGCACCAAGCAGTAGCAGGACGAGCTGCTGCCGCGGATGGCGGCGGTGCAGGACCTGTGGGCCCAGGGCTGGTCGGAGCCAGGCGCGGGCAGCGACCTGGCGGGGATCCGATCCCGGGCGGTGCGCGACGAGCAGGCCGGGTCGGCGACCGATCTGCTCCGCGACCGTGTGGCACGCTCGTGGATGCAGGCGCACGCCCACCAGCAGTTCACGCTCGCGCAGGTCACCGACATCGTCGAGGGTCGCCAGGTCGGTGCGCGTTCGAGCCTCAACAAGGTCTTTAATCCTCAGGCAGCGTGTAGTTCAATGCTGCTTGACGCGCCTGAGCTGCGGAAACTCCTCAATTAAATGTCCACTGTGGACCTGAGTTGCTCGAAAATTGCTCGAGTGTCGGAATGCCGTCGAGGCATTTCGGCAAGGTCCCAGCGATCTGCCGGCGCAAACACTGGCGCGGCCTGGCCACCCGCTTCGACTGTGCCAGCCACTACCGGGCCACCCTCGACCTCGACGAGACGTTGGACTGGCTTTGCGCAGTACCCGATGGCCGTGAGCAGCGAACCTCAGCTCCTTCATCGGCGTTCGATGGCAGCTCGGACGGCCAAGCGCGCCACTGTCAGAAAGGCTGGCACGCTCGAATCGACGTCATGCGAACGGGCGGTGGTGAGCGTGACCCGGACTCCTGCACCCTCAAATACGGACGACAAGCCTCTGGTTGTGGACGATCACCTAATTCGGTTCTGTCACGCGAAGCGTGGCGGGGCGGTCGGGACTGCCGGTCAGTTGGGTTGGAGGATGCGCCGCCTCAGCAGGTCGAATTTGGCTCGGCCGTACATCTGTCTTTGAGCATCTTCACGCGGTTGACCTGGCCTTCGACCGCGCCGGAGCTCCAGGGCAGGCTCAGCCCGGCCGTTACCGCAGCAAGGTCCCGTTGCAGGCCTGCGGCGGCCGCGGTGTCGCCCGGGCTGGTGCGCGACGCGCTGGTCGCCCGGGTCGGTGACCTGGCCCGCCACGTCGTCACGTGCTGCCTGCTGCTCGACCCTCAGCGCATCGTGCTCGTCGGCGGTGTCGCCCGCGACGACCTGGTGCGCGAGCTGCTGATCGACAGGCTCTCCCACGCGCTGCCGTACCCGCCCGAGGTGGTCCTGTCCGACTTCGCGCAGGACGCCGCGCTGCTCGGCTCGATCCCGCTCGCGATGCAGGCCTGACCGCGACGGGCGTGGCCGGCGGAGCCGGCCACGCCCGTGAGACAGCACGCGTCAGGCGCCGAGGGTACCGACCTCCGCGCAGGCGAACGGCACGGTGATGCTGACCTCGCCCAGCTTGCCCGCGTCGTCGCTGAGGGCCGGCAGGGTCAGTGTGCCCGCGGGCCGCTCGGCCGGGCCGGTCATCGACGCCTTCGCGCCGTCGACGTCCTCCGCCGTCAGTTCGCTGAGGGTCACCCCTTTCTTCGGTTTCGGGGCGGACCAGTCGAGGCCGGACAGGGTGTTCATGAGGGCGCCGGTGTGCTGGACGACGGTGATGCTCAGGTCCTCGTCGGAGACGCTGCCGTCGGCGGCGATGGTGACGGTGCCGATGGCGCCGACGTGTGCGTCCGTGTCGAAGTAGAACGACACGCTGAGGTCGCCGCCGCTGCGGTAGCACCGGGTGGTGGCCGCCCAGCCCGGGCGGGTGCCGGGCATCCCGGCACCGCTGACCGTGATCTCCTGCGCCGGCAGGGTGGTGAGGGTCGCCGTGCAGTCCGTGGCGCCCTCGATCGTGGCGAACACCCGCCGGTCGCCGCGCCGCAGCAGGAGGGCGGGCATCAGGCCGAGACCGCTGAAGACCTCCTGGGAGGCCGCCGCTTCCTTGGGGTAGCGCAGTTCGTCGGCGACGTACCACTGGCCGGCGCCCAGCATGTCCACGAGGCGGTCGCACCGCTGCGCCGTGACCATGCGCAGCCCGTCGCCGGGCAGCGGTACCGCGATCACCTCGGGGGTGACGTAGAGACCGGCGAAGCCGGCCGGCAGCGCGGCCCCCGGCGGGTTCGCGCCCGCCCCGGTCGTCGGCCGCGGCGCGGGCGTGTGGTCCGAGGTGCACGCGGCGAGGACCGTGGCGAGGACCGTGGCGAGCAGTCCGGTGAGCACCCGGCGGCGGTGGTCAGAGGTTGTCGTACTCATACGTCACCTTCGGGCAGCGCGGGTCCTCGGTGACCCGCAGGACGGGCCAGGTGAGGTCGCTGAGCGGGAACGAGTTGCCGGCCAGGAGGATCTCCACCTCGCCGACCGGGCGGCCGACCCGCCAGTCGTCGAGGATCTCGGCGCGGGTGTTCAGGTAGCGGTCCGGGTTGAGGTCGAGGACCCCGTCCAGGAACTGCTTGCCGCCCTCGCCGGTCATGATGAAGAACGGGTTGGGGCCGGACCGGTCGTTGGTCAGGACGCTGAGGTTCGAGTTCTCCTGGCCGCCGATGCTCTTCGGGACGGGAATCCCGGCGACGGCGCCGGCGAGCTGCTCGAACTCGCTGTACTCGACCCCGCTGTAGCCGCCCTTGCCCTTGAACGGCCCGGCCAGGCCGGTGCAGCTCACCAGGTCGACGTACACCTTGGGAATCGACGCGAGGATCAGGTTCACGGAGTTGCTGCCCTTGGCGACGAGGATGTCCGAGCCGTGGTAGGTGACCGCGATCGTGATCGTCTGGCTCGGCAGCCCGGCCTTGACCAGGACGTCGCGGAGCAGGTCGAAGGTCTTGCCGATGCCGTAGCCGACCGGGTTGCCGAGCAGGCCGTAGGTGTCGCCGAGCTCGAACGGGAAGCTCTCCTTGTCCAGCGCCGCGATGAACGTCGCCTTGCCGCGCAGCTCCGGCCCCTCGCCCGGCGGGTCCTCGACCGGCGGCTTGACCTCCAGGGTGGACTTGCCGTCCTTGCCGGTCTTCTCGCCACGGGTCATCTTGGCGCTGTCCGCGGCCACCGCCTGCAAGAGCTGGCCGCCGCCCTTCTGGATGGTACCGACCTGCGGCTGCTGGCTGGACCAGCGGACCGTCAGGCCCTCCATCGGCCCGGCCTTCGGCATCTCGACGCCGGCGAGCGCGTAGCATTCGAGCTTCTCCAGGGCGACCTTGATGTCGAAGATCGCGGTGGCGGTCAGCGTCACATGCTCGCCGCGGCTGCCCGGGGCGTGCTTGAAGTGCGTCGCGGACTTGTCGGCGGTGAGGTCGATGCGGGTGCCGAGCATCAGCATGATCGCGCTGGCCGTGGCGCCGGCCTTGCCCCACGCCTCGTTGGCCTTGTCGAAGATCTCCTTCGCGCCCTCGCCGAGAATCGCGCCGGCCAGCCGGTCCTTGAGCTCCCCTTTCAGGAAGTCGCTGTTGGCCTTGATGACCGGGTCGTCCGGGGCGGCGAACAGGGCCGCGAACTCGCCGCACGCGCCCTTCGGGTCCTCCGCGTGGGCCACGCCGACGCCGACCAGCCGGTCGAACAGGCCGGGCGCGGGCGCGGCCGCGCCGTTCTTGGCACCCTTGGCTACCAGCGCGAACCGACTCGTCGCGTGGCTGAGCAGGAGGATCGTCTGCAACGGGTCGAACCACACCTCGGCCGGGTCGGCGGCGGGATGGATCACCTGGCGGTGCTGGGCGGCGAGGGCGCGCACGGCGGCGCCCGCGGTCGTGAACACCGCGCCGTCGCCGGGCTGCTTGCCCCAGCCGCCGATCGCCGTGGCGAGCTGCGCGAAGGTCGGCGCCTTGTCGGTCAGCCCGACGGCCACCAGCAGCGCCGAGAACTGCTCCGGCGTGTACCTGTCGCCCTCCCGCGTCGCCTCGGCGAGCAGCGGGACCAGCTCGGCGTAGATCGGCGCGTCCAGCAGCGTCACCTCGTCCGGGGCGGCGACGACCGGCCCTTTCGCGGACACGATCGCGAACCCCGAGCGCCGCAGCAGCTCGGCGGTGGCGGCCGGGGCGCCGGCCAGGTCGCTGGTGATCGTCGCGACGAGCTGCTCCGCCGCGGCCGCCGGCTCGGCGGGCAGGCCGGCGGCGGCGGCGGCGACGGACTTGCGGTCGACGGCGCCGCGTGCGGCTGTGTCGTCGCGGTCGCTGTCGTCGGTGCAGCCACTCGCCGCCAGTGTCGCGACGACGGCCAGGGCCAGCCAACGCCGGCCGGTTGAGCTACGTCTCAAAGAACTTCCTCACCAACGGTCTCACGACGCTTCCCGGGCCAGGCACCGGCCGGTTCGGCCGGGGCGACGGCATCCGGCCTGGCCCGAGCAGGACACCACGCGCCTGTCCCGAGCGGTAAGGGACCACCGTCCCGGTGGGCCGGGACAAGCGGCCGCTGCCGGTCGCCGCGGCGCCGATCATGTACCGATCAGACGGGAGCGGGAACGCAGCTGTCGGACTGTAGACACGAATCATTCTCACGACGAGCGGGGTTGTCGCAGGCGCCCGGCGCTCGTCGTGCCTGGAAGTCGACGGCCGACCAATGGCCGACCAGCGCAGAACCAGCGCCGGACCAGCCGGCTCAGCATCTCCCACCGCCGCGGCGGCTCGGGTCGTCCGGCCCGCCTCGGCACGCCGGTAGATCACTGTCTTTTAGGGTGTTCAGGATGCCCACACCCGCGCCGATCGTTGCCCAGATCGGGCTTTCCGCACCCCGCGTCGCCATCGTCTTCGATGGAGGCGGCGCGTGGCACTACTGGGCGCAGCTGGCCATTCACGCGGCGACCCACCTGTGGGGCGGGCGAGGATTCCTCCTCATACCGCATGTGCAAGGTGAAGTAGCGCCAGCGCTGCTGCAGGCCGCGCGTACCTACGACCCGGACTACGTCGTTCTGCTCACCACCACGGTCGGCCAGCGTGAGCGTGTCACGCCCGGCGAAGTTCCGTTGCTGCGGGACGGCCAGCCTGCCGAGCACGAAGTACGGGCCCGCTCGGTTAAGCAGGTGGCCGATGACCCTGTTCCTGACGCCGACGGAGAGCGGGGCCGACGTGCTGTCGCCGAGGCGTGCTCGCCGTATCGTCGCCGAGCCTCCGGGGATGATGACGAAAACGTCCCGTCGCGCTCAGCCTCGATGACCCTGCCGAGCCGTTGACGCCGTTGGCCCAGATCCCGAAGGTGGCCGGCGGTCCGAATCTTTCGGCACCGCCCTCATGGGGCGGTGCCTTCGGTGTGGCGGTTGCGGCCCGGTGCGGCGCCTTCGAGGTACCCGAGGTCGGCGAAGATCCCGTGCTCAGTGACGAGGACTGCCTACAAGTCCGGCCGCTCGCCGTTGTCGTATTCGATGTAGGTGTAGGTCGCCGTGCGCAGCGCCTCATAGGTGGTCGGCATGCCGTTGCGGGCATCCTGCACGTCAGGGTCGTCGACGCTGGTGCCTGGGCCGTGGTGCTCAATGAGCGAGCCGGTGCGCCGCGGTGCGGTCTGTCCGCCGGTGAGCAGGGTGAGAAGGCTGCGGCCGTTGACGTCGCCTGCGACGGGCGCGTCTCCGATGCGCTGGAACGTGGGGGCAAGGTCGATGTTCTGCACGATCTGGGGGCGGCTCGTGCCGGCAGGGACGCTGGGGCCGGCGATCACCAGCGGCACGACGACGTCATGGTCGAACGCGGTCTGCTTGCCTTCCACAAGGGGTAGATCAGCCGCGTGCCGGTCGAGCGTGAGCAACGCCGCGCCGCCACGCGAGCGGTGACCCACCCGGCCCCGGCTGGGTTGCTGCCCGCCGCCGCGATCGACGGGAAGCTGTTGCACGGCACCCGCACCCCGGCCGGGCAGGTGTTCCTCGTCGCAGCGGTCACTCACGACCACGGGGTGGTCCTGGGCCAACGCCAGGTCCCCGGCAAACGCGGCGAGAACACGGTGATCGCCGATCTGCTGACACCCCTCGATATCGAACGGCCCGTTCCCCGGTCGGCGGACCGCGCCTACCTGGCCGCCCTGGCCGCGCTGACCGCCCTGATCGAACAGATCGACGCCATCGAGCAGATCACCGACACTGCTGAAGCAGCACCCGTCACGGCTGTGCGGGGGACGTGGCGGGAGCGGGCGTCGGAGGTGGCACGTGGTGAGGAGGGGCCTCCTGGTCGGCGCCGACCGTGGATGGGGTGTCCCTCCGTGCGGCCGTCAGCATCGCGCCGCCGATCACCAGGGCCGCGCCCGCGAGTGTCGTGGGCCCGACCGGCTCGCCGAGCAGGACCGCGCCGAACAGCGTCGACCATAGCGGGACGAGATATGTGACGGACGCCGCCACGGTCGGGCCGGCGGCCTGGATGATGCGCAGGTTCAGGATGTAGGCGACGCCGGTGCCGACCGCCCCCAGCGTCACGAGCCCGAGGGCCGCCTGCGGGCCGGGCCAGCTGGGCGCGCCGCCGACGAGCGGGGCTACCAGCGCCAGCTGGAGTGTCGCGGTGCCGATCTGCATCACCGACAGCGTTGCTGCCGACTCCGCCCGGCCGGAGAGGAATCGGCGCGTGTACGCGAACCCGGCGCCGTAGCAGAGGGTCCCGCCGAGGCAGGCGAGCGTGCCGAGCAGCGGTGCCCCGGCGAGCCCGTCCCAGACGCCGAGCACGACGAGCACTCCCGCAAACGCCGCGACCAGGCCGACCATGCGGCGGGCGGTCGGCCGCTCCGCGGGGACCAGGACCAGCGCGAAGACGAACGTCGTCAGCGGGGTCGTGGCGTTGAACACGCCGGCGAGCACGGTGGTGATCTGCGTCTGCCCGTACGCGAACAGCGCGAACGGCACGGCATTGAGCAGCGCGGCGACGACGAAGGCATGGCCCCACACGACAGGGTCCCGGGACAGGGGCGCCCGCAGGACCAGGCAGCACACCGCCAGGGCCATGGCTCCGAAGGCGCAGCGCCAGAACGCGAGCCACACCGGCTCGACGCCGGCGGTGACCGCGACCTTGATGAACAGGAAACTAGACCCCCAGATCAGGGAGAGCGCTAGGAATGAGGGCAGCCAGCGGACGTTGCGCATGGACGGATCATGCGTCCGCGCCACATCATGAGTCCAACAAGTGGCACGCAGTGCACTATGAGGAGTGCTCATGCATCTGGCACAGCTCCGCGCCTTCGTCGCGGTCCTCGACGACGGCAGCTTCAGCGGCGCCGCGGCGACGCTCGGCATCAGCCAGTCAGCGGTGTCGCACACGATCGCCACGCTCGAGCGGACCCTCGGCCATCCGGTGCTGATCCGGCAGGGTGGGGTTCGTGCGACCGCCTTCGGTGCGGCGATCGCCGGGCACGCCCGAGCGGCGGTGGTTGCCGCAGCGGCGATCGGGATGCTGGCCGCCCAGCGTGACGGCCGACCGGCCGGCTCGATCAAGCTCGCCGCGCCACCGACGGTGTGCCAGGGCCTCATGCCGGGGCTGCTGGCCCGCTGGCGGGACGAACTGCCCGGCGTCGACGTGGCACTGTTCGAGGGTGAGGACGAGGAGGTCGCCGAATGGCTCGCCGACCACACCGTCGATCTGGCCGTCGTCGTGGACCCACCACCCGGACCAGGTCATGTCCTCGCGGAGGATACGTTCCATGCGGTACTGCGTCGCGACCATCCCCTCGCCGGCGAGCACGCCGTCGGCGTCGCCGATCTGCAGGACGACGCGTTCCTGCTCTCGCGCGGCGGCTGCGAGCGGCACGTCCGCGAGGCGCACCGCCGCAGCGGCGTCCCGTTCGCGCCGACGCACCAGGTGCGGGAGCTGGGCACCCTGTTCGCGATGGTTCGGGCCGGGATCGGTGTGTCGATCGTGCCCGGGCTCGCCGCCGCCATGCTCGACCCGCGACTGGTGCTGGTACCGCTGCGGCCGGTCCTGGCCCGGCGGCTGGTGCTCCGTGGCGCCATCGACCGGCTGTGGCATCCGGCAGTGACCGCCCTGGTGGAGCACGCCGCAGCATGAGCGAACCTTGTGGCCGGCACTCTGTGCACCGACTACGCCCGGGTCAACGCGACGCGCTGTCGGCAAGCCGCCAACCAAATCGTCGGTCTGGTCGCACGGACCGCAGGGCGACCGAGACGTCGTCGCGATGGACGGCGTCGAGCCCGACGACGGACTCGTAGAAAGGTGAGCGCCGCTGCAACATCGACGCCTGACCGACGCCGCCGGAGCACGCCGGGAGCCCCGCCGGTGCCGCCCGCCGCAGGCGACGAACGCGACGACCGTTGCGGCTGGCGCAACGGTCGTTCTCCGCGTGTCCGGCTTACCGGCGCGCGCTGCGCGTGACGCTGATGCCGAAGGCGAGCAGCCAGTAGCTCAGCAGTGCGCCGACGGTGGCGGTGCTCCCCCAACCGTTGGCGGCGTAGAAGTTCGCCGGGTCGTTGCCGAAGTAGATGGACGGGATGAAGGCGGCGCTGACGACGGCGAGCGTCACGGCGGTGACGCCAGTCCAGCGGGGCAGGATGCCGGTTCGCAGGACGAGCGAGCCGAGCGCGGCCAGGAACAGCGCCAGGGTGGTGCGGCCGATCGTGCCATACAGGATGTACGTGCCGGACACGTCGATCGTCGGGTCGATGGCCGTGTCAGCGGCGATGACTGCACCGGCCTCGAGGCCCATGGAGACGAGCGTGACCGTGATGTACATCAGGCCTGCCGCCGATACGAGCGACGCCGCCCATTCGTGATCGGGAGCGGCCCGGCGGACCAGTTCGCGCAGGCCGGTGACGAGGCCTGTGAACGCGACGAACGCGAGGATCCCGATGAGGATGCGCGTCAGCACGTTCCAGTCCGGCGGCGGGCCGTCGTAGATGAAGTACAGGGGCACCTCGACGATGAGCGCGATCGCCGTGAGGATCCCGCAGAGCCCGGTGACGCGACGCACGACTGCCTGGTTCATGATTCGAAGCCCTTCTCGTTTCGTTGACGGGCTTCAGTCTTTCCGGCGCGTTCGCGAATGTCGGTGGTCCTTCGATGTAGGTTTGTGGTGGACCTAAGACGTGTTTGGTAGGTCGGGTCAGAGCCATTCGTTGATCGCGGTGATGGTGACGGTGGCCTGGTAGCGCGTGGCGAGCTTGATGCCCCTATGGATGTCAAGGGGTTGAGGGGCTGGTGTCGGGTGATGAGTTGGTAGAGCTCGCGGGCGATGTAGCGCTTCAGGCAGCGGATGGCTTCGCGTCGGGTTTTGCCTTCGCTGGTGCGTCGTTCGACGTAGGCGCGGGTGCGTTGGTCCCAGCGGAGTCTGGCGAGGGTGATGGTGTAGAGGGCTGAGTTGGCGCGGCGGCCGCCGCCGCGGTTGAGGCGGCGGCGCTGTGTCTTGCCGGATGAGGCTTCGATCGGGCTGACGCCGCAGAGGGCGGCAAAGGGGCCTCACTGGTCATGCGTTCGGGGTTGTCGCCGACGGCGAGCAGGCGGTCGGCGGTCATGCCAGAGATTGCCGATCAAAGTCCGTAACCTGGCCGGATGATTTGTTGGCACCCGCAGCGTCGCGGAGGGATTCGTACAGGTGGCGGGTCGTAGCGTCAACTGTCGTCGGCGCTGCTGTGAGCGGGTGCGCTCGGTGCGGGCCGGGCAGATGATGCAGGCGCTGAGGGGGAAGCTGACCTCGATGACGTCCTGACCGTCTTGGCGGGTGGGGTTTCAGGTGGCCGAGTGGTGGCCTCGCGGGCAGATCGCTCGTTGCTGGTCGAAGTCGATGGTGGACGCGGTTCGGGCGTAGGGCTGTTGGTGCGGGCGTGGCGGGAGGAGTCGCCGCGCATCGGGGCGATCAGGCGGACCTGGTACTCGGTGCGGCAGGCCAGCAGGTTCGTGTTGGAAGGGTAACCGGCGTCCATGAGGTGCTCGGCCGGCAACAGATCCGCCGTCGGCGAGTTCTCCTCGATCACTGTGGTCCTGGGTTGGGAGTCGGCAGCGAGGGCGGCTTCGTAGGCGGCGACGGCCGCGGCGGCTTGGCCTGCCGGGTCGTTGAAGCAGTCGGTCGGCCAGATGCGATGGAACCTCCAGGGGCGGGACTCGGTCCGTCACTTGACGGCTCCTTGCATCAGCGCCTTGACGAAGTTGCGCTGGAAGATCAGGAAGATCGCCAGCGAGGGCAGGATGATCAGCAGGGATCCGGCGCAGAGCAGCACGATGTCGGTGCCGTACTGGCCCTGGAACGCGCCCAGCCCGCCGGCCACGGTCCGCTTCGTCGGGTCGTCGACGAGGACGAGGGGCAGCAGGTACTGGTTCCAGCTGGCGAGGAAGAAGAGCA
>NZ_BAAAQD010000025.1:0-173015 GCF_039531485.1 Dactylosporangium maewongense | reverse complement strand
TCTGCCCGGACGTTGAAGCCGAGCCGGTCAGCGGTTCACCAATCATGATCAGGCGCCCAAGCCGGTATGCGGGAACGGGTAGCGTCCCGGTCTCGTAACGCCGGCGCGCGGTCGCGTACGAGATGCCGGTGGCCGCTGCCCATTCCTTGAGGTTCACAATGCAAATTATAGCTAACTAGTGAGCACTATTGACCATTGGCTCGTCGGCAGTTGGCAACCCTTTGTCGTTGGCTGCTCATGTACGACGAAGCCCGCGGCCGACATGTGAGGCTCACAATCCGCGGGGCTGTCTCGTCGACACTGGAGGTGAACGGAAGGGGGCACATGGAACCGGTGATGACCGAGCGGCGCAGGTTGACGGACCTCGCGTACCGCCTGCTGGGATCGCTCGCGGACGCCGAGGACGTGGTCCAGGAGACCTACGCACGCTGGTACACCCTGAGCGAACACCAACAGGAGTCCATCCAGAACCCGGCGGCGTGGCTCACGACCGTCGCCGGGCGGATCTGCCTGGACCTGCTCGGGTCGGCGCGGGTGCGGCGCGAGCGTTACGTCGGGGAGTGGATTCCCGAGCCGCTGCCCGGCCGTCCACAGTGGATCGGCGGGCGGCCCGACGGCGCCGCGCCCGACCCCGCCGAGCGGGTCACCCTCGACGAGTCGGTCAGCATGGCGTTCCTCGTGGTGCTGGAGGCGATGACGCCCGCGGAGCGGGTCGCGTTCGTGCTGCACGACGTGTTCCAGTACCCGTTCGCGGAGGTCGCCGGGATCGTCGGCCGCAGCCCGGCGGCGTGCCGGCAGCTCGCGTCGTCCGCCCGCCGGCGCATCCGCGAGCACCGCGAGGGCGCACCGCCGGCAGGCGACCGCGCCGGCGTGGTGCGGGCGTTCCGGCGGGCGTGGGAGGCCGCGGACGTCGACGCGCTCATCGGCCTGCTCGACCCGGCGGTCACCGCGACCGGCGACGGCGGCGGCCTCGTCAACGCGGCACCGCGCCCCGTCGTGGGCGCCGTGGAGGTGGCCCGGTTCTTCGCGGTCCGCACCGGGTTCCGGCTCGCCGAACGGACCGTCAACGGCCAGCCCGGCCTGGTCGCCGAGGTCGACGGCGCGGTCGCGGCGGTGCTGGCGTTCGACGTGGCGGGGGACCGGGTCCGGCACATCTGGGCGGTGCTCAACCCCGAGAAGCTTCGGCACTGGACTGCCCGGACGCCGTGAAAGCTTGTACGCCCGGCGTTCACGGGCCCGTCAACCTCCGCCCCGCCTCGCGCCGCCTGACGTTGGCAACGTGCCCGGCATGTCCATGTCTCGATGGTCGGCCGCCGCGATCGCGGCCGGCCTTCTCCTTCCACTGGCGGTGGCCACGCCCGCGGCGGCACACCGCAAGGCGTCCTTCGACATCCAGGCCCACCGCGGCGGCCTCGGCCTGCGCAGCGAGAGCACGCTGAGCTCGTTCGGCAACGCGCTGCGGCTCGGCGTCACCACCCTCGAACTCGACATCCAGATCACCGCCGACGGCCAGGCCGTCGTCACCCACGACCGTCGCGTCAGCGGCGCCAAGTGCCTCGACACCGCGCCGGTCGCCGCGGGCGATCCCGTGTTCCCGTACGTCGGGAAATTCATCAAGGACCTGACCCTCGCGCAGGTCCGCACGCTCGACTGCGGCAGCAAGGGCCTGCCCGAGCACCCGGGTCAGCTGCTCACCCCCGGATCGCGGATGCCGCTGCTGCACGAGGTGTTCGACCTCGTCGCCCGCTACGGCAACGAGGACGTCAAGTTCAATCTCGAGACGAAGGTCGAGGCCGGCGCGCCGCAGGAGACCGCGCCGCGCGAGCAGTTCGTCCAGGTCGCCGCGCGCGAGATCCGCGCCGCTGGCCTGCTGCGCCGGGTCACGATCCAGAGCTTCGACTGGGGCGCGCTGCGCCGCTTCCGCGAGGTCGAGCCGCGCCTCGCGCTGGTCGCGCTGACCAACCGCGACTTCCTGCAGACCGGCCAGCCGGGCGCCTCGCCGTGGCTGGGCGGCCTCGACATCGACGACTTCGGCGGCGACCCCATCGCGGCCGTGAAATCCATCGGCGTGACGAGTTTCTCGCCGGTGCACGGCTTCCCGCAGAACGGCAAGGTCACCGACGCCGGCTACCAGCCGTACGTCACGGCGGCGATGGTGCGCCACGCGCACGCCAACGGCATCAAGGTGATCCCGTGGACCGTCGACGACCCGGCCACGATGAACAAGCTCATCGACGACGGGGTCGACGGCATCATCACCGACTACCCGGACCGCCTGCGGACCGTCGCCGCCCAGCGCGGCTTCACGCTGCCGCGCGGTACCAAGTCACCCTTCGACATCCAGGCGCACCGCGGCGGCAAGGCGACCCGGCCGGAGAACACCCTGGCCGCGTTCCGTAACTCGCTGGGCAACGCCGACATCTCCACCCTGGAGCTCGACACCGGCGTCACGAAGGACGGCGTGCTCGTCGTCAGCCACGACCGCTCGCTGAACGGCTCCCACTGCCGCGACACCGCGCCGGTCCGTCCGGGTGACCCGCTGTTCCCGTACATCGGCAAGTCGATCCACGACCTCACCCTCGCCCAGGTGAAGACGGTCGACTGCGGCAACGCCTCGGCGCCCGGCGAGCGCATCCCGACGCTCGACGAGCTCTTCGCCGTCGTCAAGTCCAGCGGCCGCGACGACATCCGGCTCAACATCGAGACGAAAATCAGCCCGACCGTCGCCGACACCGAGCCGTATTGGATTTTCACCATCCGTCTCGTCACCGCGATCTCGAAGGCCGGCCTGGACCGCCGGGTCACCATCCAGTCCTTCGACTGGCGGACCATCCAGCTGTCGCGCGCGCTGAACCCGAGGATCGAGACCGTCGCGCTGGTCTGGCAGTACGGCCCCGCCGAGTGCGCCACCCTCGCCGACGAGTGCTCGCTGCAGGCGGTCTACGGCAACCCGTCGGTGAAGAGCCCGTGGACCGGCACGCTCGACTGGTGGAAGCACCGCGACCTGGGCAAACTGGTGAAGGCGAGCGGCGCGTCGACCGTCTCCGCCAACTGGCAGGTCCACGACCCGGCGCAGGGCACCGTCGTGTCCGACGACTGGTACCTGCGGCAGAACCCGGCCTACTTCCACGGCCCGACCGTCGACGTTCTGCACCGCCGGGACGGGCTGAAGGTCGTGCCGTACACCATCGACGACGAGCCGACGATGGACCGTGCCATCGCCCTCGGCGTCGACGGCATCATCTCCGACGACCCCGGGAAGCTGATCACCGTCGCCAGGCGCGCCGGTCTGCGCTGACGACTCCGTTCGCCGCACCCGTCGCCGGTACTGCCGGCGGCGGGTGCACTTTTTCGCCCCGCGGTGGTCTTTGAGCATGTCGCGTCGTGCGTGATCGCGTTGCCGGACCTGCAGTTATTGACAACAAGCTTTCCAGTAGCCCAGGATGCTGAGAGCGCTCTCACGTCCGCCAACGTGTGGCGTCCCGCCAATCGCACCGTCTCCGCTCCTGCTCGAGAAGGGCAACCCTCACCGTGGAGATCCAACAAGAACGCACACCCCGCAGGCTCCGCGGCCGCACCGCGCTGCTCGCCGCCGCCGGCGCAGCCGTGGTGGCCGCCGCATCGATCGCGGTGCTGCCCGACGCCGGCGCGTCGGTGCCACCCACCCCGTCCGGCTGGACCCAGATCTTCGCCGACGACTTCAACGGCGCCGCGAACACCGGTGTCAACACCGGCAACTGGCTCTACGACCTCGGCCACGGGTACCCCGGCGGCGCGGGCAACTGGGGCACCGGCGAGATCGAGAACATGACCAACAGCACCCAGAACGTCTACCTCGACGGTGCTGGCAACCTTGCCATCAGGCCGCTCCGCGACGGCGCCGGCAACTGGACCAGCGGCCGCATCGAGACGCAGCGCACCAACATCGCCGCACCGGCGGGCGGCAAGCTGCGGGTCGAGGCGCGCATCGCACAGCCCAACGTCAACACCGCCAACGGCGCCGGCTACTGGCCCGCGTTCTGGATGCTGGGCGCGGCGGCGCGCGGCACGGGCGCGACCGGCTGGCCCGGCATCGGCGAGATCGACATCCTGGAGAACATCAACGGCCGGCCCTCCGTCTTCGGCGCCCTGCACTGTGGCACCAACCCCGGCGGCCCGTGCAACGAGACCACCGGCATCGGCAGCGGCGAGCGCGCCTGCGGCGGCTGCAACGGCGGCTACCACACGTACGCCGTCGAGCAGGACCGCAGCACGTCGCCGGAGCAGATCCGCTGGTACCTGGACGGCAACAACTTCTTCACCATCAACGCCAACCAGGTCGACGCGACCACCTGGAACAACGCGACCCACCACGGCTTCTTCATCATCCTCAACGTGGCGATCGGCGGCGGCTTCCCGGCCGCGTTCGGCGGCGGTCCCTACGCCTCCACCGTGTCCGGCGCCCCGATGATGGTCGACTACGTCGCCGCGTACACGGCCGGTGGCGGCGGTGGCGGTGGCACCACGCCGCCCCCGACCAGCGGCAAGGCCGTGAAGGGCCCCGGCGGCCTCTGCCTGGACGTCCGCTCCTCCAACAGCGCCAACGGCACGCCCGTCCAGCTCTGGGGCTGCAACGGCACCGGCGCGCAGCAGTGGACCTACGTCGAGGCGGGCAGCACCCTCCGCGCCTTCGGCAAGTGCCTGGACATCCCGGGCGGCTCCACCGCCAACGGCGCCAAGCTCCAGATCTGGGACTGCAACAGCACGGGCGCCCAGGTCTTCATCCACCGCGCCGACAACACGTACTACAACCCGGCGTCCAACAAGTGCCTCGACGACCCGAACGGCTCGACGACCCAGGGCATCCAGATGCAGATCTGGGACTGCAACGGCAGCGGCGCCCAGAAGTTCAGCCTGCCGCAGTAACACCCGTACGACGACACACCCTTGGGCCGGCCCTGCCACAGGCGCCGGCCCAAGGCCGTTCTTCAGGGCGTCCCACGTTGACAGCTACCCGAGCCGGACACCCGCACACGCCACGGCACTCCGACCGTCCTCGCCGCTGTGCCCCTCCGGCGGCATCACCGCGAGCCCATGCCGGACCTTCCGGCACCACCCGACGCCGACGACGGCCCGCCCGTGCTGGACCTCCAGGCCCCAGCCACCCAGCACCACCGTGCGCACCGGTGCCGAATCCCCAGGCCCCAGCCACCGGCGTCACCACGAGCGCCCATGCCGGACCTTGCGGCGCCACCGACCGCGGCCCGCCCCGCACGCTGCCCTCGGTGCCGCCGCGGCCTGCCCACCGCACTGCCCTCGGTGCCGCCGCGGCCGCACAGCTCCCGGCAGGGCGCCCCGACATCCTCGCCGCACTGCCTCGGTGCCGCGCCGTCCCGACCAGGACGGTCCCGCGCCGCCTCGACCAGGGCGGTCCCGCGCCGCCTCGACCAGGGCGGTCCCGCGCCGCCTCGACCAGGGCGGTTCCCGTGCCGCCTTGACCAGGTGGTTCTCGTGCCGCCTAAACCAGGGCGGTCCCGCGCCAAGGGGTGCCCCGTCGTAGCAGCCGCGCTGCCACGAGCCGAGCCATCCGGTCACCGCTGTCCCGGCCTTCAACAGCGGCCCCTTCTGACGGCGCGCCCGGCTATTGCCGACACTGACCGCGTGAGGTCGGCGCGAGCGCTCGGCCCGATACCTGCGGTTTGTCAGGGCGCAGGTGGGAAATCGACGGTGATGTGGAGACCTCCTTCCGGCCCGGGGCACGCGGCGAGCGAAGCGTGATGCGCCTGCGCGATGGCGGCGACGATGGCCAGCCCGAGCCCGTGGCCATCCGTGTCGCCGGTGCGGTCGGTGCCGTGGCGCTGGAACGGCTGGAACAGTCGCCCGATCTCCGCGGCGGGGATCGGCGGCCCGGTGTTGCCGACGGTCAGTCGTCCCGTGGGGGACGTGGCGACCTCGACGGTCCCATCCGGGACGTTGTGCCGCAGCGCGTTGCCGACCAGGTTCGTCACGAGGCTCGCGGCCAGGCGCGGGTCGCCGAGCACCGGCGCGGCGGCGAGCACGGTGTGGACGCGTACGCCGCGCCGCTCGGCCTCCGCCCCATGGTCGAGGACGACGGTCCGCGTCACTTCGGCGAGGTCGAACCGCTCCCAGCGGTCGATCGGCTGATAGCCCGTCGCCAGAGTGAGCAGCGCGTCGATCAGGTGCTCCTGCTGCTCGCCGAGCTCCAGCAGCTCGTGGCAGGCCGATCGGAGCGTCTCGTCGGTGGCGTGCGGGTCGGTGAGCGTCAGTTGCAGCATGGTCCGCTGCACGGTGAGCGGAGTGCGCAGCTCGTGGGAGGCGTTGGCGATGAACTGCCGCTGCGCCGTGAACGACGCGTGCAGCCGTCGCAGCAGGTCGTCGAGCGTGTCGGCGAGCTCCGCGAACTCCTGGTATGCGGCGGGCACGCGCAGCCGCGCGGCGAGGGTGTCCGCGGACATCGCCCGGGCCGAAGACGTGATCACCTGGAGGGGGCGCACCGCCCGCCCGGCGATCCACCAGCCCAGCACGACGGACAGCGCGGCGATGAAGACCAGCGCGACGGCGGAGTAGCGCAACAGCTCACCGAGGTTGCTGGTGGCCTGGGCGCCGCTGCTTCCGTCGACGGGGGTGGTGTGGCCGGTGCTGATCAGCGGCAGGTTGACGAACGCCAGCAGCAGCACGCCGCAGCCGAAGGCGAACGCCGCGTGCAGCAGCGCGAGCCGGGTGCGCAACCGGCGACGCGGCGCTGGGCCGGTCATCGCTCGCCGATCCGGTAGCCGCCCTCGCGGACGGTGTGGATGGCGGGTGGCTGGCCGAGCTTGCCGCGCAGCCGGGCGATCGTCGTCTTCACGGTGGTGGTGAACGGGTCGGTCGCGTCGTCCCAGACCCGCTCGAGAAGCTCCTCGGCGGACACGACGCGGCCGCCGGCGGCCAGCAGGTGCGACAGCACCGCGAACTCCTTCGGGCTGAGATCCAGCCGCCGCCCGGCCCGCGACGCGACCCGCCGGTTGGGGTCGAGAGTCAGGTCACCGTTGTCCAGCACCGGGGGCAGCGCCGGTGTACTTCGGCGGCCCAAGGCCCGGACGCGCGCGACCAGCTCGGCGAAGTCGAACGGCTTGGGCAGATAGTCGTCGGCGCCCAGGCCGAGCCCTTCGACCCGGTCACGGACGGTGCCGGCCGCGGTGAGCATGAGCACGCGGGTGCCCGCCCCGCCGGCCACCGTGCGCCGGCACACCTCGTCGCCGTGCAGGCCGGGCAGGTCGCGGTCCAGGACCATGACGTCATAGCGGGTGGCGGCCAGCTGCTCCAGCGCGGCGAGACCGTCGAGGGCGGTGTCGACGGCCATCGCCTCGCGGCGCAGACCGGACGCGATCAACGCGTTCAGCGTCCGATGATCCTCGACCACCAGCACTCGCATGACCACACCTCCATGCAGCAAGAGCGACGCCGACCACGATGCCACGCGGGAGGTGACAGCCCGGTGACAGCGATCGACACCGTCCTGTCACCCCCGCCGGCGTACAACCGAAGCCATGACACAAGTCACCAGGCTGCTGCGGTCGGAATGGACCAAGTTCCGCACCGTGCCCGGCTGGGTGCGCGCCGCCGCGGCCGCCGCCCTGATGATCGTGCTGTTCCCGCTCACGGGCCTGGCCGGCGGGGCGCCCGAGCAGCGCACGACGGTGCCCATCGGGCCGCACGGCGAACCCGTCAGCGACGCCTACTTCTTCGTGCACCGACCGCTGGCCGGCGACGGCAGCATCACCGTCGCGGTCACCGCCCCGTCCTCCACCAGCCCATGGGCGAAGGCAGGACTGATCGTCAGCGCGGGAGACGAGCCCGGCGCCCGCTATGCGGCCATCATGATGACGGCTGCTCATGGTGTACGGATGCAGCACGACTACCTGCATGACCGCGCTGCTGCGGCAGGCGGCTGGCTGCGTCTGACCCGAGCCGGCGACACGGTCACCGGTGAGGTCTCCGCTGACGGCGCGAGCTGGAGCGAGGTCGACTCGGTGCGGCTGGCGGGACTGTCCGGCACCGTGCAGGTGGGCCTGTTCGTGGCCTGCCCGCCACTGGTCGACGGCATCGGCACCGCCGGCAACACGGCCACCGCCACGTTCAGCGACCCTCAACTGACGGGCGCCTGGTGGCCTGCCGCCGACTGGACCGGTGACCAGCGAGGAGCGGGCACGGCCACGTTCGCGGGTTATCCGTCCGGCACGTCCGGCGGGTTCACCGCGTCCGGCGACGGCTTCACCGTGACCGGCGCCGGCGACCTCGGCCCGGCGCCCCGCAACGAGGTGCCCGTCGGTGCCACCGCAGCCGATCTGCTCTTCGGCACGTTCCCGGCGCTGGTCGTCATCGTCGTGATGGCCACCCAGATGATCACGACCGAGTTCCGGACCAGGCTGATCCGCACCACCTTCAGCGCGAGCCCACACCGGGTGCGTCTGCTGGCGGCCAAGGCGGCCGTGCTCGCCGGCGTCACGTTCACCGTCTGCCTCGCCGCGACGGTCATCGCGGTGCCACTGTGGCTGCGGGTGGTCCGCGGCCTCGGTCTCACAGTGTTCCCGGCAACGGACGGCACCCTGCTGCGGGCCGAGGCCGGCACCGCCGCGCTGCTCGCCGTCACCGCCGTCTTCGCGCTCGCCGTCGGCACGGTCGTGCGGCGCGGCGCCACCGCGGTGACCGCCGTCGTGGTCGCCACCGTGCTGCCCCACCTGCTGGCGCGGACGCCGTTCCTGCCGCCACCCATGGCCGAGTGGCTGGCGACGTTCACCCCGGCGGCGGCCATGGCCGTCCAGCAGACCCTGACCCGCTACCCCCAGGTCGACAGCGTGTACACCCCCGCCACCGGCTACTATCCGCTGTCCCCGTGGGCCGGCCTCGCTGTCCTGTGCACGTACACGGCGCTGACCTTCGCCTTAGCCGTCGTCCTCCTGCGCAGGAGAGACGCATGAGACGCCGCCGTAGGAGAGAGGCATGGGCGCCGCCGTAGGAGTGACGTATGAGGTGTCGCCGTAGACCGTTGCTGTGAGATGGGTGTCTTCGCGTCAGACGGCTCCGGCCGCGTGCAGGTCGGCGATCTCCTCCTGTGTGTAGCCGAGCTCGGTGAGCACCTCTTCCGTGTCGGCGCCCTTGGAACGGCCGGTGAAGCGGATGCGTCCGGGTGTGTGCGACATCCGCCACATGACGTTGTGCATGAGCATCGGGCCGAGCTCGGGGTCCTCGACCTGCGTGATCATCTCGGTCTCGCGGATGTGTGGGTCGTGGGCGATGTCGGCGGCGGAGTAAACAGCGGCGAGCGCGGCACCGGCCTGTTCGAAGGCCGCGAGGACCTCGTCGCGGTTGTACTTGCGGACCCAGGTGCCGACGTATTCGTCCAGTTCGTCGGCGTGTTCGGCGCGGGTGTGCCCGGCTGCGAACCACGGCTCGTCGACGACCTCCGGGTGGCCGACGAGGTGCATGACCCGCTCGGCGATCGCCTGTGCGGACGTCGAGACGGCCACCCAGTGGTCGTCCTTCGTGAGGTAGGTGTTGCGGGGGGCGTTGTTCGTCGAGCGGTTGCCGTGCCGTTGTTCGACGACGCCGAGCTGGTCGTAGACGGTGACACCGGGGCCGACCGCGGTGAGGATCGGCTCGATGAGGCTGAGGTCGATGACCTGGCCCGCGCCGTTGCGTGCGTCCCGGTGGTAGAGGGCCATGACGGCCGCGGAGGAGGCGGCGATGCCCGCGATGCTGTCGGCCAGGCCGAAGGCGGGCAGCATCGGGGGGCCGTCGGCCTCACCGGTGAGGTGGGCGAAGCCGCTCATCGCCTCCGCCAGGGTCCCGAACCCGGGACGTGAGGCGTAGGGACCGTTCTGGCCGAAGCCGGTGATCCGCACGATGATGAGTCCGGGGTTGAGGGCGTGCAACGCCTCGGGCGACAGCCCCCAGCGTTCAAGCGTCCCCGGACGAAAGTTCTCGACGAGCACGTCCGACTCGCAGACGAGTCGTTTGAGCACCTCGGCCCCGGCGGGCACCTTCAGGTTCAACGTGACGGCCCGCTTGTTGCGGGACACTTCCTTCCACCACAGCGGGACCCCGTCCTTGGACGGTCCGTGACCTCGTAGCGCGTCGCCCTTGGTCGGATGTTCCAGCTTGATGACCTCGGCTCCGTAGTCGCCGAGGATCTGGCAGCACAGCGGGCCTGCCAGGATCGTGGACGCGTCGATGACCCTGACGCCACGCAACGAATCCTGAGACATGTCCCTCCTTGGTTCCGATCAGTGGAACATCGTTCCGAACCAAAGCTAGGTTCGATGTCGCCCGGAGTCAATCGCCCGAGTTTC
Source organism: Dactylosporangium maewongense (assembly GCF_039531485.1). Taxonomy (NCBI): domain Bacteria; kingdom Bacillati; phylum Actinomycetota; class Actinomycetes; order Micromonosporales; family Micromonosporaceae; genus Dactylosporangium; species Dactylosporangium maewongense. Next base: position 162,684 of record NZ_BAAAQD010000025.1, on the reverse strand, counting down.
GCGGGTTGCCTGCGGATCGCCGGACAGGCAACGCTGGCGCGGGCGCCGTACCGCGAAAGAGATGCTTTCCACAGAGCGCAATGGTGTTCCGCTCTGCGGGTTTCTCGGCTAGTCTCCGTGACTACATCAGCGGGACCGGAGGTGAAGGGCGCCTTCAATGCCCGACCGGAAACGGAGGACAGGGTTCACGTGCCGGATGACGTGTTGATCGAAGCCGTGGCGCAGGGCGTGCGCGTCTTCGACCTGGGGCGGGTCCTCTTCGTGGGGATGCCCCAGTCTCCCAACCACCCCCACTACTGGCACGCGCTGCCGCGCCGGCACGGCGACATGGTGCGGGCGGACGGCGGCTCGGCCTCGAACGACATCATCACCATGGGCACGCACGTCGGGACGCACATCGACGCCCTCTCCCACGTGTCGCAGGACGGTCGCCTCTTCGACGGCTCGGACGCCTATGAGGCTTCCTCAGGCGGTCGCTTCATCGAGCTCGGGGCGCACACCATCCCCGCCATGGTGCGTCGTGGCGTCCTCCTCGACGTGCCGGCGGCTCTCGGCACCCCTGAGGGATGCCCTCCCGGCTACGAGATCACGCCCGACGACCTCGAGATCACCCTCGAACGTCAGGGCGGGTCCATCGCGGCCGGCGACGTGGTCCTGATCCGCAGCGGCTGGGGCAGGCACTTCGACAACCCCGACCGCTCGGTCTTCATCGGCGGCGAATCCGGCGTTCCCGGTGTCGGCGAGGCCGGCGCGCGCTGGCTCGCGGATCGGGGCGTCGTCGCCGCGGGCGCCGACACCATCGCCTTCGAGTGCCTCCCTCCGGGCGCGGGACACAGTGTGCTGCCTGCTCACCGTGTACTGCTCGTCAACGCCGGCATCTACATCATGGAAACCCTCGACCTCGAGGAGCTCGCCGCCCAGCGCGTGCACGAGTTCGTCTTCGTCGCCTCGCCGCTCAAGTTCTACGGCGCGACCGGATCGCCGGTCCGTCCCCTGGCGGTGACGAGCGGTGCATGACGCGACCCTCGCCCAGGCGATCGCGCGGTTCGCCGCCCGGGCCCGCTACGAGGACCTGCCCCCAGCGGTCACGGCCAGCGTGCGGCAGCGGGTCCTGGACACGCTCGGCATCTGCATCGCGGCGCAGAGCCTCGACAGCAGCCAGGCAGTCATCGACTACGTCGCCGAGCAGGGCGGTGCCCCCCAGGCGCGCGCGATCGGAGTGCCGCACCGTGTCCCCGCCGCGCTCGCCGCCTTCGGCAACGGGGTGCTCGCCCACTCCCTCGACTATGACGACACGCACCTGCCTTCGGTGCTCCATCCGAGCGCGACCATCGTGCCCAGCGTGCTCGCCGCCGCCGAGCGCGCGGGCACCGACGGTCGCACGGCGGTCACGGCGATCGCCGTGGGCCTCGAGGTCTGCGTCCGTATCGGCATGGCCGGCTACGACCGGCAGGCCGGCAACTCGGTGTTCTTCGAGCACGGGCAGCACGCGACCTCGATCTGCGGCGCCCTCGGTGCCGCGGTGGCCGTGGGGGTCGTGCTCGGCCAGGACGAGGCGCAGCTGACGAGCTCCCTCGGCGTCGCGGCGTCCATGGCCGCCGGCATCATCGAGGCCAACCGGACCGGTGGCAACGTCAAGCGGCTGCACTGTGGCTGGGCCGCGCACTCCGCCGTGACGGCGGCCGACCTCGTCGGCCGGGGCATCACGGGTCCGCCGACCGTGCTCGAAGGGCGTTTCGGGTTCTTCGAGGCGTTCCTGCGCGGCGAGTTCGACCCTGCCGCCATCCTCGAGGGCCTGGGAACCGAGTGGGAGGTGCCCAGGATCTTCTTCAAGCCGTACCCCGCCAACCACTTCACCCACGCCGCCATCGACGCCGCCACCGCGCTGCGGCGCAGGGGCGTGGACCACCGTGCGGTGCGCAGCCTCACCCTCGGCGTCCCGGCGCCCGTCATCAGGACGATCGGCGAGCCGATCGACGGCAAGCGCCGCCCGGCCACGGGCTATCAGGCCCAGTTCTCCGGCCCGTACGCCGTCGCCGTCGGCATGCTCGGCGGGGGAGGCGGCCTCGGGGTCGGCCTCGACGACTACACCGACGAACTCGCGGCCGCCCCCATGCGCCGGGAGATCATGGACAAGGTCAGCGTCGTCGCCGACGACGAGTGCACCCGGATCTTCCCGGAGCAGTTCCCCGCGGTCCTCACCGCCGAGCTCGTCGACGGCTCGGCCGTGACCGAGCGGATCCTTGTCAACCGCGGAGGTCCGCAGCACCCGCTCTCCGACGACGAGGTCGAGCTCAAGTTCCGTGACAACGCGGGGCGACACCTCCCCGAGACAGCGGTGGCGCTGATCGCGGCGCGCGTGCTGGCTTTCGACGAACTGAGCGACGTCGGCGTCGCCCTCTCCGCCCTCGACGACGTGGCGGCCATCGAGTACTCCGTCACCACTACCGCGCAGGAAGGCGACCTATGAACTACGACCTCATCGTCCGCGACGTTCGCCTCGTCACCCATGAGTCGCCCCAGACCGTGCTCACCGACATCGCTGTGACGGACGGGCGGGTGGCCGCCATCGGCCACCTCGGCGACGCCACCGCCACGACGACGGTCGACGGTGGCGGCAAGCTCGCGCTGCCCGGCGTCGTCGACGCCCACCAGCACTGGGGCATCTACAACCCGCTCGAGATCGACACGGAGACCGAGTCGAAGGCGGCGGCCCAGGGCGGTGTGACGACAGGCCTCAACTACATGCGCACCGGGCAGTACTACCTCAACAAGGGCGGCGCGTACCGTGACGTGTTCCCCGAGGTGCTCGAGCGCAGCCAGGGCCGGGCGTACATCGACTACGCCTTCCACCTCGCGCCGATGTCCAAGGAGCAGATCGGCGAGATTCCCGAGCTCATCAAGGAGCACGGCGTCACGTCGTTCAAGATCTTCATGTTCTACGGTGGCCACGGCCTGCACGGCCGGTCCGCGGACCAGAGCTCGTTCCTCATGACCCCCGAGGGCGAGCGCTACGACCTCGCGCACTTCGAGTTCGTCATGCGCGGCATCCAGGCGGCCCGGGAGGCCGAGCCGCAGATCGCGGACTCCATCTCCCTCAGCATGCACTGCGAGACCGCCGAGATCATGTCGGCGTACACCGCCATGGTCGAGCAGGAGGGGCGGCTCACCGGGCTCGAGGCGTACTCCGCCTCCCGGCCTCCGCACTCCGAGGGCCTGGCCATCTCCATCGCCTCCTACCTCGCCCACGAGACGCGGCTGGCGAACATCAACCTGCTGCACCTGAGCGGACGCAAGGCCGTCGAGGCGGCCCTGCTCATGGCGAGAACCTTCCCGCACATCAACTTCCGCCGCGAGGTCACCATCGGCCACCTCATCGCCGACTACCACAGCGCGTCGGGGATCGGCGGCAAGGTCAACCCCCCGCTCCGCTCGCGTGACGATGTCGAGGGGCTGTGGGAGCACGTCCTCGACGGCGAGATCGACTGGGTCGTCAGCGACCACGCCTGCTGCCGCGACGAGATGAAGTTCGGCGAGGAGCGCGACGACGTCTTCGTGGCCAGGTCCGGCTTCGGCGGAGCGGAGTACCTCCTGCCGGCGCTCATCACCGAAGGCCGCAGGCGGGGCCTCGGCCTGGACCGGATCGCCGCCCTGACCGCGTGGAACCCGGCACAGCGCTACGGGCTCTCCGGTCGCAAGGGTGTCGTCAAGGTGGGGTACGACGCCGACTTCTGCCTCGTCGACGACTCGCGGTCGTGGGTCGTGCGCGCCGAGGACTCGTTCTCGACGCAGGAGTACACGCCGTTCGAGGGTGTCGAGCTCTCCGCCGCCGTGACCGACACGTTCGTGCGCGGCCACCACGTCCTGGCCGATGGGGTGATCCAGGGGGAGCCCCGCGGTCAGTACCAGCGGCGTCCGTTGACCACCGAGTAAGGCAGCCAGCGACAACCGGCCGCCGACGCGAGAGGAGGACGGCGTGGATCCCTTCAAGGCACACAGTCCCGCACCCGAGCTCACCGCACTCTACGTGCCGGCGGACCGTCCGGACCGGCACGACAAGGCACTCGCGACGATCGCCGACGTCGTCATCGTCGACCTGGAGGACGCCGTCGCTCCCAGCCGCAAGGACGCGGCGCGGCGCGAGGTCGTCGACCTGCTGCGGCACCGGTCGTCGGGGTCCGGCACCGCGCGCCTCTGCGTCCGGGTCAACCCGGTGAGCAGTCCGTGGGGCCGGGCCGACCTCGAAGCGCTCGCGGAGGTCCTCGCCGACGTCACCGTGCACTCGATCCGGCTGCCCAAGGTCGAGTCGGCCCAGGACGTCGACTCGGTGCGGGCCTGCTTCGAGCGGGACGTGCCGGTGTCCGTCCTCGTCGAGACGGCCGTCGGCGTCGAGCGGCTCGGGCAGATCGCCGCGGCGCACGGGGTGGCGTCGGTCGCGCTGGGCGAGGCGGACCTGCGCTCGGACCTGCGGCTGACCGGGGACGGCGGGCTGGACTGGGTGCGCTCGCGACTCGTCGTCGCCGCCCGCGCCGCCGGGCTGCCGCCGCCGATGATGTCGGTCCATCCCCGGCTGAACGACGACGAAGGTCTGCTCCGGTCCTGCGCGGCCGGGCGTGCCGCCGGGTTTCTCGGGCGTACCGCCGTCCACCCGAGGCAACTGCCGCTCATCGTGGAGGGCTTCGCACCCGAGCCGGCGCAGGTCGAGAAGGCCGAGAGCCTGCTCGCGGCGCTCGCCCGGGGCCGGCAGGTCGCGGCGGGAGTCGTCGTCCTGCCCGACGGTCAGATGGCCGACGCCGCCATGGCCGCGGCAGCCGAGCACGTCGTCGCCGTGCACCAGCGAGTTCAGGTGCTGCGGCAGATGTGCGGCGCGGCGCAGGCGTAGACGGAGCAACAGGTAGCTGACAGGTGTCGTGCCGACGGGGCGGCTGCGGTCGGGGAGCACGGCGTTGACGGATAGGAGGCCGCACGATGCGCATGGACGGGTTCCTTCTCGGGCCTGGCCCCGCAGGCCGCTGTGACGACTACCGGGTGGGTGGCGCCGTCGTGCACCGTACCGACGCCGGTTGGCGCATGTGGTACTACTGCCGTGATCGCGCCTACGACCGCCCGGCACCGGGCACGCTGGGGTCCGGGCGGATCGCGTTGGCCACCTCTCCCGACGGCATCGGGTGGGAGAGGTTCGACGGCCCTGAAGAGCTCGGCTCGGTGTTCGCCCCGAGCAGCGACCCGGCGAGCTTCGACGCCTCGCACGTCGGGCTCACCGACGTCACCTTCGACGGGCGGCTCTGGCACCTGTGGTACTTCGGCGGCGACCTGACCGTACGGGCGAGCCAGACACGGCTCGGGGCGGTGACGGGGCTCGGGATGCGCCCGGGGCACGCGATCAGCCCCGACGGGGTGACCTGGACCCGCGTCCCCGGCCCGGCCACCGGCGGTGCCATTCTCGACTACGACCCGGACCGGCTCTACCGCGCGTGGCCGAACGCCTTCGGTGACCCCGACGGGACGATCTACGTCCAGACGACCTCACCGACCCTGGACCTCGGCGTGTTCCACACGGACACCTTCGTGTCCGGTGACGGGGCCGTCCTGACCGGCGTGGGTCCGCTCGTCTGGGCCGACGGCGAGCGGCCCTGGGACTCGCACGGCATTGTGACGCGGCAGGTGCTCGAGAACCCGTTCGGCGTGGGCCGCCGCTGGCTCATGCTGTACACGGGGCTCGACGAGCGCCACGGCCGCTCGGTCGCGACCGCCGACTCCGACGACGGCCGGCACTGGCACCACCAGTCCGACGGCCCGGTGCTGACGGCGGGGGAGCCCGGCGCGTGGGACAGCCTCGGCGCGGCGGCGACCCGGCTGGTCCCGGTCGAGGACCGTCTGCATCTGTACTACTACGGCTTCAGCTCACTCGCCGACGACGACTCCCCCCGAGGGATCGGCCTCGCGATCGCCCACCGCCGGCCGGGGTCGCCGTTCCGACGCGTGACGACCCCCGATGACCAGTACTGACGCGTCCGAAGGAGGAAACGAGATGGCGGACGTCAACCTGCTCGTGGCCGGTGCGGGCGGCGGCATCGTCGCGGCGCTGCGGGCACAGGAGCTCGGCCTCTCGGTCGCGGTGATCGACGCGAACGAGCACTTCCTGCGGGCGAACAACACGGCGATGTCGACGGCCATGATTCCGGGTGCCGGATCGCTGTTCCAAAATGAGGCGGGAGTCGAGGACTCGCCGGAGATCTTCGCCGAGGATGTCCGGTACAAGACCAAGGGTCGCGCCAACCCGGTCGTCACCGACGCGCTGAGCCGGATCTCGGCCCCGCTCGTCGAGTGGCTGGCCGGCTCGCTCAAGCTGCCACTCGAGCTCGTCACGGATTTCGAGTACCCCGGGCACACGCGGCACCGTTGCCACACCGTGCCGGGACGGCACGGCACGATCCTGCTCGGCATGCTCCACCGGGTCGCCCGGGAGCGGGGGATCGACATCGTCGTCCCCGCGCGGCTCGTCGCGGCCCGGCACCAGGACGACGCCCTCGTCGCCGTCACCGAGGCGCCGGACGGGACGACCGAGGAGATCTCCTGCGACGCCCTCGTCCTCGCGACGAACGGCTTCGGGGCCGACGCGGCGCTCGTCGCCGAGCACATCCCGGAGATCGCCGGCGCCGTCTACCACGGCAGCGAGGCCTCGCGCGGCGACGCGCTGAGCATCGGGCGGACGTTCGGTGCGGCCGTCGACTGCCTCGACGCGTACCAGGGCCACGGGGCGCTCTCGCTCAGCAGCATCCTGGTCGGCTGGGCGACGGTGATGCACGGCGGGTTCATCGTCAACACGAGCGGCGGCCGCTTCGCCGACGAGACCCAGGGCTACTCCGAGTTCGCCGCGCTCGAGCTCACGCAGCCGGACCACCGCGCGTTCATCATCTTCGACCAGCGGATCCACGACGCGTGCCTCGCCTTCGAGGACTTCCGTCAGACGAAGGCGTCCGGGGTGCTGCGCCAGGGCGACTCGGCCGCCGAGCTCGCCGGGCGGCTCAACCTGCCCGCGGGCCGGCTCGAGGCCTCGTTCGCGCAGGCCGCGGCCGGACGCCGCGGCGCGACCGACCCGCACGGGCGCTCCCGATGGGGCGACGCGGACCTCGCCGCTCCGTTCTACGGGGTCGAGGTGCGTCCCGCGCTCTTCCATACCCAGGGCGGGCTCGCTGTCGACGCGGCGGCCCGCGTCCTCGACGCCGCCGGCGAGCCCATCGCGGGGCTCTACGCGGCGGGTGGCGCCGCCGTGGGCATGAGCGGCCGGGGAGCGGACGGCTACCTGGCCGGCAACGGGCTGCTCGCGGCGCTCGGGCTGTCCTTCATCGCGGCCGAGGACGTGGGCCGCCGGCTGGCGGGCCGCTGACCGTGTCGAAGCGGCCGGACGAGTTGTCACAGGCCCTTGTTCGGTGGATACCTAGATCGCTATGGTGCACGTAATGGAACGGCGTTACGCATAGCGGAATTGACGACTGGCTCTCACCTCTGGAGGGATGAACGTGAAGACAGGTCTCAAACAGCGCGGCCGGGCCAACTTCAACCTGCTGGCGGATCTGGCCGCATGGAGCGGCCGGGAGCTCCAGGCCTCGGCCGAGCGGACGCTGGACGAGCGGCTCGAAGGCCAGACCCTTCCCGAGGGTGACCGCGAGCGGCTGCGTCTCGGCTACGAGCTGCTCGACGGCTCCAGATCCTTTGCCTGGGACCGCTTCTACACCCGTCTCATCGCCGAGCGTCAGTTCGTGGCGGGCCTGGAGGCGTACGAGGACGGGGCGGCGGAGATCCGGGCGGAGTACGAGGCGAACGCCGGCAAGGGTGGCGTGCTCGAGCTCGACCCGGACGTCGAGATCCCCGAATACTGGACGACGGAGTTCCACCTCACGCCCGGCGGCTGGGACGGCCACGAGCACATGGGCTTCATCATCCACGACTACGTCTACGACCTGATCTTTGCGACCGGCGGGATCGGCGCCATCAAGCCGGGCAGCCACTTCTCCGACCTGCGCTACGTCACCGCCGTCGAGGGCAACCGCGACCACTACGACAACATCCTCGAGCTCGGCGTCGGGACCGGCCGTTACGCCCTCGCGCTGCAGCACGCCTACCCGAACGCGAAGATCCACGGCATCGACCTCGGCCCGAGCGAGCTGCTGCACGCCAAGCTCGTCGCCGCGCGCAACGGCTTCGAGTGGAACCTGCGCCAGGCCCAGGCCGAGGCCACCGGCTACGACGCGGACACCTTCGACCTCACCACCGCCTTCATCCTCTTCCACGAGATCCCGGCCCCGGCCGCCAAGGCCGTGGTCAAGGAGGCGTTCCGGGTCACCAGGCCCGGCGGGGAGTTCCTCGTCGCCGACGTCGCGCCCTACAGCGAGCACGAGAGCCTCTTCCGCTCCGTGGTTCTCGACTGGGAGACGGACCACCGCAATGAGCCGTTCTGGCGCGGCGCGCTCCTCACCGACCGCAAGGCGCTGCTCGAGTCCGCCGGATTCGTCGACGTCCAGGAGTACGGCGTGGGCGCGGCCAACTACCCATGGATCACCAAGGGCGTCAAGCCCGCAGCCTGAGAGGAAGCCATGGAAGTTCCTAAGTACTTGGAGAAGGCGACGATCGACGATCTCGCCCGGATGATCGAGGGCCTCGTCGAGGAGTTGTGGGTGACCAAGGACCGGCTGTTCGTCCTTGAGGAGGTCCTCGCCGGCAAGGGCACGCTGTCCGACTCGACCGTCGACGAGCACCTGCCCTCCGAGCGGCTGCAGGCCGTGCTCCGGCGGGAGCGGATGCGTCTCATCCAGCGGGTCCTCGGCGCTCCCCAGATGGACCACTGACATGGCCATCCTCATCGCCCCCGCGCTGCGCTCCTCGCTCGGGCAGGCCCTCGGCCTCGCCGGGCGCACCATCGTCGTCACCGGCGCCAACTCCGGCATCGGGCAGGCCGTGGCCCTCGGCCTCGCCGAGCTCGGCGCCAACGTCCTCGGACTCGCCAGGCGTGAGGAGGGACTGGCCGCGGTCGCCGAGCAGGCCGAGCAGGCCGGCATCTCGTTCGCCTACGCCGTCGCCGACGTCACCGACGAGGCCTCCGTCGAGGCGGCCATGGACCGCGCCGTCGAGACCTTCGGCGGGCTGCACGGCGTCGTCGCGAACGCCGGTATCGCCGTCGTCCAGCCCGCGCTCGAGGTCGGCGCCGACGACTTCCGTTCCGTCGTCGACACGAACCTCAACGGCGTGTTCCTCACGGCCCGCAGCGCGGCCAAGAGGATGACCGGCGGCGGCTCGATCGTCCTGACCAGCTCGAGCTTCGCCCGCCGCGGTTTCCCGGACTGGTCGAGCTACAACGCGAGCAAGGCCGCCGTGTCGATGCTCGCCGAGACCCTCTCCGTCGAGTGGGCGCCGCGCGGTATCCGGGTCAACGCGATCGGCCCGACCGCGACGCTGACGCCGGTCAACGAGGCCCTCTTCGCCGACCCGGACTTCACCGCGGCGGTCGTCGCGGGGATCCCGGCCGGCCGCATCCTCGATGCCCGTGAGCTCATCCTGCCCACCGCGTTCCTGCTCAGCCCCGTCAACGGGATGATCCTCGGCCAGACCCTCATGGTCGACGGCGGCCAGACCCTCTGAAAGCGCCTTCCGAGCAGCACAACCCCTGGAGTCCTCGCCCATGACCCACAACAGCCCCCGCGTCGTCCACGACGTGCCCGACGCGTCCTTTCCTGACTGGTACCCGAGCAGCCCGGTCGTCACCGCCGGCCCGTTCGCATTCACCGCCTCGATGAGCGCCACCGACTTCGACAACGGAGGGCTCGCCGAGGCCGCGCAGGTCGAACCGGGCCTGCCGATGCACAGCGGCCACCCGGTGAAGAAGCAGGTCCGTGAGGTGTACCGCCGCCTCGACTCCGCGCTCACCGTCGCCGGGTCGAGCCTCGAGCAGGGCGTGTGCATCAACCAGTGGCAGCCGACCTTCCACACCGACGGGCACCTGGAGCCGGGGTGGACGCCGCGATACCAGACCCACTGGGAGGACTGGCGCTTCGTCGCGCACTCGTACATCCAGGGCCGCGACGAGTTCCTCCTGTCCGACCGCCCGGCGAGCTGCCTGCTGCCCGTCGAGCGCCTCGTCGCCACCGACACCCACGTCGAGATCCAGCTCATCTCGTTGCTCGACGGGTCCGGTATCGAGAAGCGCGCCTACGCTCACGACGTCCACAGCCCGCTCGGTGGCTACTCGGTCGGCGTCGAGTCAGGCCCCTACCTGTTCAGCGCGGGCTTCATCCCGACCGACTTCGAGTCCGGCCTGCACCCGAACGCCCGTGTGCCACAGCACATCTGGTACGGCAACCAGGTCGCCGCGGAGACCGACGAGACGTTGCGCCAGATCCGCATCACGATGGAGGCGGCCGGCGGGGACTGGCGTGACGTCGTCAAGGTCGTCATCTACCTCACGCCCGAGGGCGTCCGGCAGCTGCCCGCCATCGACGAGGTCTGGGCCAGGCACTGGCCGACCGAGCCGCCCGCGCGCACCATCGTCCCCGTCTCCGGCATCGGTGGGGTCAAGGGCGGCAACGTCGAGATCTACGTCATCGTCGCGCGTCCCGGGCACGGCGGCGACCGCCACATCATCCGCGCGGACAACGCGCTCGCGCCGATCGGGCACCAGGCCCAGGCCGTGCGCAGCGGCTCCCTGCTGTTCCTGTCCGCGCAGCTCGGACGCACCGCTTCCGGCGCGCCCGGCGGCGCCTTCGCCCGCAGCCTGCCGCACACCCGCCGCCACATCGTCGACCAGGTGCGGCGCATCCACGAGGACGTGGCGGCGATCTGCGAGGCGGCCGGCACCTCGATCGAGAACGCGGTCCGCGCCGACCTGTTCCTGTCCGACCTCGAGGACCTGCCGACCGTCTTCCAGGCATGGCCCGAGCCCTTCACGAACGGGCTGCCCGCGGCCGGGTTCTACGAGGTCCCACGGGACTTCCAGGAGGTACCGGGCTGCGCCCTCAGCGTCGACCTCATCGTCCACATTCCTGAGCAGTGAGGTTCGCAGGCCCGTGACCGAGACCGCCGCCCGAATCAAGGAGGTCCGCGACGGCATGCGGATCCTGTGGGACGTCACCATCACGATGGACGACGGCCTGCCGCTCGCCGCCGACGTGTTCCTGCCGGAGGAGCCCGGACGCTACCCGGTGCTCCTCAGCTACGGTCCCTACGCCAAGGGGCTGCCCTTCCAGGTGGGCTACCCCACGGCGTGGGAGTCGCTGTCGGGCGACCACCCTGACGTCGCCGCGGGCAGCTCCTGCGCGTACCAGAACTGGGAGGTCGTCGATCCGGAGAAGTGGGTGCCGCACGGTTACGCCATCGTGCGGGTCGACTCCCGGGGCTGCGGCCGCTCGCCCGGCTACATCGACCACTTCTCCGCGCGCGAGACGAAGGACTTCGTCGCGTGCGTCGAGTGGGCGGCGGACCAGCCCTGGTCGACCGGCAAGGTCGGCACCTCGGGCGTGTCCTACTTCGGGATGAACCAGTGGCAGGTCGCGGCGGAACGGCCGCGCGGCCTCGCCGCGGTCTGCATCTGGGAGGGCGCGAGCGACTTCTACCGCGACGCGTCCCACCACGGCGGCATCCTGTCGACGTTCTGGGAGCACTGGTACGACAAGCAGATCAAGGTCGTCCAGTACGGTCTCGGCGACCGCGGCCCGGTCAACCCCATCACCGGCCTCAACGTCTGCGGCGACGAGACGCTCAGCGAGGAGGAGCTCGCCGCGAACCGGTGCGACTTCGGCACCGTCATCCGCTCTCACCCGCTGCTCGACGACTGGCACGGCGAGCGCTCCGGCGTGCTGGAGAACATCGAGGTGCCGTTGCTCAGCGCCGGGAACTGGGGCGGCTCCGGGCTGCACCTGCGCGGCAACGTCGAGGGCTTCCTGCGCGCCGGCAGCGCGCAGAAGTGGCTCGAGATGCACGGCCTGGAGCACTGGACGACCTACTACACGGACTACGGGCGGCAGATCCAGCTCGCGTTCTTCGACCACTTCCTCAAGGGCGTCGACAACGGCTGGGACCGGCGCCCGCCCGTGAGCCTGCTCGTCCGCTCACCCGGCGAAGCCTACGAGGAGCGAGCCGCGTCCGCGTGGCCGCTGCCCGAGACGGCATGGCGGCGTCTCGAGCTCGACCCCGACCTGCTCCAGTTCGTCGAGCAGAACGACGCTGAACCGGGATCCGTCGAGTTCTCCGGTGGCCGGGAGGTCACCTTCCGGCTGCCGGCGACCGACGCGGACCGTGAGATCACCGGCCCGGTCTCGGCGAAGCTGTTCGTGTCCACCGACTCGGACGACGCCGACGTCTTCCTCACCGTGCGGCTGTTCGACCCCGGCGGCAAGGAGGTCACCTTCGCCGGTGCCGTCGACCCCAACGCGCCGATCAGCATGGGGTGGCTGCGCCTGAGCCATCGCGAGCTCGACGAGTCCGCCTCCACCCCGTGGCGGCCGATCCACTCCCACTCGCGCACCCTTCCCGTCGAGGCGGGCGAGGTGTACGAGGTCGACGTCGAGGTCTGGCCGACGTGCATCGTCGTCCCCGCCGGCTACACGCTCGCGGTGACCATCGGCGGCCGGGACTACGAGAACCCCGAGCTCGAGGACGCGGTGACGATGTCCAACTTCAAGAACGCCATGAAGGGCTGCGGGCCGTTCCTGCACGACGACCCGGTCGACCGTCCGCAACGGCGGGACGCCGCGCGGGTTCGCGTCCATTGCGGCGGTGACCACCGATCGAGCGTCCTGCTGCCCTTGCAGGAGCGCTGATCGCCGTGTCCGCGGAGTCCGCCTGCCCCCCGCCGCTGCCCGTGTGGCTGCGGGAGGCCCTCAGGTCCGCCGTCTCGGCCGAGCTCATCGCGGAGGTCGTGGCCGTCGACCTCGACGCGGCGTTCGATCACCTGCGCGACGACGAGGAGTTCGTCGCCGCGCTGACCGCGAGCGTCACGGAGAACGTGCGAACCCTGCACCGGGTCGCGATGGGCGAGGTCGAGCTCGACGAGCTCGACCTCGTGCAGCCCCGGCGCCTCGCCGTCGTCCAGGCCCGGCGGCGCGTCGTGCAGGCATCCCTGCACCTGTCCTACCGCGTCGGGTTCCTCACCATGTGGCGGGACTGGGTGGGCCGCCTCGACGCCGTCGAGGCGGACCCTGCCCGCCGCTGCGAGGGCGCCCGCCTGCTCACCGAGCTCGTCATGGCCTACCAGAACGCGGCGCTGGCCCAGGTGGCCCGCGAGCACATGCTCACCGAGGAGAGCCTGCAGCGGTCGCGGGACCACCTCCGCTTCCGCCTCGTCAAGGACCTGCTCAACAGCGACCACGTCCCGGACAAGTTCGAACTGCTCGGACTCGGCTATGACATCGACGCCGACCACATCGCCGTCGCGTCGCGTGCCGATGCCGGCAGCACCGACTGGGTGCGCCGCGCTCAGGCGACCTGTGCCGTGACGGACGTCCTGCACCACACGGAGCCGGACGGCATCCACGTGCGGTTCCTCGCCCGGCGGGCGTGGACCGCCGAGGCGCGGGCGGGGCTGCGCCGGCTGCTCGCCGAGCACGGTGTCGCCGCCGAGGTGAGCGCGCCCGCGCGTGGCCTGGAGGGACTACGCCACGCCTACGGCCAGTTGGGGCGGCTGCGCCGGATTCGAGGGGCGTTCGCCGGGAAGCATCAGCGGTACCAGCTCGCCCGTGACGGGGTCATCGAGTACGCCGACGTCCGTCTCGAGGCGATCTTCCTCGACGACCTGCCCATCGCGGCCCAGCTGGTCGAGGAGGAGCTCGCGACCCTGAGCGGCACCGGCAGCGGGCTCGACGTGCTGCGCGAGACCCTGTGTGTCTGGCTGCGTGAGCGCAACTACGCCGCGACCGCGAGAGCCCTGCACCTGCACGAGAACACCGTGCGCAACCGCGTCCACCGTATCGAGGAGCTGCTCGGTCACGACCTGCAGTCCCGCCATGCCGAGCTCATGCTCGCGCTGCGCCTGCACGACCTGCTCGCCGGCCTGAACGAGACGGCTACACCGATCCGCCGTGCGATGTGAGCAGCTCCCGGGCCCGCTCGGTCGCCAGCGTGGTGTAGAGCCCGATCGCTGCCTTGACCGCCGTCAGGTCACGCTGGCGGTAGCCGCTGACGATCCGCTGGTGGACGTCGACGAACTGCGAGGAGCTCTTCCGGGTCATCCCGAAGCTGTGCGCCATGATCGTCGGCATGGCCAGCGCCTCGTACTGGGCGATGGCGCGCCGGTTGCCCGAGAGCCCGATGAGGAAGCGGTGGAACCGGTCGTTGGCCTCGAGGTAGGCCTCGAAATCGGTGAACTCGTCGTTGAGGATGAACCGGGACAGCTCGCCGCAGTGCTGGTCGAGGGCGACCAGGTCGTCCTCGGACACGGAGCCGACGGTCAGGTCGGCGACCCCCTGCTCGATGATCGCGCGCGCCTCGAACGCCTCCGCGGCGTCGTCGGCCGTGAAGGGGGCGACCCGATGGCCGTGCCGCGTCGACATGATGAGCCCTTCACGGCGCAGCGTCGACAGCCCGGCGAGGACGGCGGCCGGCTCGACGTCGAGGCGCCGCGCCAGCTTCGGAACGTCGATGTCGTCGTGCCCGTCGATCTCCCGCGCGAGGATCATGTCGCGCAGCCGCTGGTACACCTGGTTGAAGCGGTCGAGCGTGAGCCCGCCGAACCCGCCGCGGAAGTACGTCAGGGGCAGGCCCTCACGCGCCTGGGCATCCCGCGCCCGGCCGATGAAGATGCTGTGGCTGCCCGCCTGCACCGTGTCCGACACCTCGCACTCGATCGAGGCCAGGGCGTCGGTGAGGACGGGATTGCCGAGGACTCCTTCGTGGACGCGCACCCCGGTGAACTTGTCGTCGCTCGGGCGGGCGAACTGCAGTGCGAGCTGTTCCTGGCCCTCGGCGAGGATGTTGAGGCAGAAGGTGCCCGCCTCGGCGACGGTCCGCTCGGTCGGCACCGAACGGTTGACGCAGACCAGGACCATCGGCGGGTCGAGCGACAGTGACGTGAGCGCACTCACCGTCATGCCGGCCCGGGCCTGGACGCCTCGTGACGTGAGGACGGCGACGCCGGTGGCGAAGCGACCGGCGACGTTGCGGAAATGGTCGCGGTCAACGTTTGGCGTCCGAACGACGGTCATGTCCCGAGTCAACCTCCCGCGCCGGCAGCGGGGCAATCACGGCTTCCCACATCCCGGCCCGGTCAGGTTGTGAGAAGCCGTAATTGTTCCGGGGTTGACCAGCGGATTGACTGAGCCGGTGAGACTTGGATACTTCGCGATGCCACTGCACCGCCCCGGACGTCCATGGGCGGAGACGCTCCGCGAGGACCGCGAGGCGGTCATCCTCGCCGATCGGCTCGGATTCCACGACGCCTTCATCGGTGAGCACCTGACGGACACGCTGGAGAACATCACCAACTCGATGCTGTTCCTCGCGACGCTCGTCGGCGACGCTCCCCGGATCAAGCTCGCGACCGGCACGACGAACCTGTCACACCAGCATCCGGCGCTCGTCGCGGCCAACGCGGCGATGTTCGACCACCTGACCGGCGGCCGGCTCATCTTCGGCATCAGCCCCGGGGCGCTGCCGTCGGACGCCGAGGTGCTCGGCATCCTCGACGAGGACCGGGGCGCGATGTTCGCCGACGCCATCGAGGTCATCCTCAAGATCTGGGAGGGTGAGCCGCCCTACGACATCGTGTCCGGGAGCGGGCGCTACAGCGTCTCGACGCGGCGGTCGATGGACCTTCCGCTCGGTGTTGGCGTCCTGCCGAAGCCGCTGCAGAGCCCGCGCCCCGAGGTCGTCGGCACCGTCGTCGCGCCCTTCTCCAAGGGCGTCGTGGAGATGGGCCGCAAGGACTTCCACCCCCTGTCGGCCAACTTCCTGCTGCCGCAGTGGGTGGCCACGCACTGGGGCAAGTACGTCGAGGGCAAGGAGGCCGTAGGGGTCAAGGCGGACACGGCCGACTGGCGGATCGCGCGGACGGTCTTCGTCGCCGACACCGAGCAGGCGGCCCGCGCCTACGGGCGTGACGACCGGAACAGCCCCTACCGGTTCTACTACGAGCAGATGCTGCGCAAGATGACCAAGCTCGGGCGGCTGGGCCTGTTCAAGCGCGACCGCAGTGAGCCGGACGAGGCGATCACCCTTGACCGGGTCCTCGACGACCTCGTCATCTGCGGCACGCCCGAGCAGGTGGCCGAGCAGCTCGTCGCCTTCGAGCAGCAGACCGGACCCTTCGGGGAGCTCGTCTACGCCGGCCTCGACTGGGTCGACGAGGGGCTCGCGCGCCGGTCGATGGAGCTCATGGCGACCGAGGTCATGCCCCTGGTCGAGAGGTACGGCAGCGGTGCGTGACCGGATGCCGCAGTTGCCGGCGACGGCACTGACGCCGGCGCAACAGGAGGCTGTCGCGGCGATCACCGCCGGCCCCCGGGGTGAGCTCTTCGGGCCCTTCGTCCCCCTCCTGCGCAGCCCCGGCGCCATGGTCCGGCTGCAGGAGGTCGGCGCCCACCTCCGGTTCGGGTCCATCCTGCCCAAGGCGGTGCTCGAGATGGCCGTCCTGCAGGTGGCCCGCGCCCGGAACCAGGTCTTCGAGTGGGGCTACCACTGTCAGCTCGCCCTCGACGCGGGCGTCCCCCGGGAGGTCGTGGAGGACATCGCGGCCGGCCGGGAGCCGGGTCCGCTGGCGGAGCCGTTGGCGACGGGCTACGCGGTCGTCGCCGGCGTCCTCGCCGACAACGACATCCCCGACGAGCTGTACGACCGGGCGCTCGACGTGCTCGGCGAGGAGGGCCTCATCGACGTCATCGTCTGTGCGGGCTACTACACGACCCTCGCCATGGTGATGAACGCGACGCGGACCGACGCCGGCGCGCTCAGCCCGCCCGTCGAGATGAGCTCGTCGTGAGCGGGGTGGTCGTCCGCGGGCGCGCCCTGCGGGAGAGCCACGGCCCGACCGTCGTGCTGCTGCACCCGCTCGGCGCCGGCGCCGACTTCTGGGAGCGGGCCGCCGACTCGCTCGACGGTCTCGGCGTGTACTCCGTCGACCTTCCGGGGCACGGCGGCTGCCCCGTCCCCGACGCCCCCTACGGCACTGCGGACGTCGCGGCCGCGCTCGCGACACACCTGCGCGGCCTCGGCCACCAGGGTGTCCACGTCGTGGGGTTGTCCCTCGGCGGCCTCGTCGCCCTCGAGCTCGCGGCGCACGACCCCGGGCTCGTCTCCAGCCTCGTCGTGGCGGCCACCGTGCCGTTCTACCCGGAGGACTGGCGCGAGAGGTGGCGGGTCCGGGCCGCCGACGCCGCACGCCTGGGCGTGACGCCGTTCGTCGAGCCCACGTTGCAGCTGTGGCTCACCCCCGCGGCACTCGCCGCCGACGGTGCCGAGGTCGCCTACGTGAAGCGCGCCCTCGCGGACATCGACCCGCGCGGCTACGCCCTCGCGTGCCTGGCGCTCGCGGAGGCCGACGTCGCCTCGCGGCTCGGCACGATCACGGCGCCGACCCTGCTCGTCGACGGCGAGCTCGACGCGCCGATGTTCCACGACGGCGCCGCCCACCTCGCCCGGTCGATCCCCGGCGCCCGCCGCGCCGTCATCCCCGGGGCGCGACACGCCAGTGCCCTCGAGTTCGCCGAGCCCTTCGCGCGGCTCGTGCGGAACTGGGTGCGACCTGGGAATGACAGCCCGGACGAGGGGAGCCGGTGATGGACGCGACCGGACGGCCACTCGTCGGGTTCGTCGGGCTCGGGGTCATGGGCTCGGCCATGGCGGGCAACGTCCTTGCCCGCGGGGCGTTCGAGGTCCACGGCTACGACATCGACGCAGATCGGCGCCGGGCGTTCGCCGACGCCGGGGGCACGGTGCACGACTACCTCGCTTCGCTCGTCGCCGCCTGCGACCTCGTGCTCACCTCCCTGCCGAGCACGACGGCCTTCGAGTCCGTCCTCAGTGGACTCGTCGAGGCCGCGCGCCCGGGGACGGTCGTCGTCGAGACGAGCACCCTGGATCTGCGCACCAAGCTCGACGGGGCGGCCCGCCTCGCCCGGGCGGGCGTCGAGATGCTCGACTGCCCGTTGAGCGGAACCGGTGCCCAGGCCCGGGCCGGCGACCTCGTCGCCTACGTGAGCGGCGCACCGGAAGCGGTCGGACGGGCCAGGAGCCTCGTCGAGGCGTTCACGCGCGCCCACTTCGAGCTCGGCAAGGTCGGCAACGGCACCCTGATGAAGCTGGTGGCGAACCATCTCGTCGCGGTGCACAACGTCGCCGCGGCCGAGGCGCTCGGGTTCGCCCAGGACCTCGGCCTCGACCTGTGGCAGGTGCTCGCCGCCGTCGGCGACGGCGCGGGAGGCTCGCGGATGCTCGGTGTCCGCGGCCCCGACATGGTGCGGGGGCGCTACGAGCCGGCGAGCATCCGCATGGACGTCTTCGCCAAGGACCTCGAGATCATCGGGGCGGCCGCGGCCGAGGCGGGCACCGTGACGCCCCTGTTCGACGCCGCCCGGGCCATCTACCGCGACGGCCTGTCGGACGGCCTCGTCGCCAGCGACACGGCCGTCGTGTTCGAAGTGCTTCGTGGGCACCCTCGCCCACGCGACCCGGCGCCCAGCGGGCGACGGGTATCGGAATCGGTCGACAACGGAAGGGAACACGCATGATCACCGGAATCCGCGGTGTGAACATCAAGGTTCGTGACCAGGATCGGTCGGCGAATTTCTGGACCGAGCAGGTCGGCCTGGAGGTCGTCAGCGACGTCGTCATGCCCGACTTCGCCCCGCGTCGCTGGTTGGAGACGGCCCCCGCGTCGCGCAACTCAATGATGATCCTGCACTGGCCGGTCTTCGACGAGGTGGAGTTCTACTCGGGCATCACCTTCACCTGCGACGACATCCACCAGACCTACGAGGAGCTCAAGGCCAAGGGCGTCGAGTTCGTCTCCGAGCCGTTCCTGGCCGGCTTCGGCTGGTGGGCGACCTTCAAGGACCCCGACGGCAACGTGTTCGTCCTGCGGCAGGAAAAGGGCTGAGCGCAGCCATCGTCGCGCGCTCGCCGGCGCACGGCGGGCGCGCATCAGCGACAACGAAAACTCACGACGGGGCCGGAAGGCGGTTGACGATGGTGGAACGTTCGGTCATTTTCCCTCGCTGGGTGTACCTCGGTGGCGGTGAGGTGCGCACGGGTGCGGCGGTGGTCGTCGAGGGCGACAGGATCGCCCAGATCCTGCCGGCCGACCAGGCCGAGGGCATCGACGCCCGGCGGATCGAGCTGACCGACAAGGTCCTGCTGCCGGGGCTGGTCAACATGCACACCCACGCGGGTGCCGGCCCCGTCGGCCGGGCCGTGTCGGAGGACTACGAGCTGCCGACGGGCATGCCGTTCTACGTGCCGCTGTCGCGGCTGTGGCGGCACGCCTACCGTGACGAGCTGCGGGAGCAGTTCCGCGCGGTCATCGAGTGGGACGTCCTCGGCATGATGCGGACCGGGACGACGACGATCCTCAACCACGCGTCGACCGACATCGAGGGCTACCTGCACATCGCCGATCGCGTCGGGGTGCGGACCTTCGCCGGCCCGACGATCCCGCTCGACGTCACCGCCCGCCTGGGCCAGCTCTCCGGCGGGCGGGAGGACCGCAAGCAGACCACCTCGGAGGAGGTCCAGCTGGCCGAGCTCGAGGAGCTCGAGCGGATGTTCGGGGAGTGGGACGGTGCGGCGGGCGGGCGGATCACGATGGTCCTCGGGCCGGCCGCTGTGCACACCGACGAGTTCAGCGTGCTGGCCGGGGTCGGCGTGGCGGCGAAGCGGCTCGACTGCCTCGTCACGACCCACCTGTGCCAGGCGCCGAGCGAGCTCGCCGCGACGCAGGAGCGCTTCGGCACGACCCCGCTGCGGGTCCTGCAGCGGGCCGAGCTGGCCAACGAGCGGCTCATCGCCGCGCACGGCACGTACCTGCCGGACGGGGACCGCCAGCTCGCGGCCGACTCCGGGATCACCATCGTCCACTGCGCCTCGCGCAAGGCGAAGGAGGCCGTCATCTCACCTTCGGTGTCCTTCCAGGACTCGGGCATCTCCATCGCGCTCGGCACCGACGGCTTCAACTGCGACATGGTCGAGGAGCTGAAGTTCGCCGCGATGCTCGGCAAGATCGCCGTCGCCCAGTCGCACCGGCCGACCGCCGCCGAGGTCCTCGACCTCGCGACGAGCCGCGCCGCCTCGATCCTGCGCCGGCCCGACCTCGGCGTCATCAAGGAGGGCGCGCGGGCCGACCTCATCGGCGTCGCCGTCACCGACCCGTCGATCGCGCCGGTGCTCGATGTCGTCCAGTCGCTCGTCTACTACGGCAACGGGCGTGACGTCCAGTTCGAGATGGTCGACGGCCGGGTCCTCATCCAGGACGGCGCCTTCCTCGACGTCGACCTCGACGGCGTCCGCGCCCGCGCGGAGGCGGCCCTCACGTCGATCTGGGAGTCGGCGATCGACGCGGGCGTCATCGCCGAGGTCCTCCCGAGCATCAACCGCACGCGGCCGTTCGCCTAGCCCGTCGGCCCGTGCCTTTCCGATCACACTCAGCCACATCCAGGAGGCGATCCATGACCGATCTGCTTCTCAAGGTCAAACAGAACATCAATCTGCTGGCCGGCAGCCCCGCCATCGTCGGCGACGTGACGACCGCGTCGCATCGCACCCTGACGTGGGGAGAGCTCGGGACACGTCTCGACGGTCTCGTCGGCGGCTTCCGGGAGCGGGGCCGCAAGCCCGGCGACCGCATCGGCATCGCCCACTACCAGGGCACGTTCGGCCTCGAGCTCTATCTCGCCGCGCAGGCGGCGGGCCTGCAGCCGGTGCTGCTCGGCATCACGCTGAACAACCACCTCGACGCCGCCGCGCGCGCCCTCGATCTCAAGGAGCTGTTCACCGGCCCGGAGCTGCTGGAGGCGGCCCGGCGGGCGATGGGTTCGGCGCCTGTCTGGTTCACGGAGCCCGGCACCGACACCTACGACGAGGTCGCGCGGCAGGACGGCGACACCGAGTGGGTCGGCCTCCGGGCGCCCGACACGGTGTCCGGGATCCAGTACTCGACGGGCACGACGGGCGTGCCCAAGGGGATGGTCCGCTCCGTCGGGGCGGACTACTGGGACGCGGTCAACCGCTCACTGTGCATGCGGCTGCGCCACTCGGAGCGGTGGCTCGCCGCCAGCCCGACGAACATCAACGTCTCCGTCGGTGCCCTGCGGGGCATGACGCTCATGGGTGGCACGACGATCGCCCTCGACGACGTCTCCATCGCCTCGATCGAGCGCAACAGTCAGGACGGCGTCACCGTCCTGCCGCTGCAGGCGCCCGCCTGGCGGGCGATGCTCGATTCCGGCGCGGCCGAGCGCCTGCTCGACAAGGGCCTGCGGGTCCTCGTCGCGACGGGCCAGCGGACACCGCGCGCGACGCTGCGCCGCCTCGGCGAGCTCGCCGAGGGACGAGGTGAGGTCGTCAACAGCTACGGCCTCACCGAGACCAGCACGCTCGCGATCCTCACGTCCTCGATGCCGGAGTACGGTGACTCGTCCTCGGTCGGGCGTCCCGCACCGCTGAGCACCGTCGACATCGCGCCCCGGCAGGACGCTCGCGGCGACACGCGCGGCGCCGGGGAGGTCCGGGCGAGCGGCCCGGGCATCTCGCCCGGCTACGTTCTGGCGTCCGAGCTCCACCAGACGGCCACGTCCAACGTCGGCGCGGCGGTCGACGGGTGGTTCTACACCGGTGATGTCGGTCGCTGGGACGAGCGGGGCAACCTGCAGATCCTCGGTCGCTGGAAGGACGCCTTCGTCCTCAACGGCGCGTACGTCTACCCGTATGAGATCGAGGGGATCCTCGGTGAGATCCCCGGGGTGCTCGACTCCGTCGTGATCGGCCTGCGGACGGACGGGCAGTCCGCCGGCGGCGAGCTTCCCGCGGATTACATGGCCGTCGTCGTCCACTTCAAGGGCGATGTCGCCGAGCAGCGGGCCGCCATCGGGGCCGCCGTCGCCGAGTTCCCGGCCGCACTGACGCGGCTGTTGCTCATCGACGAGATGCCCCGCAACTCGAGCGCCAAGATCAACCGGGCCGAGGTCGCCGGCCTCGTCGTCGCGGGCGTCCCGTCGGCCCTGGAGCTGTGATGGAAGGCGTCGAAGCGGTGCCGCTGCGCATCTGCATGATCTCGCCGATCCACCTCTCCGAGCCGGTCACCGCGGCCCGGGCGGAGCGGCTGCGCGAGCTCGGCGGGACGGACCTCGACGTGGATCTCGTCGGTCTGCCTCCCGAGGCGCCGGTCGGTCTCGACCGGCCGGAGGACATCGAGGCCGCGACGGCGCACATCACCGCCGTCGCGGCGGGTCTGGACCCGGCGCGCTACGACGTCGTCGTGCCGGACTGCGTCCTCGACCCCGGCGTGGAGGCCGGTGCCGACTGTGACATTCCTGTCCTCGGCCTGCTCCGCCTCATCGCCTCGGGTCTGTACGGGCTCGGCAGGCCGTTCTCGGCGGTGACCCGCAACGAGACGATCGCGGCCGAGCTCGAGGCGCGACTGCGTGGCTACGGCCTTGCCGAGGGCTTCAGAGGGACCGACATCCTCAACCTCGAAGTTGAAAAGGTGTTCCACGGAGAGGAATGGTCGAACGCCATGGGTCAGGTCGTGCGCGAGCGCGCCCGGGCCGGCGTCACCATCGTCCTCAACGGGTGCAGCGCTGTCGCGACCGGGCCTTCGCCCTGGTCCGGCAGCTGGGTGGTCGATCCCACCACATACGCGTTTGACCTCATTCGAGCCCGCCTGCACAACGGGGTGCGGCCGGCCGGCTGAGGCCCGAACGGGCCGCCTCGGGAGGTGTCGACGGCACCTCCCGAGGGGGTGGCCGCTGCCCTTCAAGCCATGGTCTTGACGGCCGTTGACATCGCTTCGGCGGCTTCATAATCTCATCTAGAGGAAAACAGTTCCGACAGATGAAACACGAGCGGTCGATCCCCCGCCCGGCGGACCGGAGCACCATTCCCGCGACCGGCTCTCGCAGTCCTTTTGAGACACCACCTTCCTTCCCGGCTGCTGAACCGGGCCATCTCCTCATCGGAGGACAGAATGAACGACTTCCCCCCGGCTCGGCTCAGCCGAAGGAGCGCGTTGCTCCTCGGGCTGTCCGGTGCCGCATCCCTCGCCCTCGCCGCTTGCGGCAGTGTCGACGACGCCGCGTCCGGCGCCGGTGACGACATCAAGGCGCTCTCGCCCGACGGTGCGCCGGGCGACACGCCCCCGGCCGGCGTGAAGCTGGCCGCGACCCAGAACGCGACCATCGCCGTGTCGAACCTGCCCTCGTCCATCGACCCGATGGTCGTCGTCAGCGGTGGCGCCCGGCGATTCGACATCTACGAATCGCTCATCGACACCCACCCCAGCACCGGCGAGCCCCGCCCGTTCCTCGCGACGGAGTGGAAGCAGGTCGACCCCAAGACCTGGCAGTTCACCCTGCGTCAGGGCGTCAAGTTCCATGACGGCACGCCGATGACGGCCGAGGACGTCGTCTTCAGCTTCCAGCGGGCCGCGACCCAGGGCTACGGCATCGCCACGCACTTCTCGACGATGGCGAGCGCGCGCATCGTCGACGACAAGACCGTCGAGCTGGTCACCAAGACCCCGGACGTGCTCATCCTCAAGCGCCTCGCTCAGGTCGCCATCCTGCCGAAGAAGTACTACGAAGGCCTCGGGACGGACCAGAAGGCGCGTGACGCCGCGTTCGCCAAGGCTCCGATCGGCACAGGCCCCTACAAGTTCGAGTCGTACGCCTCGGACAAGGCCGTCGTGAAGAAGGCCGGCGACACGACGTGGCGCAAGCCGACCCTCGAGAAGATCACCTTCCTGCAGGTCACCGACGCCGGCACGCAGCTGAACTCGCTCCTCGCCGGGGACGTGCACTACATCAACATCCAGCCGCTCAACAACCTGCCGACGCTCAAGAACGCGGGCGCGACGCTCGTCCAGCTGACCAAGGGCAACGACCTCGGTGCCTTCATGGACTCCGTCGACAACAAGGGCAAGCCCAAGACCGGACCGATGGGTGACAAGCGGGTCCGCCAGGCGATCCAGTACGCGCTCAACAAGGAAGAGCTCGTCAAGTCCGTCCTGCAGGACCGCACCGTCGCCGACGACGGCCAGCTCATCGGCAAGGGCCTGCCGGGCTACACGGAAACCGTGAAGGACTACCCGTACGACGTCGCGAAGGCCAAGGCCATGCTCGACGAGGCGGGCTACCCCGTGAAGGCCGACGGCACGCGCTTCACCATCACGATGGCCTCCGCCTTCGCGGGCACGGGCTCGGTGCGCCGTCTCATCGGCGAGTGGATGCAGTCGTCGATCAGCAAGCTCGGCATCAAGGTCGAGTTCACCGCGCTGACCGACACCGCGCTGCAGCTCGAGTACTTCTACAACACCAAGCAGCGTCCCGACATCTACCACTTCGGTCTGTTCACGCGCCCCTACATGGACGCCGCGCGGGCCTACAGCCGGTTCGTCTCCGACAGCGGCTCGTTCCACATGAACAACCCCGAGTTCGACAAGCTCTACAAGGAGCAGCTCGGTGAGCAGGACCCGGCCAAGCGTCAGGCGATCCTCGCCAAGGTGACCGAGATCTTCCACGAGGAGTCCTGCTTCCTGTTCGCCTGCGCCGACGTCTGGGTGGACGCCGCGGCGAAGAACCTCAAGGGCCTGGTCCAGTGCGACGTCCAGACCGAGCAGTACTACGACCGGCTCTACATCACCGCATGACCTCGATGCCTTCCGGCGGGTCGTCGGCGCTGTTCACCGCGGTCCCCGAGTCCACACAGGACCCGGAGACGATGGAGGCCTACGAGAAGTCCCGCGAGCTGTTCGGGCACGTCTCCGAGCTGTTCTCCATCCTCGCGAACGCGCCGACGGCCCTGTCGGGCTGGATCGACCTGCTCCGTCGGCTGCGCCGTGAGCTGGCGGTCGCACCGCGGCTCACGGAGCCGGCGATCATCACCGTCGCGCGGCTGCACGGCAACGGGCGGGTGGCCGCGTCGCACGAGCGGCTGGCCGCCGCTGCCGGGGTGGACGCACAGGTGCTCCGCGCGGCGGCCTCCGGCGAGACGGATCGGCTCGACGCCGACGAGCGCCTCGCCTGCGACCTCGCCGCGGCGGTCGTCGGCGGTGGGGCCCCGGAGCCGCTCGTGCGGGAGTGCCAGTCGCGCCTCGGGGTCAGGGAGACGGCCGAACTCATCATCCTCACCTCCTTCTACTGCATGGTCTGTCGCGTCAACGCCTCGATGCAGGTCTACGTCGACCTGCCGCCGGCGCAACCGGCCGGGCACTGACGAGCGCCGTGTCCGCTGTACTCGCGTACGACCGGTACCCCAGAGAGGGGCCGCTCGCGGTACTGCTCCACGGCTGGGCCTGCGCCGGAGAGGACCTGCGGCCGCTCGCCCTCGAGCTCGCGGGCCGGCACGACGTCGTCGTCCCCGGGCTGCCGGGCCACCCGCGCACGGGGGCGGCGCTCGGTCCGGCCTACGGGATCGAGGCGATGGCGCGGTGCGTGCTCGACCTCGTGCGCGCACTGGACCGCGGGCCGGCCCTCCTCGTCGGCCACAGCCTCGGTGGCGCCGTCGCGCTCGCCGCGGCCCGGCTCGAACCGGCGCTCGTCACCCGTGTCGTCACCGTGGAGACGTCGTGGGCCTGGGTCGAAGCATCCATAGGGCCCATCGATCTCGCTGACGCGGAACGCCGTTCCGAAAGCGTGAACATGAAGCGGGAACAACTGGGTCTGTCCGCGGTGACCGGACAGCTCGACCCGTCGGCCATGGCCGAGGCGCTGTCCTCGGTGCTGGAGTGGTCCAGGGAGCCCTCCCGAGACTCGTCGCTGCACACCCTCGGCATCTTCGGCGACCCCGGCTGGGCGGCAGTGAACAGCTCAGGAGTGCCTGGCGCTCGGGAGGGTGGCGTCCGGCGCGCCCATCTGGCGGGCTGTGGGCACTGGCCGCACGTCGAGCGTCCGGCCGCGGTGGCCCGGCTGATCGCCGCGACCGGGGGCGACGAAAAGCATTGACCGCCCAGTAGCTCTGGATTACGTTGTGCGGAACGCCGTTCCGACTGATGGAGGTGCCGTGAATCGCCTGAGGGTCGTGCTCGTCCACGGCGCCGGCCGCGGAGCCTGGTGCTGGCAGCGCCTGACCCCGCTGCTCGACGCGGCGGGGGTGGAGTGGGAAGCGCCGACGCTGACCGGACTCGCGGACCGCGCGCACCTGCTCGGTCCCGAGGTCGGCCTGCAGACGCACGTCGACGACGTCCGCGCCGTCGTGGCCCGGCAGGCTCCGGCCGCGGTATGTCTCGTCGGCCACAGCTACGGCGCGGTCGTCGTCGCGGGCGTCGTCGGGGCCAAGGCCGAGCATGTCGCGCGGGTCGTCCTCCTCGACGGTCCCGTCGTCGAGGACGGCGAGAGCGGGGCGGACGTGCACCCGAAGGGCGACGCGATCCGGGCCCGGGCGAGGCGGCACGGAGACACCGACATCATCCCCATCGCCGGCGGGCCCGACGACCGGCTCTCCCCGGCGGACAACGCCTGGATCGCCGGCAGCGTCACCCCTCAGCCCCTGCGGTGCGTGACCGACCCGGTCCGCCTGCCCGGCGGGTGGCCGCTCGACCTGCCCAAGGACTACGTCCTGTGCGGCCGGCCAGGGGAGTCCCCGGACCGTCCGTACCTCTCCCGTGTCCGGTCCGGCGAGGGGTGGTCCACGCATGTCGTCGACAGCCCTCACGACGTGATGATCGCGCGGCCGGACTGGCTCGCGGAGCTGCTCGTCCGTCTGTCCGTGAACCCCATCGACGACTCCCGACGCCCGTGCCCGTAGCGACGGAAAGGCTGATCGCATGACTCTGAACGTCGCGCCCACGGGCACCGCCCCCGCGACGACCCGTGGCGGTGACCGGGCCCCTCAGGCCCCTGTCTGGTCCCGGCTCCTCTCGCATGGCGTCGTCCGCTTCGCGGTGCGCAGTGTCGTGCGGCTCGTCCTGGTCGCCGTCGGCGTCCTCACGCTCCTGTTCGTCCTGCTCCGGATCGCCGGTGACCCGGCGAAGGCCCTCGCCGGGCAGGACGCGACACCTGCCGACCTCGCGCGGATCCGCACCGGCCTCGGGCTCGACCGGCCGATCATGACGCAGTACTGGGAGTTCGTCTCCCGGGCGTTCCTGTTCGACTTCGGCGACTCGTACCGGCTCAACAGCGACGCGATGGCGGAAGTGCTGCACCGGCTGCCCGCCACCCTCGGCCTCATTCTGGCCGCGCTCGCGCTCGCGCCGCTCATCGGCATCCCGCTCGGCATGATCGCCGCGCTCGCCCGCAGCCGGATCTACGACAAGCTGATGGACGTCATCGTCGTGGGCGGCCAGGCCATCCCCGTCTTCGCCGTCGCGGTCCTGCTCGTCTACCTGTTCGGCGTCCAGCTGCGCTGGGTGCCCACACTGGCGACGGCCGGCTTCGCCTCGGACCCACGGGCGATAATCCTGCCGATCCTCGTCCTCGCCATCCACCCCATCTCCCGCATCCTCGAGGTGACCCGGGCGGGCCTGGCCGACAGCATGCAGGAAGACTTCGTCCGCACCGCGCTGTCCAAGGGCGTCCCGCCCGCCCGGCTCGTGACCCGTCATGCGATCCGACCGGTGCTCAACAGCCTCATCACCGTCCTCGGCGTCGACTTCGCCGGGATGCTCTCCGGAGGCGTCGTCGTCGAGTTCATCTTCGTCTGGCCCGGTCTCGGACACGTGCTCATCTCCGGCGTCTCCAACCGCGACTACCCCGTCGTCGGCGCGGCGACCTTCGTCGCGGCCGTCCTCGTCGTGCTCGTCAACCTCGTCATCGACATCGCCTACCGCCAGCTCGACCCGCGGATCCGAAAGGGGCGCTGACCATGGCTCAGCCACCGCAACCGGCCGGCGTGCCGGGTCCGGCCGACCGCATCGACGCGGCCGAGGTCCCGACGGCCGCGGCAACGCCCGCCGGCCTGTCCGTTCCCGAGCGCCGCGACCCGTCACGGACACTGCTGCGCTCGTTCCTGCGCTCCAAGGCCGGCGTGCTCAGCCTCGTCGTGCTGCTCGGCATCGTCGTGGTGTCCCTGCTGGCCGGCCAGGTCGCGCCCTACGACCCCGGACAGCTGAACCCGGCGAAGTCGCTGCTCAAGCCGGTGTGGGCCGGCGGTAGCAGCGACCATCTGCTCGGCACCGACGAGCTCGGCCGCGACCTGCTCTCACGGCTCATCTTCGGCGCCCGGACGGCGCTCGCCCTGGCCTTCGGTGCGGCCACGATCAGTGCCGTCGTCGGCACCGTGCTCGGACTCGTCGGCGGCATGAACCGCCGGTGGATCGGGCCGGTCGTCGACTGGCTCTGCGACGTGCAGCTCGCGTTCCCCAACATCGTCCTCGCCCTCGTCGTCATCACGTCCCAGGGCAACAGCATCAGCTCGCTGCTGGTCGTGCTGTCGATCTTCGGGTGGGTGCACTTCGCCCGCGTCGTGCGCAGCGCGGTGCTCACCCTCCGGCAGGCCGACTTCGTCCTCGCGGCGCGCGGCAGCGGCGGGTCGACCCTCAGCATCACCTTCCAGCACATCCTGCCCAACGTCATGTCGTCCGTGCTCGTCCTGTGGACGTTCGCGGTCGCGACGGTGCTCCTGCTCGTGAGCGGCCTCAGCTTCCTCGGCCTCGGCGTGCAGCCCCCGGCCTCCGACTGGGGCCAGCTGTTCGCCTCCGGACGCGCCTTCCTCATCCAGAACCCGTGGTACGCGTTCATGCCCGCCGTTGCCATCACCGTCACGGTGCTCTGCGCGACCGTGCTGGGCCGGACGCTCCGCACGACGCTGAACCCGAGGACCCGATGACTGCCACCCCGAACGCGCCCCTGCTCGCGGTGCGCGACGTCACCGTGACGATCACCAAGGGCAAACGCCAGACCGACGCCGTCACGGGCATCGACTTCGACGTCGCCGCCGGAGAGATCGTGGCCATCGTCGGCGAGACGGGGTCAGGCAAGTCCCTGTCCGCGCTCTCGGTGCTCCAGCTGATCCGGAACCCCGTGCGGCTCGCCCGCGGCAGCGTGCTGCTCGAGGGGCGGGACCTCACCGATCTCAAGCCCGCCGACCTGCGCCGGGTGCGTGGCGGCGACATCGGGATGATCTTCCAGGACCCGATGACCGCGCTCAACCCGTTCCACACGGTCGGGCAGCAGATCGGCGAGGCCATGACGGTCCACCGCAAGCTGTCCAGGGAAGCCGTGCGCGAGCGGACCCTGCGCCTGCTCGGCGACGTCGGCATCGTCAACCCCAGACAGCGGATCGACCAGTACCCCCACGAGCTGTCCGGTGGCACCCAGCAGCGAGTCATGATCGCAATGGCGCTCGCCAACGAGCCCAAGGTGCTCATCGCCGACGAGCCGACAACCGGACTCGACGTGACCGTCCAGGCCCAGATCCTGCGCCTCGTCCGCGAGGCCGCCGTGTCCTGGGGGATGGGCGTGCTGCTGATCACCCACGACCTGGGCGTCGTCGCCGGTTACAGCGACCGCGTCGTCGTCATGTACGCCGGCAACGTCGTCGAGAGCGGGCCCACGGAGGAGGTGCTCGCCGCGCCGGCCCACCCGTACACCCGGGCCCTGCTCGACGCGCGACCGGAGAACGGCCGTCCCGGCATGAAGCTCAACGCCATCTCCGGCGGGCCGCCGGAGCTGTTCAAGTTCCCCGGCGGCTGCCGGTTCCAGCCGCGCTGCGCGGTCGCGACGGCCGAGTGCGGCGTGGCCAACCCGGTGCTCGTGCCGGCGCCGGACGCGTCCGAGGACCGCCTCGTACGCTGCATCCACCCCTTCGCCGCGCCCGTGCCGAGCGATCCCGTCCGGAAGTCCGGCGTGTCGATCTTGCTGCCCCCGGCCCCCGCCGAACCCGGCGTCCCGGCCATCAGAGTCGAGGGGCTGCGCCGCGTGTTCGCCGGCGGTGGGCACGTCACCAAGGCGGTCGACGGCGTCGACCTCCAGCTCGCGTTCGGCGAGACCCTCGGCATCGTCGGCGAGTCCGGCTGCGGCAAGTCGACGACGGCACGGATTCTCGCCGGGCTCGACCAGCCGTCCGACGGCCTCATCCGCTACGCCGACGGCAGGGAGCTCACGCACCGGCGCGGCGGCGTCGACCACACCTTCGTCCAGTACGTCTTCCAGGACACCTTCGGCTCGCTCAACCCCCGGCGCACCGTCTGGCAGATCATCGAGGAGCCGCTCAAGCGGCTCACCGGCCTTTCGAAAGCGCAGCGCGCCAAGCGGATCCGGGAGTACATGGCCGAGTGCGGCCTCATGCCGAGCATCGAGTCCCGCTACCCGCACGAGCTCTCCGGCGGCCAGCGCCAGCGCGTCGGCATCTGCCGGGCGCTCGTCGTCCAGCCCAAGGTCGTCGTCATGGACGAGCCGATGTCCGGTCTCGACCTGTCGGTCCAGGCGCAGATCATCAACCTGCTGCAGGACCTGAAGAAGGATCTCGGGCTGACGGCCGTGCTCGTCTCCCACGACATCAGCGTCATCCGGCACCTCTGCGACCGCGTCGCCGTGATGTACCTCGGCCGCGTCGTCGAGGCCGGGCCGGCGAGCAGCCTGCTCACCGACCCCCTGCACCCCTACACGGCGGCCCTGCTCAGTGCCGTCCCGCAACTGGAAACCGAAGAGCGCCGCCCCGAGATCCCGCTGCGCGGGGATGCCGGCGACGTCGACCCGGCGTCCGCCTGCGGCTTCGCGCCGCGTTGCCCGATCGCGCGCCCCGACTGCCGCACCGACGAGCTGCGCCTGACGCCTCGGCGGGACGGCCTGCTCGTCGCGTGCCACTACCCAGGACAGTTCGACCAAGCCTGATTCCCGTCCTGCGACCGCGGATCGCGTCGTCCGTCACCGGACGGCGCCGCCGTGGCGCCAGAGGAAGGTCCCCACATGAACGAGCCATCACCGTGTGACGTCCTGATCCGGGGCCGGATCATCACCATGGACACCGACCGGCGCGTCCTCTCCGACGGCTGGGTCGCCGTCACCGACGGCGCCATCGTCGGTGTCGGCACCGGGCCGGCCCCCTATCAGCCGCGCGAGACCTGGGGCGGGGACGACCACCTCGTCATGCCCGGGCTCGTCAACACGCACACGCACCTCGTCCAGGGCTGCATCCGCAGCATGGCCGAGGGGACGAGATTCCAGGAGCGGCTCTTCGGGTTCTACTACCCGATGACCGGTGCCTGCGACGAGGAGCGGTCCTACTGGTCGGCGATGACGCCGACGCTCGACCTGCTGCGCTCGGGCGTGACCACGACGACCGACGACCACTTCACCCACGCGAACAAGCGCTCGATGGACGGCGTGCTGCGCGCCCTGACCGACGCGGGCATCCGCGCCCGCGCCGCGCGCCTGCTCGTCAACGACCCGCTCGCGGTGCCGGAGGAGTTGCGCGAGGACATCGAGACCGCGCTCAGCGAAACCGACCGGCTCGCCGCGGCCTACGACTCGGACACGATGTCGGTGACGGCGAGCACCATCGGCATCACCTACGTCAGCGAGTCCGACCTGCGTGCGCTGTACAAGTGGACCCTCGACAACGACAAGCAGTTCGACATCCACGCACCCTCGATGATGGACGGCGCCTACCTCAAGGACGTGCGTGGCTGGGCCGGCGGCTCCTTCGAGTGGCTGCACTCGGAGGGCATGCTCGACAAGCACGTCATCGGCATCCACGCCCAGAACATCCGGCCGGGCGAGGCCGAGCTGCTGGCTCGCGCCGGCGCCAGTGTCTCCCTCGTGCCGGACATGGAGCTCATCCTCGGCATGGTCACCTTCGACTCGCGTCGGTACCTGGACGCGGGGGTCACCGTCGGTCTCGGTCTCGACGGCCCGGTGGTCTCCTACGGCCACAACTTCTGGCTCGGGATGCGGTCCTACCTCATGGCCCAGCGCATCGGTGACAGCGCGCGCAAGCTCGTCCGGGGCGACAAGGGCCACTTCGGCGACGAACTGCTGTTCGGCAGCGCGGAGGAGGCGCTCGAGCTCGGCACCATCGGCGGTGCCCGGGCGCTCGGCCTCGGCGACCGGATCGGGTCGCTCGAGGTGGGCAAGGAGGCCGACCTGCTCGTCATCGACCTGTCGACCGAGCCGACCGCCGCTCCCGATGGGGCGCTGCTGGCCAACCTCGTCTGGTCCGGCGGGCCCGCCCCCGACTCCATCGACCGGGTCGTCGTGCGCGGCCGCACCGTGATGCGCCGGGGTCAGCCGGTCCAGGTCGATCTCAAGGAGGCCGTGCGCCGCGCGAACGAGGTCCAGCGCGAGCTGTTCCAGGAGACCGGCTGCGACAGCTTCCTCCGGCGCGGCTCGACCTGGCAGTGGTCGTGACCATGAGCGGCGCGACACCGGGAGCCCACGCGGAGCCGGCCATCGGGTGGATCGGGCTGGGTGCCATGGGCGCGGCCATGGCCGCGAGGCTGGTCGACCGGGGCCGTCCCGTCCTCGGATGGAACCGCGGCGCGGCGCGCGCGGCCGACGCCGCCGCGCGCGGGGTCACCGTCACGTCCGACATCGCCGAGGCGGCCTCGCGCGACATCGTCGTGAGCATGCTGCCGGACGACGAGGTCGTGCGGGAGGTGCTCGGCGGCGCCACGGTCCTCGCGGCCGTCAAGCCGGGCAGTGTCCACGTCAACTGCGCGACCATCTCTCCCGGTCTTTCGCGCGAGCTCGACGGGCTGTACCGCTCCCGGCGCGCCCACTACGTCTCGGCGCCGGCCTTCGGCCGGTCCGCGGCCGCGGCCGGAGGTCAGCTCACGATCGTCGCGGGTGGCGACGCCGAGCCGGTGGGCCTGATCCGTCCGGTCCTCGACGAACTCGCGGTCAGCGTCCACACCTTCCCCGAGCCGGCGCAGGCCAACCTCGTCAAGATCCTGGGCAACTACCTGATCGCGGTGACGGCCGGCTCGCTCGGCGAGGTGGCCGGGATCGCCGAACGTGGCGGGCTCAAGGCGGACCAGCTGCTCGACGTCCTCACCGAGCGGCTGTTCTCCGGGCTGATCCATCGGGCCTACGGTCAGATGGTCGCCGAACAACGGTATGAGCCGGTCGCGTTCACGATGCGACTCGGGAAGAAGGACGTCGACCTCGCCCGGGCGGAGGCACAGCATCACGGGGGACACCTGCCCCTCGGTGACGTCATCGCCGGCGCGCTCGGCGAGGGGGTCGCGGGTGCGGCGGCCGAGCAGGACTGGGCGTCCGTCGCGGAGTGGTTCCGGACGCGGGCCGGAGGTGTGCGATGAGTCGCTGGCTGATCGTCGGTTACGGCCGGGCCGGCGAGGTGCACGCGGCCGCGCTCTCGCGCGTCCCGTCGGCCGTCGTCGCCGGTGTCGTCGACTCCGTGCCGGAGGCCCGCGAGAAGGCCTCCGCCGCCGGCTACGCCGTCCACAGCGATCTCGAGGCGGCGATCGAGCGGACCCGTCCCGACGCGCTCTCGGTGGCGCTGCCGCACGACCTGCACGAGTGGACGGTCGATGTGGCGGCGGCCCACGGGCTCGCCGTCCTCGTGGAGAAGCCGCTCGCCCGTGACGCCGAGGAGGCGGAGCGGATGGTGTCCACCGCCAGAGCCGCCGGTGTCGAGCTCGGGTGCCTGATGAACTACCGGGCCTACGCCCAACTGCGTTGGGTCAGGGACCTCATCGCCGGCGGCACGCTCCGGGTGCGCAGCGTCACCGTCGAGGTCAACCTGCCGGCGCCCGTCCAGGTGCCCGGCTGGCAGACGGACAGGGCGCGGGCCGGAGGTGGCCTCCTGCGCACGGTCGGGGTCCATTACCTCGACCTGCTCGTGTGGTGGCTCGGCGTGCCGGAGCGACTCGTGGGCCAGGTGACCGGACCGAACGACGAGGTCGCGACGGCGCTGATCGCGCTGCCCGGCGACGTCAGCGCGGCCGTGTCGGTGGCGGCCGTCGCGGCACGCGGTGCCGGGGTGCGGATGACCCTGTTCGCCGATCAGGGAAACGTCGTCATCGATGGTTCGCGGGTGGTCTCCTCACCCGAGGGGATGATCCCGCCGGCACCTGAGGCCGATGGTGTGGACCTCCTTTACGGCTCAGGTCATCTAGAGTATTTTCGGGCAGCCGACCGGGCCGTCGGGCTGAGGGAACCGTTCCCGGTGCGGGGGGACGAAGGACTGGACGCCGTTCGTCTCGTGGATCTCTGGTATGCCTCCGCGCGGACCGGCGGATGGGTCAGGCTGTAATCTCGCTACCCACCACGACGGGCTTTACCGGCACCGTGCTCGATGCCACTGACGGCGGCCGAGGGGCACGACTTGGAAAGGGAATGACGTTGTCGCAGGACAGCCAGCTGGCCGACCTCGAGCTCGAACTCGGAGCGGGGGCGAAGGTCTCGAGCGCCACCATCGCGACGGTCGTGCGGGCCGTGGATCTGCTGATGTACTTCAAGGACGCCCCGACCCGTGACCTCGGCGTCAGTGAGATCGCCGACGGGCTCGGCATGTCGAAGGCGGCCACGCACCGCATGCTCGCGTCGCTTCGGGTGCGCGGCCTGATCGAGCTCGACGAGACGACCCGCAGGTACACCCTCGGCATCGGCATCATGCAGCTCGGCCTCGCCTACATGGACCAGATCGACATCCGTCGAATGGCTCACCCGGAGCTCGCCCGGCTGTCCAACCGGACGAACGAGACAGCGACCCTGTCCGTCCGGGTGGATCAGCGCCGGCGCATCTACGTCGACGAGGTGCTGCCACGACGCGAGGTCATCATGTCGGTGAGCCTGGGCATCCCCTACCCGCTGCACGCGGGTGCGTCGTCGAAGGCGTTCCTCGCGTTCTTCACTGAGGACGAGGTCGACCGCTACCTCGACAGCACGCTCGAGGCGGTGACCGACGGCACGATCACCGACACGGCGGCCCTGCTCAAGGAGCTCAAGGCCGTCCGTGAGCAGGGCTGGGCGCGATCCATCGGGGAGCGCCGCAGCGGTGCGGCATCGGTCGCCGCCCCGGTCTTCGACCACAACGGCAAGGTCGCGGCCGTCATCAGCGTCTGCGGACCCAAGGAGCGGTTCGAGGCCGAGTTCGACGCCTGCCGCGATGCGTTGCTCGAGGCGACCGCGCGCCTGTCCGTGCGTCTCGGGTGGACGCCGGGGCGTACGGGTGAGGCGACCGCTCGCTGATCACGCGGCCGGGCGCAGCGGGAGCAAGGGGAGCGGTGGGGGAGTTGGGGAAGGGCGCCGCACAGAGCGCGCACTGTTCCCTTTCTAAGGTATAGCGGACCCCGGGGCTTGCGGCAAGAGGTGGGTCAGGGCGCAGAATCGCTGGCCGGAGCCGGAAGCAGAGGATGTGCCTGACCATGCAACCGTTGCGGACCAGTGTGTTCGAGCTTGGGGGGCGGCTTGCCGTCAAGGGCGAGCCGGGGCTGATCGACAGGGACGAGCGGCACTTCGCGGTGATCGCGGAGAGCCTGGACGGGACGATCGCGGAGCTGCGGGAGCGGCTGGACGCGGAGCGGAGAGCGCCCGGGGGGATCGGGCAGGCGGCGATGGACCGCGACGACGAGGTGCGGCGGCTGTCGGGGCGGTTGCGGGCGTTGCGGCGGTTCGGGATGGACCTGTGCCTGGGCAGGATGGTGCCGGAGTCGGGCGAGCCGGTGTACGTCGGGCGGCTCGGGCTGACCGACGGCGGCGGGCGGCGGTTGCTGCTCGACTGGCGGTCGCCGGCGGCGGAGCCGTTCTTCGGGGCGACGCACGCGAACCCGATGGGGCTGGTCAGCCGGCGCCGGTACCGGTGGACGCGCGGCAGGATCACCGACTACTGGGACGAGGTGTTCACGCCAGAGGGGCTCGAGGGGCACGCCGCGCTGGACGACCAGTCGGCGTTCATCGCCACGCTCGGGAGCAGCCGGTCGGCGCGGATGCGGGACGTGCTCGGGACCATCCAGGCGGACCAGGACGCGATCATCCGGGCGGGGTCCAGCGGTGCGCTGGTGGTGGACGGCGGTCCCGGGACGGGGAAGACCGTTGTCGCGTTGCACCGGACGGCGTACCTGCTCTACGCCGATCCGCGGCTCGGGCACAGGCGGGGCGGCGCGCTGTTCGTGGGGCCGCACCAGCCGTACCTGGCGTATGTGGCGGACGTGCTGCCGAGCCTCGGTGAGGAGGGTGTGCAGACGTGCACGCTGCGGGACCTCGTGCCGGAGGGGGCGGCGGCGACGGCCGAGACCGATCCGGAGGTGGCCCGGCTGAAGGCGTCGGCGCGGATGGTGGGGGCGGTCGAGGAGGCGGTCCGGTTCTACGAGCGGCCGCCGGCGAAGGGGATGACCGTCGAGACCCACTGGGCGGATGTCTGGATCGGCGCCGAGGACTGGGCGGAGGCGTTCGAGGCGGCGGAGCCCGGGATCCCGCACAACGACGCGCGGGACCTGGTGTGGGAGGAGCTGGTGCGGATCCTGCGGGAGAAGGAGGACGTCCCCGAGGCGCAGCTGCGGGCGAACCGCGAGCTGGTGACGGCGTTCAACCGGGCGTGGCCGCTGATCGACGCGAAGGACCTCGTCGGTGACCTGTGGTCGGTGCCGGCGTACCTGCGCAGGTGCGCGCCGTGGCTGTCGGTGGAGGAGGTGCGCCGGCTGCAGCGGGCGGACCCGCAGGCGTGGACGGTCAGTGACCTGCCGCTGCTGGATGCGGCCAGGCAGCGGCTCGGCGACCCGGCGGCAGCGGCGCGACGGCGGCGTCGGGCGGCGGACGTGAAGGCGCGGCGGGCGGGCATGGACCGGGTCGTGGACGACCTGATCGAGGCCGCCGACGACGAGTACGGCACGGGCCTGGTGACGATGCTGCGCGGCGAGGACTTCCAGGAGGCGCTGGTCGACGAGGCCGGCCTGGCGGAGCGCGACCCGGACCGGCTGGCGGGGCCGTTCGCGCACATCGTGGTGGACGAGGCGCAGGAGCTGACCGACGCGGAGTGGCAGATGCTGCTGCTGCGCTGCCCGTCGCGGAGCTTCACGATCGTCGGGGACCGGGCCCAGGCGCGGCACGGGTTCGCCGAGTCGTGGCAGGAGCGGCTCGGGCGGGTCGGGCTCGACCGGGTCACCATGGCGTCGCTGAGCATCAACTACCGCACGCCGGAAGAGGTCATGGCCGAGGCGGCGCCGGTGATCCGGGAAGCGTTGCCGGACGCCAACGTGCCGGTGTCGATCCGAAAGAGCGGCCTTCCCGTCGTACACGCGAAGAAAACGGACATCAAGACCATCATCGGCGAGTGGCTCGCGGCGCACGAGGAGGGCACGGTGTGCGTCATCGGCGACCCGGAGTTCGCCGCGACGGAGCGCGTGCGGTC
Source organism: Dactylosporangium maewongense (assembly GCF_039531485.1). Lineage (NCBI taxonomy): Bacteria > Bacillati > Actinomycetota > Actinomycetes > Micromonosporales > Micromonosporaceae > Dactylosporangium > Dactylosporangium maewongense. The sequence goes on along the minus strand of NZ_BAAAQD010000025.1, from coordinate 125,247 downwards.
GCTGACGCCGGAGCTGTCCAAGGGGCTCGAGTTCGACCTGGTCGTGCTCGTGGATCCGGAGGCGTTCAGCAGCGCGGTCGACCGGTACGTCGCCATGACGAGGGCGACGCGGCAGCTGGTGATCAGCCGGTCTCGTCGTCGATGAGGCCGTAGGGCGGCTGGTCCGGCCGGCGGGTGAAGCGGACGATGACGTCGTCGGCGGCGGCGGGGGGCGGGGCGTTGTCGGCGACGATGATCTGCGCCCCCACGCCGCGGCCGGCGAGCCACTGCTCCAGGTGCTGGTAGATGCGCTCGATCGTGACGGTGTCGGCGAGATCGCCGGCGACGCCGAGGTTCTTCTGCGGGCTGTCCAGCATGAGGAACCCGGGGTGCGACGAGCGGCTCTCCCACGCGATCTCGAACAGGGCGAGCTGCCAGGCGAGCGCGATCAGCGTCCGCCCGCCCGACGACGCGGCCGTGTAGGGCTCGCCGCGCATGTACGGGGTCAGGTCCTCGGCGAGGTAGGCGTCGGCGACCTTCGGGTAGTGCCACTCCTGCAGGATCTCCCGGTAGCGTTCGCTGACGAGCCGGATGACCGCGGTCCGGTCCGCGCGCCGCGCCTGCGGGCCGGCGGCGGCGAGCTCCTCGCGGTACGCGGCGACCTGGTCCATCTGGTGCAGGATGCCGGCGGCGCGCCGCTCCAGGCTCTGGATCAGCCGCAGCCCGCTCAGCGCCCGTTGCAGCGTCGCGGCGGCCTCCTCGCGGCGCCGGGCGAGGGCGTCGCGCTGGGCGAGGAACGGCGTGATCGTGTGCGCCGTCGCCTCGTCGACCTCCGCGGCGGCGCGGGCCTCGTCGCGCTGGGCGCGCTCCGCGGCGTCCCGCAGCCGCGGCAGCTGCTCCTGCAGCTCCTCGGTGTAGCGGTTCAGCTCGGCGAGGCGGGTCTTCGCGGAGCGCAGCTCGGCGGTCACGTCGACCGAGCCGCCGTCGGTGATCGGCAGCTGGCAGGCGGGGCAGCGGTCCTCGCCGCCGGTGGCGGCACCTGTCACATTGCCACCGGTGGCGGCAGCTATCACATTGCCACCGGTGGCGGCAGCTGTCCCACTGCCACCGGTGGCGGCCGCTGTCCCACTGCCGCCGCTGAGCGGCTCCAGGCACGACGGGCACGCCGAGACGCGCATGGGCTCGAAGAGGTGGTCGGCCTCGGTGAGCATCGTCCACTTCGCGACGTCGTCGGCGTAGGTGCCGTGCAGGGTCTGCATCCGCTGCAGCTGGGTCTCCCGGTCGCGCAGCTCCGCCGCCGTGCGGCGGGCCTCGGCGGCCGCGGCGCCGTGCCGCTCGCGCAGCTCCTCGGCGAACATGGTGTCGGCGCGGGCCTGCGCGTCCAGCGCCGCGAGGGCCTGCGCGCACGCGGCCAGCTCGTCCTTCGCGGTGCGGTGCAGGGCCTCCAGGTCCTCGCGGCCGCCGACGTGCTGCTCGTCGACGATCTGCTCCGCCGCCCGGTACGCCGCCCGGGCCGCGGACAGCTCCGCCTCGACCGCGCGGATCCGCCGGCCGATCTCCACGGAGTGGTCGTCGTGCACGTCGAAGACCACGTCGACGACCTGCCGCAGCTTCAGGTGCTTCATCGGCACGCTGCGGAAGAGCAGGTCCTTGCCGTCGAGGCGCTCGTTGGGCAGGAAGCACAGCCACATCAGGTCGCGGAAGCTCAGCGGGTCGGTGTCGACGCCGCTGTCGCGCAGCCGGACGCCTTCGAGCTTGCAGTGCGACAGCAGCATGGTCGACAGGCTGTCCGGGTGGCTCGCCGGGCGCAGCGGCCGCCGTGCCGGGGGAGTGGCGCCCGGCTCGTCGAGGCGGCCCGCTCGCACGTACGCGAACATCGACGGCTCTCCGACGGTCCGCTCGATGAGGTACGGCGAGCCGGACAGCTCGACCTCCAGGGTCGCCGCGCGCACCTTCGGCATGATCTCCGGGTGGCGCGGGTGGTCGGAGGCGCCCAGGCAGTAGTCGACGAACTCCAGGATCGTGGTCTTGCCGGTGCTGAAGGCGCCGGCGAGCACGGACATCGGCCGGGGCGAGTCGTCGGGCGCCCGGAAGTCGACGTCATAGGTGCGGTCGCCGCTGTGCAGGCGCAGCCGCCTGAGCCGGATGCCGTGTGCTCGCAAACCGATCATATCAGGTCCTTCAGTGCGGACGAAGGGACCGGAAGGAGCCACAGCCGCAGGCCTTCGCGCAGCCTCCGCGTGCTCAGGCGACGAAGGCGGCGGATGACGATGCGCGCCGCTGTGCGGTACACCTGAGCGTACATCGCGGTGAATCGATCGGCCATGCTCGCGCCCTCCTGGGTGAGCCGGTAGGTCACCCGTCCGGTGGCCGTGACCTCGACGAGCCCCCGCCCGACGAGTGCGGCGAGGTCGTGGGACAGGTGCAGCTGGGCGGTGACGAACCGCTGGCCCGGGCTGGCGTAGGCGACGGCCCGATCGTCGAACCCGGCGAGCCGCAGCGTGGTCCGGTCGGCGTCGTCGTCGGACCGCGCGAGGAGCAGCGGGTGGGCGGCCAGGAAGTCGTAGACGCCGAGGCGTTCGGCGTCGAGGGGCTCGGCGGCGCTGGCCAGGAGCAGGAGCAGCCTGGTCTGGCGGAAGACGGAGACGTCGTCTGGGGTCATGCGATGTCCCGCCAGTGGATGACCCAGCCCGCGCGGCGGTCCTCGACGACCCGGTGCATGAGACCGCACCGGTGCACCGGCCCGGCCCGCAGCTGGACCGGGAACGCGCCCGACTCGCGGATGTCGTGCATCACCTCGGCGTGCAGCCCCGGCAGCCGCGGGTCGCCGGCGAACGCCATCGCGTTGAACCGCGCCTCCCAGATGCTGTGCACGACCCCGTCGGCCTCGCTCAGCGCCGCGACCTCCGCTGGCACCCGCTTGTCGAGGACCTCGCGGGCCAGCAGGTCGGCGTTGAAGTACTCGCGCTTCGCGGCGCCGACCTCGACGTGCCCCGCCGCCCGCAGCTGCCGCACGAACAGCGCCCGGTCCAGGGCCGTGTCGTCGTCCTCGCCGAGGTCCCGCACGGGGGTCCGCTGGGTCTGCGCGGGCACGTACGGGTCGTAGAAGTGCCGGCGCACGTGGGCGCAGTCCGGCCGCACGAGATGGTTGCGCAGCACGTTCTCGTGCCACAGCTCGATCGAGACGCCGGTCTCCCGCTGCCGCCGCGCCCGCCAGTTGTCCCACCACTGGGCGGTCGGCGCGTCCATGCTCGCCGGCACGCACAGCACCCACTGGCTCAGCCGGTACCCGTTGCGGGCGGCCGCGGCGAGCGCCGAGTCGAACGACTCGCGGATCTGCCCCTGCTGCGACCGGCCGACGACCGGCCAGAAGTACTTCGACTGCCAGATGATGACGAGCCCGGACAGCTCGCCGAGGAGGATGTCGATGCCCCAGTCGCCGGGGTTGGCGGTGATCGCCCGGGCACCGGGGTAGATCGCCGCGAGCAGCATCGCCAGCATCTGCTCGAAGTCGTCGCGGGCGCCCGCGAGGTTGCCCGCCCGCAGCTGGTGCGCGGCGAAGTTGATCGGGGGCTCTCCGGAGGCAAGACTCATCGCGGCCGCGGTAGCGGTCATCCCCGCTCCTCCCACTCGCGCCCTGACCCCCATTGATCTTCGCGACTTTCAGACTGTCACGCAATGCAATAGATCCGCTACCCAGTGCGCAGTGTTTGTGCATTTTTCACCGTTCGTTTGTCGCTCGAACCGGTGACACGAGCGCCGTTCAGGGCCTCGGCAGGCGAGACAGGTCGATGTCGGCGTAGATGGCGGCGTGGTCGGAGCCGGCGTGGACCGGTTGGGTCATCGTGTCGTAGATCGGCCACAGGGCGCCGCGGCGGCCGCCCCACACGCCCTTGCGCAGGATGCCGCCGCCGGTCGTCGCGGCGAACAGGGCCGGGGACAGCAGGACGTAGTCGAGCTTGTTGGGGGCGGTGCAGTAGCCGTAGGTGCCGGGGCGGCCGCCGTCGTCGAAGCCGGGGTGGGTGCTGACGTCGCGCAGGTCGGTGTCGCGCAGCAGCGGCGCGAGGGGGTCGCTGGCCGGGGTGTCGTTGAGGTCGCCCACGACGGCGACGAGCGGGAAATCCAACGCGCGGTAGATTTCCGCGACCCGGGCGGCCTGCCGGCGGCGCCGGGCGTCGGAGGCGACCTTCCCGCCGTAGCCCTTGCTCTTGAGGTGGTTGACGAGGACCGCGAGGCGCTGGCCATCCGGCAGCCGGAAGTGGTACTCGGCGCAGTCGCGGCTGAAGACGCGGCCGTGCTCGTCGGTGTCGTCGACGTGGGTGCGCTGGCCGACCGGCGGGTATGCCGCAGTGGACATGACGCCGACGTCGATGCCGCGCTCGTCGTTGCCGTCGACGACCATGAAGTGCTCGTACATGCCGCCGAGGCCGCCCTCGGCGAACCGTTTCAGCGCGAGGCGGCTCTCCGCCTCGATCACGCCGAGGATGTCGGCGCCGACGTCGAGGATGACCCGCGCCGTGTTGAGCAGCGCCAGCTCGTCCACCCGGTCGGTGGTCAGCTCCACCCAGCCGATCCAGTCGGCCCGGCCGCCGGCGACGACCTCGACCACGCCGGTGCGCCGCCGCACCAGCAGCCGCCCGCGGTTCTGCCGCAGGCGGGCGAACTTCGCCGTGTCGCCGTTGCGCAGCCCGAGCCGGCCCAGCTCGCGCAGGATGTCGTGCTTGACCTCGTCGGTGTAGACGGGCTCCTCCAGCAGCTCGCAGGCCCGCTGGAACGCCTCGAGGATCGGGCGCCCGGCCGCCCACGTGCGCTGGTCCAGCGCCTTGGCCCGATTGAACAGGTTCTCGACGTTGTAGCTGGCGAGCCGCATGGGCCGTAAGTTACATGCCCGCGGCACCGGCCGGACGGCATCGACGCGACGGATGCTTTACAGCGTGTCGAAGGTCCGCCTACGGTCCGGCACGCCGGCGCCCGCCAGTGCCGGCACCCTTTGCCGCAGGAGGACTCCCGACATGAGACGCCGTACCGTGGCGATCGCCGCCGCGGGCGCACTGTTCGCACTGTCCGTGTGCGCGCCGCCCGCCACCGCCGCGCCGGACCCCGGGTCGCCGGTCAAGGTGAACCAGGTCGCCTACGTGCCGGGCCTGCCGAAGCAGGCCACGATCGTCAGCTCCGCCACGACGCCGATCGGCTGGACGTTGCGCAACGCCGCCGGCGTGACTGTCGCGAGTGGACAGACGACCGTGAAGGGCGCCGACACCCTGTCCGGCGACAACGTCCACATCGCCGACTTCTCCGCCTACGACACCCCGGGCAGCGGCTACGTGCTGTCGGCCGGCGGGTCGGACAGCTACCCGTTCGACATCTCCGCCGCGCCGGTGCAGCAGCTACGGAAGGACTCGCTCGCCTTCTTCTACCACCAGCGCAGCGGCATCGCGATCGAGTCGCAGTACGTCGGCAGCCGCTACGCCCGCCCCGCCGGGCACGTGGGCGTCGCGCCGAACCAGGGCGACACGTCCGTGCCGTGCCGGACGAGCTGCGGCTACTCCCTCGACGTGCGCGGCGGCTGGTACGACGCCGGCGACCAGGGCAAGTACGTCGTCAACGGCGGCATCGCCGCGTGGCAGCTGCTCAACATCTACGAGCGGAGCACCGACCGGGCCGCGCTCGGCGACGGTACCCTCGCCATCCCGGAGCGGGCCAACGGCGTCCCGGACGTCCTGGACGAGGCCCGCTGGGAGGTCGAGTTCCTGCTGCGGATGCAGGTGCCGGACGGCCGTACCGACGCCGGCATGGTCCACCACAAGATCCATGACGAGAACTGGACCGGGCTGCCGATGCGCCCGGAGGCCGACCCGCAACGGCGCCTGCTGTCGCCGGTGAGCACCGCCGCCACCCTCAACCTCGCCGCCGTCGCGGCCCAGGCGGCCCGAATCTGGCGCACGATCGACCCGGCGTTCTCCGCCCGCGCCCTGACCGCCGCCGAGAAGGCGTACGCCGCCGCGAAATCCAACCCCGGACGGATTGCCAGCGGCTCCGACAGCACGGGCGGCGGCGCGTACGACGACAGCACCGTCAGCGACGAGTTCTACTGGGCCGCGGCGGAGCTGTTCACCACGACCGGCGGCGCGTCCTACCGCACCGACGTGACCGGCTCGCCGCTCTACAAGGGCGCCGGCTTCAACCAGGGCGGCTTTTACTGGGGCTGGGTCGCCGGCCTCGGCGACACGACCCTCGCGATCGTCCCCAACGGCCTGCCCGCCGCCGACGTCGCGGCGACCCGCGCCAGGATGGCGACGTTCGCGGACGGGCTGCTGAGCCAGATGGCGACGCAGGGCTACCCGGCGCCGAACGGCGGCACTACCTACAACTGGGGCTCCTCCGGGCAGATCGCCAACAACGCCGCCGTCCTCGGCCTCGCCTACGACTTCACCGGCCTCGCGAAGTACCGCACCGGCGCGTTCCAGGCCCTCGACTACCTCCTCGGCCGCAACCCGCTCAACCAGTCCTACATCGCCGGGTACGGCGAGAAGGCCGTCCGCAACGTGCACCACCGGTTCTGGGCCAACCAGGCCGACGCGTCGCTGCCGACCGCGCCGCCCGGCGCGCTGTCCGGCGGCCCCAACAGCGGCCTGCAGGACCCGGTCGCGCAGGGGCAGCTCGCCGGCTGCAAGGCGCAGAAGTGCTTCGTCGACGACATCGGCGCGTACTCCGTCAACGAGGTCGCGATCAACTGGAACTCGGGGCTCGCGTCCCTGGCCAGCTGGGCCGCCGAGCACACCGGCACCGTCCCGCCGCAGGACACGACCCCGCCGTCCGCGCCCGGCACACCGGTCGCCTCCGACGTCACCTCGACCTGGCTGCGCCTCACCTGGGCCCCGTCCAGCGACCCGGAGAGCGGCGTCACCGGCTACGAGGTGCGCCGCGTGTCCGGCTCCACCTCGACGGTCGTGGCGACCACCACCACCGCGTCCGCCTCGATCACGGGCCTGACGCCCGCCACCGCCTACACGTTCGTGGTCGCCGCCCGCAACGGCGCCGGCCTCACCTCCGCCGCGTCGGCGCCCGTCACCGTGACCACGGCGGACCCGCCCGCGGACGCCCGGCCCTCCACGCCCGGCCTGCCCGTCGCCTCCGCGGTGACGGCCACCGGCTTCACGCTCACCTGGGCCGCCTCCACCGACGACAACGGCGTCACCGGCTACGAGATCCACCGCCGGCAGGGCGACGCGCTGTCGATCCTCGCCACCAGCACCGGGCCGTCGGTCACGCTGACCGGCCTCACCCCCAACACCGAGTACATCCTCATGGTCCGCGCCAAGGACACCGCGGGACAGTTCTCCCTGTTGTCGTCGCCCGTCACGGTACGGACGGCGGCCGCACCGACCGGCGGCTGCACGGTGGCCTACTCGGCGAACAGCTGGGGCGCCGGCTTCACCGGCAGCGTCACGATCACGAACACCGGCACCACGGCGTGGACCTCGTGGACGCTGGGCTTCACGTTCCCCGGCGACCAGCGCGTCACCCAGGGCTGGTCCGGCCGCTGGTCGCAGACCGGCGCCGCCGTCACCGCCACGAACGAGTCCTGGAACGGCGCGGTGCCCGCCGGAGGCACCGTCAGCCTGGGCTTCAACGGCTCGTACACCGGCGGCAACACCAACCCGACGGTCTTCACCGTCAACGGCACCACCTGCGCCTGACCCGCACCGCCCCAGACGCCGGCCACCGCACTGGTGGCCGGCGTCGGTGCGACGGTTACATGGGGTTCCAGCCGTCGGTGCCGGCCAGGTACTTCTGCGGGGTGTAGTTGGCGGCCTGCGAGTCGCTCAGCTGGGGCCGGTTGCCGTTGACCGTGGCACCGGCGCCGGTGTTCCTGTACTCGAAGAACCGCGCCTGCTTCCAGGTGGCGTCGCCCATGTCGTTCCACGGCTGGGCGAGCTTGATGGTGGCGCTGAGGCTCGACTCGCGGTAGAGCACCTGCGCGCCCTGCCGCCACGGCCGGCCCAGCTGAGTGACGTTGTTCGAGGCGCCGGTGATGGTCGACCTGTAGAACAGGAACCCGTAGGTCTTGGCGGGGTCGGTGCTGGCGGCCGTGATCGGGCCGCCGGTGCTGCGCTTCTCGAAGATCGAGCAGGCGTTGAAGACGGCCGTGCCGCCGCTGTAGATGAAGTCGACGGTGCCCTCGATGTAGGAGCCCACCACGTACAGCCGGGCGTGGTCGTTGATCTGGAACGTGTCCTGGTCGCCGAGCAGCCGGACGTTCCTCAGGATCGACCGGTCGGCGTCCAGCTGCAGGGCGACCGCCTGCTGGCCGCTCGTCTGCGTGCTCTCGTCGAAGTCGTTGCTGACGGTCAGGTTCGTCAGCACGCTGTCGTGGCCGTTGACGAACATGGTGGCGCTGCCGCCGGGGAAGCCGCCGCCGGCCCAGTGGTTGTTCACGATGACCGTGCCGGCCGGGGCGGAGCCGAGGCCCTGCAGCGTGATGTACGGCTTGTTCGCCGGGATGGTGACGATCTCGCGGTAGGTCCCCGGCTTGATGGTGATGGTGACCCGGCCGCTGTTGTTCGCCGGCACCGCGTCGATGGCCGCCTGCACCGTCCGGAACGTGCCGGTGCCGTCCGCCGCGACCGTGGGCTTGCCGCTGGTCGGGGGCGGGCTGGCGGTCGCGGTCGCGCCGCCGACGTGGTTGAACGACCACTGCATGCGCGCGATGTCGGCGCACGTCTCCTGCACGATCGGGTTGCCGCCGGCGGTGGAGCCGTCCTTGTCGCTGAGGCAGAGCGCGGAGGAGACGCTCTTCACGACGTATTTGCCCGCGGCCGCCGAGGACGCCGTGAAGGTCCACTGCTGGTTGGTGGAGACGCCGCAGGTGTACTGCCACAGCTGGGTGCCCGAGGTCGTGGACGCGTACGGCACGTCGACGCACTTGCCGCTGTTGGCGTTGACCAGGTTGAACGCGCCGCCCTGGACGATCACGGTGAACCGCTGGTCGGCCGCGGCGCTGTTGCACGCGATCTGGACCAGCAGGGCGCTGTTGCCGGTCGCGGCGCCGGCGACGTCGACGCACTTGCCGCTCGCGCCGCTGGCCAGGGTGTAGACGCCGCCGGCCGCCGGGCTGGCGGCCGCCTCCGACGGCCACACCGACACCGCGAGCACGGCGATCGGCACGGCCAGCGCCGCCGCCGCGACTCCGGCGACCCGGACGGTGAGCCGGCGCCACCGCGCCGATGGTTGTGGATGCACGGGAACCTCCTGAGCGGGGTGTGATCTCGTCGATGCGATAGATGCCTCGCCCGGCGCCCGGATTACGGAAAGTTCGCGGCGGCGGCGCGGGTCCCCGGCCGGCGGCGGAAACTTTCACGCCCCCGGCGAGATACCCCGTGGCGCCCCGCGCGGTGCGGGTGGTGAAATCGGCCGATGATCGACGTGCGGCTGCTGACGTTCAACACGCTCATGCGCGACGACGTCCCGGCCCGGCTGCGGGCGCTCGGCCCGGTGCTGGAGCGGGCCGCGTACGACGTGGTGTGCCTGCAGGAGGTGCTGCACGGCGGCAGCGTGCGCCTGCTGCGGCGGGGCGCCGGCTACCGGCACGTGGCGGTCACGCGGGCGGCGCTGCCGTCGGGCGGGCTGATGCTCATGTCGCGGTGGCCGATCCTGCGGTACCGGTTCGCGCGGTTCCGGATGGCCGGGCCGTTGCGCACCGAGCAGCTCATGCGCAAGGGGGCGCAGCTCGCGGTCGTCGAGACGCCGGCCGGACCCCTCGCGGTCGTCAACACCCACCTGTCCGCGAACCGCGACGACGACTGGTCGGACGGCAACCGGTTCACCCGCGTCATCCGCCAGGAGCTCGACCACCTGGCGCGGCTGGTCCGCGGGTTCGAGCCGGAGCTGCCGGCGGTGGTCGTCGGCGACTTCAACGTGCCCCGCGACTCGGCGGCGTTCACCGGGTTCGCCGCGGCGGCCGGCCTGCGCGACGTCCTCGCCGGCGACCCGACGACGACGTTCCGGCCGACGCCGCGCTGGCCGGCGCCGCCCGCCCTGGACCAGGTCCTCGTCCGCGACGGCGCGGGCCGGCCGGTCGTGGCGAGCGCCCGGACCGTGCTGCGGGACGCCGTCCGCGTCCCCGACGGGCGCGAGCTGTTCCTGTCCGACCACTACGGTCTCGAGGCCGATCTGTCCCTCGCCGGGCCTTCCACAGGGATGGAGTGACCCTCGAACGCTCCCTGCGGGTGTTTGATTGCCGGACGGCAAGGGAACCACGCGTGCACATGAACGGAGGTGCCGCATGGCCATGCCACGATCCGACGGCGACGACCCGCGGCTGCTGCGGGAGCAGATCGCGCGGACCCGCGCCGAGCTCGGCAGCACGGTCGAGGCCCTCGCCGCGAAGGCCGACGTGAAGGCGCGCGCCAAGGACGCCGCGGCGCAGGCCGCCGAGCGCGCCAAGGGTGCCGCCGCCGACGCCGCCAGGAACCTCGCCGGGACCGTCTCGGACAAGGCGGTCGCCGTGCGGCGGCCGCTGCCCCTCGCCGCGATCGGCGCCGCCGTGCTCGTCGCGGTGCTCGTCGCCGTCGCCGTCCGCCGCCGGGGGCGATGATGAGCGGCTGGGGCGCGAAGCTCGCGTACAAGCCGGTCGGGCTCGCCCTGGGCGTCGGCTCCGGCCTGGTCGCCGGGCTGGTCTTCAAGCAGGTCTGGAAGGTGCTCGGCAACGACGACGACGCGCCGAACGCCACCGACGAGGACCGCGGCTGGGGCGAGATCCTCGTCGCCGCCGCGCTGCAGGGCGCGATCTTCGCCGTGGTGAAGGCGACCGTGGACCGGGCGGGCGCGGTCGCCGTCCACCGTGCCACCGGCCGCTGGCCCGGCTGATCCCGCCACGACGTCGCCCGATCAGGGCGCACCGTTTTCCTCTCCGGGCGCCGGGGTACTGCCCGATCCACACAACGAACTCCTGGAAGAGGGGGCCGGACCGTGACCGACGTCGTGGAGCCTCGCAGCCGGTGGCGGCCCAACGTGCTGATGCGTGGATACGCGGCGCTCGTGGTCGCGCTGCGCTGGCTGATCGTCGGCGGGTGGGCCGTCGCGGTCGTACTGTCCGTGCAGTACCTGCCGGCCACCAACCAGGGCGGCAGCGACCTGGAGCAGCTGGTGTCCGCCGGCAACCCGGCCGTCGCCAGCGAGGTCCGCTCGTTCGAGAAGTTCGGCTTCCCGCTGCTGAGCCGCGTCGCCGTGGTGCAGCGCAAGGCCGACGGGCTGCCGCAGGCCACCCAGACCGAGGCGGTCGCCCGCGCGCGGGCGGTCAGCGACGGCACGTACTCCGACGTCGCGCCGATCCGCGCGGCGGTCCCGGTCATGAACACCCTCGGCCTCTTCCCGGGCTCCGCCGAGGACGGCACCACGATCGTGACGCTGCTCTTCACGGACCCGGACGTCGCCTTCGCCGACCAGGTCGCCGCCGCGGAGAAGTTCGTGGCCGCGCACTACAGCGCGGACGACGCCGTCGTCGGGATCACCGGCTCGGTGCCGGCGCGGGTCGAGCAGACCCGCATCCTGCAGTCGAAGGTGCCGACCCTGGAGCTGATCACCGTCGGCGCGGTGTTCCTCATCGTGGCGTTCGCGTTCCGGTCGCTGATCGCCGCGCTGCTCGCGCTCGGCGCCGCCGGGGTCGCGACGCTGCTGACCCTGCATGTCGGTGGCGCGCTCGCGGAGCGGCTCGGGGTGCCGGTGCCGCAGGAGACCCAGCCGCTGCTGGTCGCGCTGCTGCTCGGCGTCGTCACCGACTACGTCGTGTTCTACCTGTCGGCGGCGCGCCGGCAGCTGGCCGCCGGGGAGTCGCGGCTGGACGCCGCGCGGCACGCGACCGCGCGCTACACCCCGATCATCGCGGTCGCCGGGGCGACCGCCGCCGCCGGCACCGGCGCGCTCATCGTCGCCGACGCACCGACCTTCCGGGCGTTCGGCCCCGGGATGGCGCTCGCCATCCTCATCGGCGTGCTGGTGTCGGTGACCCTGGTCCCGGCGCTGTTGGCGATCTTCGGCCGGTTCGTCTTCTGGTCGCCGCTGCGCTGCCCGCTCGGCACCCGCGGCGCCGAGCCGGCCCCGGTCGGCGGGCGCTGGTGGGCCAGGCTGCTGACCCGTCGCTGGTTCGCGCTGCCGGTGCTGCTGCTGTGCGTCGGCGGGCTGGTCGCGGCCGCGCTGCCGCTGCAGCACATCCGGCTCGGGGTGTCGTTCGTCGAGGCGCTGCCGCCGGGGCATCCGACCCGGGTCGCGGCCGACGCCGCGGAGACCGGCTTCGCCGACGGCATCCTGTCGCCGACCGAGGTGCTCGTCGAGGGCGCCGGCGTCGCGGGCCGCCAGGCGGAGCTCGCGAAGCTGCAGCAGGCGCTGTCCCGCGAGCCGGGCGTCGCCGCCGTCCTCGGCCCCGGCACCCAGGGCCTGCCGGAAGGGCTCAGCGTCTTCCAGGCCGGCGACGGCTCCGCCGCGCGCTTCCTGCTCGTCCTCGCCGACGAGCCGCTCGGCGCCCGGGCCGTCGACACCGCCGGCCGGCTCGACCGCGACCTGCCGGGCCTGCTGCGCGACGCGGGCCTCGACGGCGCGACGGCGAGCCTCGGCGGCGACACCGCCGTCGCCCACGTCATCGTCGACCAGACCGTGCACGACCTGGGCCGCATCGCGATCGCGGCGCTGCTGGCCAACCTGCTCTTCCTGGTGCTGTTCCTGCGGGCCCTGATCGCCCCGGTCGGCCTGCTGGTCTGCAGCGTCCTCGCCATCGGCGCCACCCTCGGCCTGACCACGTACGTCTTCCAGGACCGCCTCGGCGGCGACGGCCTCACGTTCTACGTCCCGTTCGCGGCGGCGGTGCTGCTCGTCGCGCTCGGCTCCGACTACAACATCTTCGGCATCGGCCCCGCCTGGCGCGAGGCCCGGACCAGGCCGCTGCGCGAAGCGCTCGCGATCACCCTGCCGCACTCGGCGAAGGCCATCCGCACCGCCGCCTTCACGCTCGCGGTGAGCTTCGGCCTGCTGCTGATCGTGCCGCTGCGCCCCTTCCGGGAGCTCGCCTTCGCCCTCGCGGTCGGCGTGTTCATCGACGCGTTCATCGTCCGGTCGCTGCTCGCGCCGGCGCTGCTGAGCGTCCTGGGGTCGACGGTGGCCCCGACCGTCGACCCGCCGCCCTCCGGTGCCGGGGAGCCGCTCGTGGTCGAGCAGCGCGCGCGCTCAAGAGACGCTCAAGACCTGCGCACCGCGGGCTCGTACGACGGCTGAGTGGCTACGCTCGATACATGCTGATCGCGAAGCGGACCAGCGTCTGGCGGGCGCGCTATACAGTCACGCAACAGGGCCACGCCGTCGCCGCGTGGGAGGGCGGGGTCTGGCGCAGCGGCGGCCAGCTGACCGTCGCCGGCCAGTCGTTCCTCGTCCGCGGCAACGCGTGGGGCAGCCGCTTCGTGATGCAGGACAAGGCCGGCGAGTCCGTCGCAGCCGCCGACCGGGTCGGCCGCAAGCAGTGGACGGTCACCGCGGGCGGCGTCACGTACCAGTTCCAGCGCGCCTCGGTGTGGAGCCAGGCCCAGGACCTGTACGCGGGTGGCCGCAAGGTCGGCTCGGTCCGCAAGACCAGCTTCTGGGGCAGTGACGTCGAGGTCGACCTGCCGGGCCTCCCACTGCCGGTGCAGGTCTTCGTCCTCGGTGTCGTCGTCACCATGTGGGAGGCCCAGTCCGCGGCCGCCGCGTCCGCCTCGGCCTGAGCCGCGGCGGTCACGGCTTCCCGTCCACCACCACCTCGCCGATCCGGTCGCGCATCGGGCGCTGCTCGAGCAGGGCGATGGCCTCCTCGACGAGGCGGCTCAGCGGGAACGGCAGCTGCGCGTCGAACGCCTCGGCCGCCGCGTCCGTCGCCGTCATCTCCGCCTCGATCGCCGGCATGAGACGGGCCGCCCGGTCGGTGAGGTGGACGATGCGCTGCCTGGCGTCGGCGCCGGGCTCCAGGCGCACCAGGTCCTGCCGGGCCATCTCCGCGACGGTCTGGCTCGCCGCCGAGTGGGTGACACCGATCGCGGCGGCCAGGTCGCGGATCGTGCCCGGCCCCTGCCGGGCCAGGGTGCGCACGACCGGGGCGAACCTGGGCCGGATGTCGGGCAGGCCGAGGTCCGCGTAGACGCCCGCGACGTCGCCGTCGAGCAGTTCGAGCAGGTGCCGCAGCCGGCTGCCGAGGAATGTCACAGCACTAATATAACAGCGCTGTTGTATTCTGCTCGGCATGTACCCACCCATCGAGCCGCACGACGAGGGCATGCTCGACGTCGGCGACGGCAACCTCGTGCACTGGTCCGTCAGCGGCGACCCGGCCGGGCTGCCCGCCGCCGTCGTCCACGGCGGGCCGGGCTCCGGCAGCAGCCCGCGGACCCGGCGCTACTTCGACCCGGAGCGCTTCCGGATCGTGCAGTTCGACCAGCGCAACTGCGGCCGCAGTACGCCGCACGCGTCCAGATCGGACGCCGACCTGCGGCACAACACGACCGGCCACCTCGTCGCCGACATGGAGCGGCTGCGCGAGCACCTCGGGATCGACCGGTGGCTGCTGTTCGGCGGGTCGTGGGGATCGACGCTGATCCTCGCGTACGCCGAACGCCACCCGGACCGGGTCGCCGGCATCGTCATCGACGGCGTGACCTCCACCCGCCGCCGCGAGCGCGACTGGCTCTACGAGGGCGTCGGCCGCTTCTTCCCCGCGCAGTGGGCGGCGTTCCGCGACCACGTGGCGCCGGCCCCCGCCACCGCGGAGGACCTGGTCGCGGCGTACGCGCGGCTGATGGAGTCGCCCGACCCGGCCGTGCGGGCCGCCGCGGCGCAGGCGTGGTGCGCCTGGGAGGACACCGCCGTGTCGCTCGAACCGAACGGCGTGCCAGACGCGTACAGCGGCCGTCCCGACGACGCGAAGCTCGCCATGGTGCGCATCTGCACCCACTATTTCGCCAACGCCGCCTGGCTGGAGGAGGGCGTCCTGATCCGCGACGCCGGCCGGCTCGCCGGGATCCGCGGCGTGCTGCTGCACGGCCGGTTCGACATCAGCAGCCCCCTGGAGACGGCCTGGCTGCTCGCCGAGCGCTGGCCGGACGCCACGCTGACGGTCGTCGAGGACTCCGGCCACACCGGCAGCGACACGATGCGGACCCTGATCCGCGAGGCCCTCGACTCGTTCGTCTGACCGGCGTTCAGCGCAGCCGGGCGGCGAAGTCCCGGAACCGGGACACCGCGTCGCCCCGGACCGCGGCGCCGTGGCCGAAGACCGCGACCTGGAAGTCGAGCTCGGCGAGGCGGGCGGCGCTGCGCACCGCAAGGGCCTGGTCGGCGTTGGTCAGCCGCGGCGCCGCCCGGACCCGGCCGAACATCGCGCTCGCCGCATCGCCGGCGAACAGGACCCCGCCGGCGCGGTCGAGCAGGAACGACACGTGTCCCGGCGTGTGCCCGGGCGTGTGCACGGCGGTGATGCCGGGGACCCCGGTCGGGCCGTCCCCGTCGAGGACCAGGTCGACCGGCGCGGGGTCGGCCTTCAGTATCCGCGCCGACAGTCGCGTCATCCAGTGGTGCACGGGCGGCGCCTGCTCGCCGGTGATGACCGGCACGTCCTGCCGGTGCGCGACGACCCGCGCCCCGGTCCGCTGCCGCAGGTCGGCGAGCGAGCCGGTGTGGTCGGGGTGCTGGTGCGTGGTCAGGATGGTGTGCAGGTCGGCGAGGTCGTGCCCGGTCGCCCGGACCGCGAGCGCCAGCCGGCCGGCCCGGCGCGGCAGCCCGGTGTCGATGAGCACCAGGCCGTCGCCGGCCTCGACGAGGTGCGCGTGCACGTAACCGAACCGCAGCTCCCACACGCCGTCCACGATCCGCCGCACGCTGGCCCCTTCCGTCGGCCCCCAGCTTGCGCGACCGCCGGCACCGCCCGCCACGCGACGGTGGAAATTCACTCCGGGCCCCGGATTCCGCCGGGGCCCCGGAGCGCTGGTCAGCCGAGGTAACGGCCCCACGGGCCGGTGATGGCCAGGGTGATGCCGGGGACCTGGATGTTGACGAACAGGACCTTGCCGTCGGGGGAGAACGTCGGGCCGGTGAACTCGGAGTAGGTCGGGGCGCCGTTGGAGGTGCCGTTGCTGAGCATGTTGCGGGCGATGGCGTAGGTCGGGCCGCCGGGGACGGAGCTCAGCACGTGCGAGGCGCGGACGCCGTCCTCGGCGAGGACGAGGGTGCCCCACGGGGTGACCGTGACGTTGTCGGGCCCGTCGAAGGTCATGTCGGCGTACTTCGGCGCCGGGCCCTCGCCCTCGGCGGCGGAGTTGTGCGGGAAGTACGTGACGAGCGTGATGGTCTGGTCGGAGTAGTCGTAGAACCACACCATGCCGTCGTGCTTCGTCGCGTCGGCGGGCAGGTCGTTGGCGCCGAAGGCGAAGCTGTTGACGATGTAGCAGCCCTTGCGGGTGCTCCACACGCCCTCGAACTTCTTGCCCCGGGTGACGGTGCCGTCGGCGAACTGGGTGCGGACCGGCTTGGTGGTCGCGTCGCGGTCCGGCACCTCGAGCCAGGTCACCTTGAACGGGCGGCCGATCTGGGCGGAGGTGAGGTACGCGACGTCGGGCAGGATGCTGCCGTCGTCGAGGCGGATCTGCATCGCCTCGAGCTTGCCGGCGTCGTCGGCCAGCGAGTTGGCGATGCCCGCGCCGAGGCGCTTGCCGTCGGTCGAGCGCCAGCGGTAGAACAGGCCGTTGGGGCTGCTGGCGTCCTCGGACAGGTAGACGTGCTTGAGGTCCGGGTCGACGGCGAGGGCCTCGTGGTCGTACCGGCCGAACGCCTTGATCGCCTTGGGCAGCTGCTTCTTGGACTCGGCCGGGAAGACCTCGAAGACGTAGCCGTGGGCCTTCTCGTAGGTGCCGGTCTGGCCGCCGGCGGTCCAGGTGGCGCCGGCGTTGGCGGTGGTCTCCTCGCAGGTCAGCCAGGTGCCCCACGGGGTCACGCCGCCCGCGCAGTTGCGCAGCGTGCCGGAGATGCCGACCCACTCGCCGGTGCGCCGGCCCTGCCCGTCGGTGGTGATGACCGTGCAGCCGCCCGCGTTCGGGGCGCCCGGGTCGTACACGGTGCCCTCGATGTGCGGCACGCCGTACACGATCGTGTGCGGGTTGAGCTCGTGGTTCTGGATGATCGTGAGCTTGTTGTGGCCGTCGGCGACGACACCCGTGCCGTCGTGGTAACCGGGCGTCTTGCCCTGGTTGCCGGACATCTCCGTGCTGCCCTCGCGGGTGACGATCGTGTAGGAGAAGCCCTCGGGCAGCGCGAGGATGCCGTTCGGGTCGTCCTTCAGCGGCGGGAACGGGCGCCCGCCGGAGGACGGCCGGTGCTCCTCGTGCGCGAGGGCGGGCTCGGCGAGGGTCGGCAGGGCACCGGCGACGGTCAGGCCGACGCCCGCCGCGGCCGTACCACTGAGAACTTGACGGCGAGAAACAGTCACGCTGGCACGCTCCAAAGAAGTCTGCTTGATTCCTTCGCAGCCTCGGAGACGCCGGTGAACCGTGGGGAAATACAAGGCGAACGATGCGCGTCGCCGACCCGCACAGCGTGCGGTCAGTCCCACCAGAAGTGCCAGGCGGGCGCGCCGACGAGGCCCGCCGCGTATCCCTGCAGATCGTCGTCGGCCCATGCGGTGTCGGGGCAGAACGCGACGTGCTCCGCGGCGACCGTCAATGCCTCGTCCACCGTGGACGGTGGCGCGGCGACGCTCAGGAACAGCTCGGCGAAGCCGACCCCGACGACCCGGACCCCGAAGCGCTCCTCCCAGCTGCGCAGGACCGCGCTGATGTGGGCGGTGTCGTCGGTGTGGTTGGCGGGGCCGTCCCAGCCGACGACGGTGAGCGCGTCGGCGCCGCGGCCGGCGGCGACCAGGCCGAGCCGCCACGGCCGGCGAGACGCGACGAGCGCGGCCGCCTCCCGGTCGGCGGTCGCGTCGGCGTCGGCTGGGTCGACGCCCGCCGCGGGTGCCAGCCCCGGCCACGGGCCGCGTTCGTCGCCGGTCTCCGCCCACCACTTCGGCAGCAGCGCCGCCGGGTCGTGGTCCGCGGGGTCGGACATGTCGTCGGGGACGAGCTCGCCCTCGATCCACGGCCGGCACGGGTCGCCGTCGAGGTGCGTCAGCAGCAGGGGCCACAGGCCGGTGGCGGGGTGCGCGGCGCGCAGCTCCTCCCACAGCCCCGGCGGCGGGGACGTCTTGCTCAGCCAGAGCACCGCCGGCTCGTCGTCGTCGAGGTCGGGCCGGATGGTCTTGCCCGGGGGCAGCGGCACGGTGAGGGCCTTGACCCGGGCGGGCAGCGTCAGACGCTTCACGGACACCCGCACGACCGTATCCGATCGGCGCCGGGTGGGACAGCCGCCGGGCGCCGTGTCCATCGACGAACTCGGCCACTCCGGCGGGCCTTCAACGAGGTGCAGCGGTCCCCGGCCGTCCGTGGCGGGCCGCCCGCCGGGTCGGCCGATCCTGTCGCGGGCGGCCCGTCTCGGTCGGCGGGCCGCCCACGGGGTCAGCCGATCACCCTGTCCCGGCCGGCGAGGACGGCGAAGCCGCCCATCACTGCGATCAGTGCGCACATCGTCGCCAAGGGCAACGTCCACGAGCCGCTCGCGTCGCGCAGCGCGCCGATGAGGACGGGGCCGCACGCGGCCAGGAGGTAGCCGACCGACTGCGCCATCCCCGACAGTGCCGCGGCCTGGCGGTGGTCGACGGCACGCAGGCTGAACAGCGACAGGCACAGCACGAGCGACAGGCCCGCACCGAGGCCGGCGCTCACCAGCCACACGACGGACAGGCCGGGCGCGAGCAGCAGCCCGCCCACCCCGAGCAGGATCATCCCGGCGCACAGCAGCGCGACGAGCCGCTGATCGGGCAGGCGGCGCATGAGGTGCGGGGCGGCGAGGTTCGCCACGACCGCGGCGATCAGGTACACGAACAGGTGCCAGCCGGCCGTCGTCGCGCTGACCCCGTGGTCCTGCTCGATGCTCGGCAGCCAGGCGACCATCACGTAGAAGACCAGCGACTGCAGGCCCATGAACAGCGTCACCTGCCAGCCGATCGGGCTGCGCCACGGCGAGCGGTGCGCGGCCGCCGCGCCGGTGCCGCCGTCGGGGCCCGCCGGACGGGTGCGCAGCCGGGGCAGCCAGACCGCGGCGGCGATGACCGTGAGCCCGACCCAGCAGCCGAGCGCGATCCGCCAGCCGGCGTCTGCCTGGCCGGCGATGGGCACGGCGACGCCGGACGCGATGGCCGCGACGATGCTCTGCGTCGCGGAGTAGCCGCCGGACAGCTGCGCGACCCGGTCCGGGAAGTCGCGCTTGACCAGGCTGGGCAGCAGCACGTTGAAGAACGCGATCGCCGCGCCGATGGCGACCGTGCCGGCCCAGATCCCGCCGGCGACCGGCACCGACCGCAGCACGATGCCGGCGGCGAGCACCGCGAGGCCCAGGCCGAGGGTGCGCTCCAGCCCGAGCCGCCGCGCCACCAGCGGCGCGACCGGCGAGAAGCCCGCGAACGCGAGCAGCGGCAGCGCGGTCAGCACACCGGCGGCGGTCGCGGTCAGGCCGAGGTCGGCTCGCACGTCGTCGAGCACCGGCCCGACCGACGTCAGCGCCGCCCGCAGGTTGGTGGCGATCAGCAGGATGCCGACCACGAGCAGCCCGGTGCGGGCCCGCACGGGCGCGAGGGTGGCGGTCACGACGCGCTCCCGCGCAGGATGTCGCGGCCCTCGGCGACCAGCGCGACGCTGCACGCCTCGGCGGCGTCGGGGTCACCGGCCTCGATCGCGTCGACCAGGTGGTGGTGCAGGTCGTGCACGGCGCTGTCGTGGTCCAGCCCGGCGCTGTCACTGATCGTCTGCGTGATGACGGGGCTCAGGTGCTGGTAGAGCTCAGCGAGCAGCGGGTTGCCGCCGGCGATGACGACCGCGCGGTGGAACGCGAAGTCGGCCTCGACGAATCCCGCCAGGTCGCCGGTCCGGGCGGCGTCCCGCCGGTCGAGCAGCTCGCGCAGGTGGGCGACGTCCTCGGCGGTGGCGTGCAGCGCGGCCCGGCGCGACCCGCGGTGCTCCAGCAGCGCCCGCACCTCGAAGGCGTCGTCGGGGTCGGCCTCCGCGACCCGCCGGCCGAGGGACACCTGCAGCTCGCTGTCGGCGCGCACGTAGGTGCCGTCGCCGGGACGCGCTTCGAGGAGTCCGAGGTGTACGAGCGCGCTCAACGCCTCCCGGACGGTGTTGCGACTGACGCCGAGCTGCTCGGTGAGCCGGTGCTCGGGCGGGATCCGGGAGCCGACCGGCCAGTCACCGGCCGCGATCAGCTGCTTGAACTGACCGGCGACCTGCGTGGCGAGGGGCACGGCCCGTTGCGGGCTCGACAGCACTCCGACCTCCAAATGTAGGACATTTGGATGGTAGGACAGATCGAACGTTTACGCGAGCCTGCGGACCACCCACCAGACGGCCAGGCCGAGCGCCGCGGCGGCCAGCCCGGCGAAGATGCCCGACTCGATGAGCTGGAACGTCCAGAAGCGTTCGATCGGCTGGTACGTGTCGGCCCACTCGTACCCGAGACCGCCGAGGCACACGTCGGTCGCGGCACGGTCGGCCTGCGCCGCGCACGCCGCGGGCACCTCCGACAGCGGGCTCAGGACGCCGGCGGCGTTCACGGTGTCGTGCCCCAGCACCCAGTCGCCCTTGCCGGCCCGCGGGTCGGCGGCGCCGAACGCGTACCGGGACCGCAGCGGCGCCATGAAGTGCTCCCGCCACACCCGCACGAGCAGGGTCGTCACCAGGTACGTGACCAGGGTGACCGCCATCGCGGGGACGGTCCGGCGCAGGAGCGCCCCGGCCGCGGCGCCGACGGCGAACGCGAAGACGGCATACGCGATGGGGACGATGCCCCGGAAGTCGAACACGTTGGGGTCGAGCCGGCCGTACATGACGGTGCCCTGCACCCGGATCCGCTCGATCGGCTCGAACCACCACGTCATCAGCTCGGTGAAGGCCGCGGCGACGGCGGCGGCGCCGGCCAGGTGCAGCCCGAGCCGCGCGGCGAGCCACCGGCCGCGCCCGTGCGACTGCGTCCACACCAGGCGGTGCGTGCCCTGCTCCAGCTCCCGGGCGATGAGTGGCCCGCCCCAGAAGACCCCGATGAGCATCGGCACGACGTTGAGCAGTTTGACCGCGGTGGTCACCGCGTCGAACCGCAGGTCGAACGCCTGCACGAGGTCGCCGCAGTCCCCGCCGCCGGCGAGGCACGCGCCGAGCCCGGAGTCGTGCATGAACCCGGTCATCGCCCGCCGCGTCAGCACCGCGAACACGGCGACGGCGGCGAGCAGCAGCGCGGAGGACAGGATGTTGGGCCGGGCCAGCCGCCACGCGAGTCTCGTCATGCCGCCACCGCCGTCATGTAGGCCAGCGCCAGCTCCTCGAGGGAGACCGGTCGCACCGTCCAGACCCGCTCGTCGATCGGCCCGTGGGCGCGCACGATGAGGCTGGCCTGGCGGTCGGTGTAGTCGGCCTGCACGGCGGTGTGCGCCGCGGTCAGCGCCGGTGCCGCGGCCCGCGGGCCGGTGACCATCCGGTGCTGCGCCAGCAGCGTCTCGGTGTCGTCGGCGAGCTGGACGTGCGAGGTGCTCAGCAGCACCAGGAACTCGCAGGTCCGCTCGACGTCGGCGAGCAGGTGCGAGGACAGCACGACGGTCACGCCGGACTCGGCGACCTCCGCCATCAGTGTCCGCAGGAAGTCGCGCCGGGCGATCGGGTCGAGGTCGGCGACCGGCTCGTCGAGCAGCAGCAGCCGGGGCCGCTTGCCCAGCGCGACCGCGAGGGCGAGCTGCGAGCGCTGCCCGCCGGAGAGCCGGCCGACCTTCTGCCCGGGCGGGATGCCGATGCGCTCGATCCGCTCTGTCGCCGCCCGCGGGTCCCAGCCCGGGTTGAGCCAGGCGCCCATGCGCAGCGTCTCGGCGACGGTCAGATTGCGGTACAGCGGCTTGTCCTGCGCGACGAACCCGACCTCGGCGACCGTGCCCGGCGAGCGCGGCGGGCGGCCCAGGATCCGCACCGACCCCTCGGTCGGGCGGAGCAGGCCGACGGCCAGGCTCAGCAGCGTGGTCTTGCCGGCGCCGTTGGGGCCGACGAGGCCGATCACCTGACCGGCGGGCAGCGACAGCGTACAGTCGCGCAGCGCCCACTTCCGCCCGTAGCAGCGGCCGAGCCCCTCAGCTTCCAGTGCGGGTGTCATGCAGTCCCTCCGTGTCGTGCCGCATCACCGCGCGGTACATGGCTTCGATGTCGTCGTCGACCAGCCCGGCCTGCCTGGCCGCGCGCACCCAGTCGGCGAGGCGCTGCTGCAGCTCGGCCTGCTCCGCCTGCTCGGCCCGGTCCTTCGGGCCGAGCGTCGTGCGGACGAACGTGCCGAGCCCCTGCCGGACCACCAGCAGGCCTTCGCGCTCCAGCTCGCGGTAGGCCTTCAGGACCGTGTTGGGGTTGATCGCGAGCTTCGCCACGACCTCTTTCGCGGTCGGCAGCTTGTCCCCGGGCTCCAGCAGCCCCAGCCGCAGCGCGTGCCGCACCTGCTGCGCCAGCTGCAAGTAGGTGGCGACGCCGGACCGGTCGTCGAGCTGGAAGTCGATCACCAGAGCCTCAATCCACTAAGTGCTTAGTACAATGATGGTCGTGGCGGAGCGAAGGTGTCAAGGACGCACGACTGCCCCGGCGCCAACCGGCGCCGGGGCAGTCGCTGAGTGGGGTTACTTGGCCGGCTTGACCGGCTTGGCCGACGGGATCTCCTCGCTGCCGGCCCGGGGGCCCTCCCGCGGCGGGGCCACGGTGGTGCAGGTCAGCGGCGTGTCGATGGGCACCAGGCGCTCGACCGAGCCGGGGGAGCCGCCCGTGACCTCCAGCTGGGCGGGGGATAGGTACCCGATGAACAGCTGCTTGCCGGGCGGCAGGGCCGAGGCGTCGAAGACGAACGTCGCGTCGGCGCCCGGCAGGGGCCGCACGACGTCCGTGACGCCGGGGCCGGTGCCGTGCACCAGCGTCAGGTCGTCGCCCGGGCCGGCGCAGAACTCGCCGACCTTGACGACCACCGGGAAGCCGGCCTGCCGCAGGGCCGCCTCCAGGCCGGCGGGGTCCGCGAACCACTGTTGCTTGGTCCAGGTCACCTGGACCGTGCCGTCGGCCCGGGAGTCGACGGTGTAGGCGACCGTCCGGACGTGCACCTCGCCGGCCGCGTTCACACCGGGTGCCGTGGCCGGGGGTCCCGCCGGGGGGTTGGCGAGGCTCGCCACGCCGAGCGCGACGCCGGCCACCGCCACGGTGCCGGCGGCGACGGTCGCCAGCCGGCGGCGGTTGCGGCGGGCCCGGCCGGTGCTCACGATGTCCTCGACGGGCGTGCCCATCGTGACCGCGTCGAGCGAGCCCCGCAGGGTGTCGAGGACGTCGGTGTCGTGGTCGTTCATGACTGCTCCTGACTGTTCATGACTGCTCCTGGCTGTGGTTGACGACGAGATGGCCGCGCAGCGTCGCGATCGCCCGGGACAGGTGCGCGGTGACGGTGCCCGGGGCCATGCCCAGGGCCTTGGCGGTGGCGGCGGTGTCGAGGTCGAGGAAGACCCGGAACGCGATGACCTCCCGCTGCCGGGGCGGCAGGGCACGCAGCAGCCGCAGCAGCGCCGGGTCGAGGCCGCCGCCGGGCTCGCCGGTGCCGTCGGCGGTGTCCACGGGCCCGTCGCCGAGGTCGACCTCGCGGCGGTGCCGGCGCCACCACGACACCCGCAGGTTGAGCGCGGTGCGCACCACCCAGGCCCGCGGCGCCGGATGCCGCCGCACCTTGTGCCACGACATCCACGCCCGGGTGAACGCCTCGGCCACCAGGTCCTCGGCGACCTGGCGGTCCGCGACGCCGGCGAGCACGGCCCGCAGGCACCGGTCGCGCTCCGACCGGTAGAACTCGGTGAACTCCATGTGCCCCACGCCTCATGAACGCTTCAGGGCCCGGAATCACTTACCCGGGTTTCGCGAGGCCGTCGGTGACGGCGCCGGCGCGGACCGCTCGGCGTCGCCCGGCGCCGGTCGCGGACCAGTTCAGCGCCTGCTGGCCGCCATGAGCAGCTCGACCAGGTCGATGGCGGCCTCGACCGACCAGACGACGCTGAACGCGGCCAGCGCGGCGGGCAGCAGGCTCAGCAGCCCCGCGGCGGGCCAGGTGCGCGGGGTCAGCAGCAGCGACACCCGGCGCGGCACGATGCCCTGGGGGATCGCGACGTGCAGCACCGACCAGCCCGATCCGGCCGGGGTCGCGCCGGCACCGGAGGTCGCCAGCGCGGCCGCGCCGATGGCGTGCGCGACGGTGCGCCGGCTGCCCACCTCGACGGCGGCGTGCTCGTCGGCGGCCCGCTCGAGGAGGTAGTCGACGTGCTTCGCGACCCACCACAGCGCCGGGTGCGCGGCGGCGGCCGTGCCCGCCAGGCGGGCCAGCAGGTGGTGCCGGCCGGCGAGGTGCGCCTGCTCGTGCGCGAGCAGCGCGTCGAACTGCCGGTCGGTCAGCAGCGACCGCATCCCGGTGGTGACCACGACGTAACCGGGCCGGCCGGGGACCGCGAACGCCTTCGCCTCCGCGTCGGGCAGCACGACGAGCGCCGTGCCGTCGCCGGCGGACCGGCCGAGCGCGAGGACGTCGCGGTGGTGGCGCCAGCGGCGGGTTACGGAGACGACGACGGCGGCCAGCAGCGCGACGCTGAGCCACGGCGCCCACGGCTCCGCGGCGGTGTCGGCCATGACGACCGTCGCCGACCAGCCGAACACGCCGGCGACGGCCGGCACCTGGGCGAGCGCCTTCAGCGCGAACAGCAGCAGGTTGACGGTGCTGGCGGCGGCGACCACGGCCGCGGACCAGGCGACGGCACGGGCCGCGCCGGCGGGCGGGAGCCGGTCGGCGAGCAGGCGCACGACGAGCAGGATCAGCGGCGGCACCACGAGCACCGACCACACGAAATGATCGAACATGTGCCTCCCCCCGCGCGGTGAGTCCGTGCCCCTCGCACTCTAACCAGATCGGTCAGCGACGACCGACCACGGCTCGATAGAGTCGTCGCGATGAGTACACCACCGCCTCCGGGAGACCGCCGGCGCCGGCCCGGACAGCTCGAGGCGCAGGTGATCACGGTCCTCGGCGCCGCCGCCGGGCCGCTCACCCCGGGCGAGGTCCGCGACCTGCTCGATCCCGCCGGCGCGCTGTCGTACAGCGCCGTGGTGACCACCCTGACCCGGCTGCACGAGAAGGGCTCCGTCACCAGGCACCGCGACGGCCGGGCGTTCCGCTATGGGGCGCTCCGCGACGCGGCCGGGCTGGTCGCGGAGCGGATGAGCCGCCTGCTCGCCGAGGAGCCCGACCGGGCGACGGTGCTGCGCCGGTTCGTCGGCACCCTCGACGACCGCGACGAGCAGACCCTCCGCGCGCTGCTGCGGGAGCACCCCGAGGCGTGACCTCTGCTAACTTCTACGTCGTGTAGAAGTTCGGCGGGAGGTGCCTGGCATTGGTGCTCGACGACGTGCTGCTCGCCCTGCTGGGCGGCCGTGACAGCAGCGCGTGGGAGCTCATGCGGCGCCACGACGAGATCTTCGGCAGCGCCCGGCGGATGGACATCGTCCGCGTGATGGCGTCGGTGACGCGGCTGGAGCGGGCCGGCTTCCTGCGGGTCGACACCGCCGTCCCGGCCCGCATGGCCAGCAGCAACCGGCGCACCTGCTCGCTCACCGCCGCCGGGCGGCAGCGCCAGCGGACCTGGCTGTGCGCCCTGCCGCCGGACGTCAGCATCGAGGACGTGTACGTGCGGGGCATGCTCGCCGTTGAGTCCGCCGACGAGGCGACCTTCGACATGTTCATCCGCAGTGGGCTCGCCGTCACCCGCGCCCGCATGCACGCGCTCGCCGACGACGTGGCCGGCGCGGCCGCCGTGACCCGCGCGAAGGCGGCGTTCGAGCGGGAGACCGTCCGCGCCCTCGCACTGTGGCTGCACCAGCTGCCCGACCACCGCCTGCCGCGCTCCGTCGCGGGCTGACCTACCTCCGGCCGCCTGGCTGTGGGCCGCCTTGCTCCGGCGGTCGGACCGGTCCGCCGCGGGCTGGCGGGGGGCGGCCGGTGCGGGCCGGGTAACGTCCATCGGGTCGGGCATCCTGCGAACCCCACGGACGGAGCGGCCCATGGCTCGCCATCGTGGCCGGATCGGCCCGTTCCCCAGGTGGACCGTCGCCGTGGCTGCCGTGGTGCTCGTCGCGGCCGGGGCGGCGCTGTGGTTCGTCGCGGCCGGTCGCGGTACACCGGCATCCGACGCACGCACACCCGCTGGTGCCGGCACGCATGCCCCGGTGTCGCCGTCCGCCTCGCCGAGCGGTGACTGTGCCGCCGCGTTGGTCGCCAAGCTCACCCTGGAGCAGCAGGTCGGTCAGCTCCTCATGATCGGCACACCGATCGGGACGCCGCTCAACGCCGTCCAGGCGATTCAGCGGTACCAGTTGGGCGGCATCTTCCTGGCCGGCCGCAGCACGGCGTCGGCGGCGTCGCTGCGCCAGTCGATCGAGCAGCTGCAGGCGGCCGCGGCCAAGTCGGGGCTCGGCCTGCAGATCGGCGTCGACCAGGAGGGCGGGCAGGTCCAGACGCTGAAGGGCGCCGACTTCCCGGCCATCCCGTCCGCGGTCAACCAGGCCAAACAGGACGACGCGACGCTGAAGGCCAACACCGCCGAGTGGGTCGGCCGGCTCAAGGCCATCGGCGTCACCATCGACCTGGCTCCGGTCGCGGACGTCGTCCCGGCCTCCGTCGGCAAGGCCAACCCCCCGATCGGCGGCTTCGACCGCCAGTACGGCGCGACCCCCGAACCCGCCGCCGCCGACGTCGCCACCGTCGTGACCGCGATGCAGGGCGCCGGCGTGCTCGCCACGCTCAAGCACTTCCCGGGCCTCGGCCGCGTCCGCGTCAACACCGACACCTCCACCGGCGCCCGCGACGACGTCACCACCGCCGACGACCCGGCCCTGCAGCCCTTCACCAGCGGCATCGCGGCCGGCTCGGCGGCGGTCATGATCTCCTCGGCGACGTACCCGAAGCTCGACCCGGCCAACATCGCCGCGTTCTCCGAGCCGATCGTCACCGGCCTGCTGCGCCAGAAGCTCGGCTTCGACGGCCTCGTGCTCTCCGACGACCTCGGCGCCGCCACCGCGGTCGCCTCGGTCCCGCTCGGCCAGCGCGCCGTCCGCTTCATCAAGGCCGGCGGCGACATGGCCCTGTCGGTGAAGCTGTCCGACGCCGGCCCGTGGACCGAGGCGCTCGTGACCGCCGCGAAGGGTGACCCCGCGTTCGCCGCCCGGGTGACCGAGTCCGCGACCCGGGTGGTCCGCGCCAAGCTCCGCGCCGGGCTGGCCCGCTGCGGCACCTGAACCGCGGCGGACCCGGCTACAGTCGCGATCATGCCGGCCACCTTCCCCTCGCACGCCGCCGCCGTCCTGCCGCTGAAGCTGTGGCGGCCCGCGTGGTTCGACGGGGTCGCCCTGGTCATCGGCTCGGCCGCGCCCGACCTGCCGTACGCGATGCACTGCCGCCCGCCGTTCACCAAGGGCCACACGTGGTGGGGTGTGCTGGCGTCCGTGCCCGTCACGACCGCGGCGACCCTGCTGGTGCGCCGGGCGGCACCGGAGGTCGCCGCGCACCTGCCGGGCCTCGGCCCGTTCGCCGTCCGTGACTACGGCGCCCTCGCCCGGGCCCGGCACCCGTGGTGGGTCACGGCCGGCTCGGCACTCATCGGCGCCGCCAGCCACGTCGCGTGGGACCACCTGACCCACGACACGGTGACCGGCACCAGGGTCGGTCTGCCGCGCCTGGCCCGGGAGGTGCTGCCGGGGGTGCCGGCGTGGGTGCCGCTGCACCTGGCCTCCAGCGCGGTTGGTGCGGCGGCGTGGCTCGCCATGTCGGCGAGGCTGGGCCGCACCCGCAGGATCGCCGCGTGGCACGGCCCGGCGCCGCACGTCCAGCGGCGACCCGGGGCGTTCTGGGGCACCGCGGCGGCGGTCGGAGCGGCAGGCGCTGCGGCAGCCGCGCTCGCACCGCAGCCCCGCCGCCGGTACGTGCGCTTCCTGCCAGCCGTGCCTCAACCAGCGGTGGTCTCCGCGCGCCTGCTCGGCGTGACCGCCGCCGCCCTCATGACCGCCGCCGCCGTGCACCGCGCGATCACGGCAAGGCGACACCCGGCTGCTGAGGTCTGCTGACCGCCACCGCCGTCACGCCCGGCGGCGCTCAGCACTGCCCCACGCCGAGTGGTGTGCCTGTTCGCCGTGTTCGCTGACCGCCGCCGCTGTCGCCGACCGCCGACCCAGCACAACTGCCCGCCTGGTCTATCCGCTCGGTCTGCCCCTCAATGCGCCCCCGACGCAGAAGACGCAGCCGTGGCGCCGGCGTATCGACCGGGACAGGCTCGCCCTCCACGCGGGCAGTACAGCAGGCTCTGACCGAGCGTGCCACCAGCCGCGAGGGCGTCGAGGTTGGGCGCGTTCGCCGCCACGACGTCGGCCCGGTTGAGCCCGTCCATGCCGACGACGAGAAGCGGCCACCTCGACGGCCGGGCGCTCGCGACGCCGGCCCCCTTGCCTGATCTCCAGTATTCGCCCGAGTTCGCAGGCCGGGACCCGTTGATCGACAGGAGCCTGTGGCTGTCCCGACGACCAGAAGTTCCTGTTGATCTGGCGTCCCGGCATGTGAACAGCGGCGCAACGAAGCGATCTGACCACCGAACGAGCATCGATTTTTGTCCGGCGTTGTTTGTCCGACGGCTGCCGCACTACCGGTCAAAGCGCCCAGAGCTCACGGTCAACTCGGACATCACCAAGGCTCACCATGGCCGGGGCTGCGATGCCGCAGACATCACAGCCCCGTGATAGTCCCGATCATCGGTCTGGAGGACTCATGAGAACAAAGGAAGGGCGACCCGTGCGCACAAGATCCCGAGCGTTGTTCCGAGCGTTGGGCGTCGCGGCCGCAGTACTCACCGTGGCTGGATCGGTGCTGGTGGGAAACCCGGCGTCGGCCGCAACCGGCGGAACGGGTTACAGCTCCTGCGTGAGGACCAGCACCACCAACACGTATTCGACGTACGCGACGGCAGACAATCAGTCCAACCGGGTCTCGGCGACATCCACCAGGGTGGTCCTTGATGTCTACGGCACGGGCAGGACATTCGACTGCGGACCGGGTGGCCGATCCCAAACCGTCCCCTCGCTGAAAGTGCAAACCACGTATGTCGTCGAGGGATCGGACATCAACTGCACCATCGGCGGCGGCACGGATGGGAACGTGACGTTCAGCTGCACGCCGAGCAAGACGTCCGCCACCATCACGGACACCTACACCTGCTCCAACGTCAGCTACTGCCAGATGTCCGACATCGGCGTGGTGTTCACCGCCGCCGGTAGTGGCCGCATTGACAAGATCGACACCACTGTCAAGGTGACCATCAGCGGGCCGTCGGGGCAGTCCAGCGCCACCTCCTACGTCACCGCCTTCAAGCGATGACACGGAAGGGGTTTGCGATGAGCCTGCGCCGGTTCTTCTCGGCGGTGACCGCGACCATTGTGCTCGTCAGTGGTATCGCCGCCTTCTCCCCGGCGGCCAACGCCGCCGATCCCTTTGCCTGCGAGATCCACATCGGAGGCACGTCAGAGTCCTACGAGATCGTCAAGGGATACGGGAGCATCGGATCCGGCTGTGTCGGCTGGACGGTCAACGTCCGCATCCAAAGAAGTCGAGCATGGCCCATTTTGTGGGAGACCATGAAGTCCGCTCGAATTACCGGGCCTGGTTACGACCAGTACGTCTACTACAACTGCGCCGGCACCGGGACCCATGACTTCCGGACAAGCGTCTGGGCCGAGCGGAATAATCCGTGGGGCCAGAAGGAAAAGACATCGGCCGTTCTGTACGAAGTAGTGTGCTAGCCCCGCGCCTTCATTGAGCATGGTTCGGGGACTGCGAAAGTGTCCCCTGACATGGGGCGACAGGACCGGTCGAGGGTCTTGCCCATCCCGCCACAGGGGGCACTTTCAAGGTGAACGCGTCCGAAGATCGTCAGCCCATCGCGGGGCCGCCGCGACCAACCGAGCCCTGACCTGCGGCGACACCGCCCGGCGACCTCGGTGCCCACCATGCCCGGGGAGACCACGTTGACGGTGATGCCGTAGGGCCCAACTCGCCGGCGGACTCGTCAGGGCATCGGCTCCACCCATGGGGTGCGCCAGGCGGGCGGGTCGAACGGATCCGCGAAGTACTGGGTCTCGTGGGTGACCTTGCCGTCACGGAACTCCATGATGCTGACGGTGAACGCCGGTGTCCCGTCGTAGTCGATCACGTACTCGGTGATCCACAGATCCCCGCCGCCGAGAACGCGGCGGATGGTGAAGCCGAGCTTGGCCGGGTGGTGCGAGCGGAGCGCCTGCAGG
The DNA here is from genome assembly GCF_039531485.1 of Dactylosporangium maewongense. Classification (NCBI taxonomy): domain Bacteria; kingdom Bacillati; phylum Actinomycetota; class Actinomycetes; order Micromonosporales; family Micromonosporaceae; genus Dactylosporangium; species Dactylosporangium maewongense. Next base: position 94,738 of record NZ_BAAAQD010000025.1, on the reverse strand, counting down.
TTGCGACGGCCATGGATACGCTCGCCTGACTGGGGATAGTCGACCACGACGTCGTCGTGATAGATCTCGTGCTCGGCGTCCTGGTCCCCGGTGGCGGACGCCGCCCAGTGCCGGTCAAGTGCCGCCCGGATCTCCTGATCCCCCATTGACGTCACCTTCGACCATCACGAGTGCCGCGTGAGACGCCGGACCGGCATCTCAGCCCCGTCATCACCACCGTAACCGCGCCGGCACGTCGTCCCGGAACCGTAACCCGGCTCGTGGGGCACAACGCTGTCCAGGATCGCCGGGTGGACGTGGTCGGTGCCATCGAAGCCGCTGCCTGCACCGCCCAGGTTCCGCGCGGAGAAGCCCCGACCGCGCCACTGTCGGCACCGAACACGTCCTCGCGGTCCTCGACATCGCTTCGGTGAGCAAAGCTCGCCTGCCACGTCACCCTCGACTCACCCCGACCACGCCGGTTCCGCCGCGCCCGGAGCCGTGCGTGCGGCCGTCCGGAGCGATCGCGGCGCCGAAGTGCTCTCCGGTCCGCGTCCGCCCTGCCGATTCCTGGGACTTCACGCCGGACCGCGCGATCTGCGGGCCAGGCCCGGCGGATCGGCAGGTGCGTCGGTGCCGGTGGCCCGCCGAGGAACTGCGTCCAGATGTGCTCGCGCCAGTCGGTGATTTTCTGCTCGTCACGTTCCACCGCGCGGCGCGCCGGGCGCTGAGCGCTGAACCCGAGCCGGTGCAGCAGGTTCCACACCGACGACGGATAGCGGTAGACCACCCCGAGCCGGCGGCGGATCACGGTGGCCACCCTGGCCAGGGTCCAGCCACCCGGAACCCACACGCCTGCGGCCCGGCGATGAGCACCTCGACCAGCTCTGCCTGCTGTCCCGGCGAAAGTCACGCCGGGAAACCGGCGGCCGTCGCATCCGTAACGCGTCCACCCCGCCGGTCAGCCACCGCTGCCGCCACCTGAACACCGCCTGCGGCGTCACCCCCAACCGGCGAGCGATCTGCGCCTGCGGCACTTCCCGCTCGAACAACTCCGCAGCGACCAGCCGCCGCCGCTCGGCCTGCTCACGCTCAGCCTTCGCCACCGCGTTCGCCATACCTCAAGAGTCCACCCAACCCGGCCCCAGCCGGATCATGAAACCTCCGCGGTCGGCGCGGTCTAATCGCTTCGTCTGGTTGCCTGGCTCACGCTAAGACGTTGGCCAATGCCACGAGATGCTCCATTTGGGCATTGACGTTGCGCGATCAACCTACAAATCAGAGATCATTTTGTGGGTGGATCGCGCAGCCTCGATGGGACAAAGGGTGCGAGCGCTGACATTGATCAACGTCTGTGAGACGAGGGGCGGGTGGGAGGGGAGGGGAGGGGACGCCAGTTGATCCGGCGGCGCTCAAGTGACCGTGTGGGCGAGGCGCGATCAGGGGTTGTGATGAGGGTGGTGGGTGCGGGGTTGGGCGTTGCGGTGATGGAGGGGCGGCAGTGTGGGCGAGGCGGGACTGCGTGGTGGCGCCGGCGGAGTGGTTGCCGGGAGAGGGGCCAGGCGGGGTCAGGGGCTGAGGCGGTGGGTGAGGGCGGTGTGGCGGCCGCTGCCGACGGTGCGGACCGCGGCGGCGAGAGCGCGGCGTGAGCCGACCAGCACGACGAGGCGCTTGGCGCGGGTGACGGCGGTGTAGAGCAGGTTGCGTTGCAGCATCATCCAGGCGCTCGTGGTCAGCGGGATCACCACGGCGGGGTACTCGGAGCCCTGGGAGCGGTGGATGGTCATCGCGTACGCGTGCTGCAGCTCGTCGAGCTCGTCGAAGTCGTAGTCGATGGACTCGTCCTCGTCGGTGCGGACGGTGAGGGTCTGCTCGTCGGGGTCGAGGGCGGTGACGACGCCGAGGGTGCCGTTGAAGACGCCGGCCTGGCCCTTCTCGTAGTTGTTGCGGATCTGCGTGACCTTGTCGCCGACGCGGAACACCCGGCCGCCGGCGCGGCGCTCCGGCTGCCCGTCGCGGGACGGGGTGAGGCGCTCCTGCAGCAGGGCGTTGAGCGCGCCGGCGCCCGCCGGGCCGCGGTGCATCGGGGCGAGCACCTGCACGTCGCGGCGCGGGTCGAGGCCGAACTTCGCCGGGATCCGGTGGTGCACCACGTCGACGGTGAGCTGCGCCGCAGCCTCGGTGTCGTCGCATGGGAAGAGGAAGAAGTCCCGCATGCCCTGCACGACCGGCGGCAGGCCGGCGTTGATCCGGTGCGCGTTGGTGACGACGCCGGAGTCGGCGGCCTGCCGGAAGACCTGCGTGAGGCGTACCCGCGGGACGGCCTCCGCATCGAGGACGTCGCGCAGCACCGCGCCGGCGCCGACGGACGGCAGCTGGTCGACGTCGCCGACGAGGAGCAGGTGCGCGCCGGGCGGCACCGCCTTGACCAGCTTGTTGGCGAGGATGAGGTCGAGCATGGACACCTCGTCCACGACGAGGAGGTCGACGTCGAGGGGGTTGTCCCGGTCGAAGCTCGCGTCGCCGCCGGGCTGGAGCTTCAGCAGCCGGTGTACGGTCGCGGCGGGCTGCCCGGTCAGCTCGGACAGGCGTTTGGCGGCCCGCCCGGTCGGGGCGACCAGCAGGATCTTCGCCTTCTTCGCGGCGGCGAGCTCGACGACCGACCGGACGGTGAAGCTCTTGCCGCAGCCCGGGCCGCCGGTGAGCACCGCGACCTTCGAGGTGAGCGCCAGCCGGACCGCCTGCTCCTGCTCGGGTGCCAGGTCGGCGCCGGTGCGCGAGCGAAGCCAGGCGAGCGCGCGGGTCCAGTCGATGCCGTGGAAGTGCGGCATCCGGTCGCCCCGCCCCCGCAGCAGGGTCAGCAGCGCGTTGGCCAGGGACTGCTCCGCGCGGTGGAACGGCACCAGGTACACGGCCGGCCCGTCGTTGCCGGGGACCGTCTCGCGCACCACCCCTTCCTCCGTGACGAGCTCGTCGAGGCAGCGGGTGGCGAGGTCCGCGGGCACGTCGAGGATCTTGGTGGCGTCGGCGACCAGCTGCGCGGCGGGCAGGAAGCAGTGCCCGTTGTCGGTGGCCTCGGAGAGGGTGTACTGGAGACCCGCCTTCACCCGCTCCGGGCTGTCGTGCGGGATGCCGACGGCCTGGGCGATCGCGTCGGCGGTCTTGAACCCGATGCCCCACACGTCGGTGGCCAGCCGGTAGGGCTCGGTCTTCACCACGTCGATGGACTTGTCGCCGTACTGCTTGTAGACGCGCACCGCGATCGACGTCGACACGCCGACGCCCTGGAGGAAGACCATCACCTCCTTGATGACCTTCTGCTCCTGCCACGCCGCGGTGATCTTCGCGGTGCGCTTCGGTCCCAGGCCGGGCACCTCGACGAGGCGCTCGGGGTGCTCCTCGATGACGGTGAGCGTGTCGAGGCCGAAGTGCTCGACGATGCGTTCGGCGAACACCGGGCCGATCCCCTTGATGAGCCCGGAGCCGAGGTACCGGCGGATGCCCTGGATCGTGGCGGGCAGCACGGTGGTGTAGGAGACGACCTCGAACTGCCGCCCGTACTGCGGATGTGACGACCACCAGCCCCGCATCCGCAGGCTCTCGCCGGGCTGCGCCCCGAGCAGGGCCCCGACGACGGTCAGCAGGTCGGTGCCGCGCCCGGTGGCGACGCGGGCGACCGTGTAGCCGGTCTCCTCGTTCGCGTACGTGAGCCGCTCGAGGACCGCTTCGAGCACCTGCGGCGCCGGGCGGGAGGCGGCAGGTGGCGGCACGCGCACCATGGTGCCCCGGCCGCCACCGTCCTGGCAATCCGGCTCAGCGGGGCAGGCGGCGCGCCACGTAGACGACGTTCACCGCGTACCGATCGGTGCCGGGCAGCACGCTCGCCGCCGAGTCGACGCCCCGCGCGATCCGGTCGAGCCCGCGCCGCTCGTACCAACCCTGGGTCAGCATCGAGAAGCCGCGCCGCTCCACGGTCTCGAACCCGTGCCTGGCCAGCAACCGGTCGACGTCGTCGTGCGACAGCTCGGCGAACCACCGCTGCCCCCGCAGCCGGTGCGCCCGCAGGTGCCGCAGCGAGTTGGCGTTGCCGTGGTTCTCGATGACGAGCAGCCCGGCGCCGGGGTCGGGCAGGGCCTTGGCCGCGAACGCGAGGGCCCGGTCGCGGACGGTGTCGTCGACGTTGAGCAGCAGCCGGAACATGGTGACGAGCGTGGGTCCGTCCGCCGGTGCGGGCTGCGGCACGGGGCCGTCGGCCGGGATCGCGTGCAGCCGCGCCCGGGTGCCGACCTCGGCGGCCTTGGCGAGCATGTCGGTGGACGTGTCGTAGCCGTGAGCCTCCCGGACGAGTCCGTGCAGGCTGCGGATCGCCCGGCCGGTGCCGCAGGCGAAGTCGTGCTGGACCGGTCGCTGGTCCGGTCGCTGGTTCGGGAACGACCGCCGGACGAGGGCCCGCAGGTACGCCCGCTGCCGCTCGTTGATCCGCGACGCGTAGCTGCCGGGTGCGTAGGTGACGTGCTCGTACTTGTCGACCGCGCCGGTGTGCTGGAACACCCGCGCGTAGTTCGTGTCCAAAGCTGATCCCCGTTCAGTTGTGCCGCCCTACCCAGGCCAACCGCGCCATGACAGATCGGATACGGCTAGCTACGGTCCGCAGTCTTTCGAGACCTACGCTGAGGGTATATACGCGGCGTATACTCTCGGCGTATGGTGATCGGCATGAGCGTTCCCCTCACGCTGCTCGGGCTCCTGGAGCGCGAGCCCAGCCACGGTTATGACCTCAAGCGCGACTACGACACCTTCTTCGGCCGCGGCAAGCCGCTGTCGTTCGGGCAGGTCTACGCGACCCTCGGCCGCCTCGCCCGCGACGGCAAGGTCGTCATCAGCGACGTCGAGCCGGGGGAGGGGCCCGACCGGAAGCGGTACGTCATCACCGACGCCGGCGCCACCGAGGTCGACGCGTGGCTCGCCGAGCCCGTCGAGCCCGAGCCGCACCTGCAGACGGTGCTGTTCGCCAAGGTCGTGCTGTCGCTGATGCTGGGCCGCTCCGCCGAGGACTACCTGGACATGCAGCGCAGCGCCCACCTGCGCCGCATGCAGCAGCTGACCGAGATCAAGCGCGCCGGCAACCTCGTCGACGCGATGCTCGCCGACCACGGCCTGTACCACCTCGAGGCCGACCTGCACTGGATCGAGACGACGGTGGCTCGTCTCGACGCACTCACGAAAGAGGTCCGTCGATGATTGAGGCCAGGGACGTCCGGTTGTCGTTCGGGCAGACGCCGGCGCTGCGCGGCGCCACCCTCACCGTCGAGGAGGGCGAGATCGTCGCCGTGATGGGCCCCAGCGGCTCCGGCAAGTCGACGCTGCTGCACTGCCTCGCCGGCATCCTGGTCCCCGACGAGGGCGAGATCCACTTCGACGGCGCCCGCATCGACCGGCTCGACGAGACCCGCCGCAGCACCCTGCGCCGCGACCGGTTCGGATTCGTGTTCCAGTTCGGCCAGCTCGTGCCGGAGCTGACCGCCGAGGACAATATCGCCCTGCCGCTGCTGCTCGGCGGCGCCCGCCGCGCCGACGCCGTCGCGCAGGCCCGGCCCTGGTTCGCCCGGCTCGGCCTGGACGGCCTCGAGCAGCGCCGCTCCGGCGAGCTGTCCGGCGGCCAGGCGCAGCGCATCGCCCTCGCCCGGGCGCTGGTCGCCAAGCCCCGCGTCCTGTTCGCCGACGAGCCGACGGGCTCCCTCGACTCGCTCACCGGAGAGCAGGTCATGGACCTCATGGTCGACTCCGCCCGGGCGCAGGGCACGACCGTCGTGCTCGTCACCCACGAGGCCCGTGTCGCGGCGTACGCCGACCGCCAGGTCGTCGTCCGCGACGGCCGCGTCCACGCCCTCGCCAGGAGCGCGTCGTGATCCGGTTCGGGCTGCGCCTCACCCTCGCGAGCGGCCGCGAGGCCGCGATCAGGCTCGCCGTCATGGCTGGCGCGGTCGCGCTCGGCGTGTGGCTGCTGCTGAGCACCCTCGCCGGCGTCAACGCGGTCGACGGGCAGGTCACCAGGCTGGCCGCCCTCGGCGCGCACACCCCGTCCGACGGCGGCCCGCTGTGGTGGGCCGAGCGGAACGGCGAGTACCACGACGGGCAGAGCATCACCAGGATCGACGTCGCCGCGCTCGCCGCCGGTGCGCCCGTTCCCCGGGGGCTGCCACGCTTGCCGGGGCCGGGGGAGTACTTCGTCTCGCCGGCTCTCGCCGACCTGATCGACGCGACCCCCGCAGACCAGCTAGGCGACCGTTTCCCGGGCCGCCGGGCGGGGTTCATCGGCGACGCCGCGCTGCCCTCGCCCGACACGCTCAGCATCGTCGTCGGCGGCACCCCGGAGTTCGTCTCGCAGCTGTACGGCGCGCGCCGCGTCAGCGCGTTCCCCACCGATGCGATGGGTGTGCCCGTCGCCGCGCTCGACCTGATCCTGTCCGTCGTCGCCGGCGGGCTGCTCTTCCCGGTGCTCATCTTCATCGGCACCGCGACCCGTCTCAGCGCCGCCCGGCGGGAGCAGCGCTTCGCCGCGATGCGCCTCATCGGCGGCACACCCAGGCAGATCTCCGTCGTCGCCGCCGTCGAGTCGACCGTCGCGGCGCTGCTCGGCACCGCCGCCGGGTTCGCGCTGTACCTCGCGCTGCGCGAGCAGGTCGCCGGGATCCCGTTCACCGGCCTGCCGTTCCAGCCCGACGACGTGACCCTCGGCCCGCTGATGGCCGTGGCGGTCGCGGTCGGTGTGCCCGTCGCCGCCGCGGTCGCCGCCCGGGTGGCGCTGCGCCGGGTCCGCATCTCCCCGCTCGGCGTCGTGCGGCGTGTGACGCCGAAGCCGCCCCGCTGGTTCCGCCTGCTCCCGCTGCTGCTCGGCATCGGCGAGCTCGCGTTCTTCATCGGCCGGGTGCCGGACAGCTCCAACAAGCAGGTCGCGGTCTTCCTGCCCGGGCTGCTGCTCATCATGGTCGGCCTGGTGATCGCCGGGCCGTGGCTGACGATGGTCGGCGCCCGGGTGCTCGCCCGCCGGGCGCAGCGGCCCGCGACCCTCATCGCCGCCCGTCGCCTGAGCGACAACCCGTCGGCGGCCTTCCGGGCGATCAGCGGCGTCGTCATCGGCCTCTTCGTCACCACCACGTCCGTCGGCATCATCCACACCCTGACCGAGGAGCGCGGCCGGCACGTCGACGCGCTCTCCGCCGCCACGCTGGTCACGATGTTCGAACGTGGACCGCAGAGCATCCCAGCGCCGGTCATCGCCTCCCTGATGGCCCAGCCCGGGGTCCGTTCCGTCACGGTCGTGCGGGGCAACCCCGAGCGCGACGGCGACTACGCCGGCTTGGCCCTGTGCGCCGACCTCGCCCGGGCGCCCGAATACGGCCGCTGCGCCGATGGGGCGACGGTCGCCTGGGTCCACGAGGACCTGCTGGGGTGGCGCACCACGCACGGCGCCGGCATCGTCTGGCCGGCGGCACCGTTGACCGAGGCGCAGCTGGCCGAGCTGCCCGTGGAGGCAGTCGTCACCGGCACCGACGGCGCCACGGCCACCCTGGAGCGCGCCCGCACCACGCTGGAGCGCGCGTTCCCCGACCTGCGGATCCAGCCGATCACCGAACGGGACCGCGCCGAGGACCAGAACTCGCAGCTCGCCGGCTTCGAGCAGCTCGCGGCGGTCATCATCTTCGCGAGCCTGCCGATCGCCGGGTGCAGCCTCGCGGTCGCCGTCATCGCCGGTCTCACCGATCGCAAACGGCCCTTCAGCCTGCTGCGGCTCACGGGTGTACCGCTGGCGGTGCTGCGACGGGTCGTCGCCCTGGAGAGCGCGGTGCCGTTGCTGGCCGCCGCCGCCCTCGCGATCGGGGCCGGGCTGCTGGGCGCGCAACTGTTCCTGAAGGCGCAGATGGACTACACGCTGCACCCGCCGTCACCGACCTACGCCGCGATCGTCGCCGGTGCGCTGCTGATGTCCCTGGCCATCATCGCCGCGACGTTCCCGCTGCTGCGGCGCATCACCGGCCCGGAGACCGCCCGGAGCGAGTGAGCCCCTTGTCGCCGCGCCGCCCGCAGGCTGACGGCAGGCGTCGATCTACGATGTCCCGATGGCGTTCTACCTTCCGCTGGGCTCCGGCCGGTTCGCTTCGACAGCACACACGCGGGGGCCGTGGGACGCGGGATCGCAGCACGCCGGGCCGCCGGCGGCGCTGCTCGGCCGGGCGGTGGAGCAGATTGCGCCGCCCGGCATGCGGGTCGCCCGGCTGACCTTCGAGATCGCCAAACCGGTCCCCATCGCGGAACTGTCCGTGGAGGCGCGGATCGTCCGGCAGGGGCGCAGTGTCGCGCTCGTCGAGGCGGCGATCGAGCCGTTCATGCGCTGCACCGCGCTGCTGATCCGCGCGGGGGCGGACGTGGTGCCCGCCGCGGTCCCGCCCCCGACCGTCCACCTCGACGGCGCCACCGTCAAGCCGCTCTACCCGACGACCCACGACGTCGGCTACCACACGGCGATGGACTTCCGCTTCTCCGAGGGCTCGTTCCTGGAACGCGGCCCGGCGACCGCCTGGCTGCGCATGAACGAGTCCCTTGTGGACGGTGAGGAGCCCAGCCCGCTGACCCGCGTCCTGGTCGCCGCCGACTCGGGCAACGGGATCAGCAACGAGCTGGAGCTGCGCAGCTTCCTCTTCGTCAACGCCGACCTGACCGTACATCTGCTGCGGCACCCGATCGGGGAGTGGGTGTGCCTGCGCTCGGCCACCTCCATCGACCCCGCCGGCATCGGCCTCGCCGACACCGCCCTGCACGACCAGCACGGCCCCATCGGCCGATCGGTCCAGAGCCTTTTTGTCGCACCCCGCCGGTAGGGTGATTCTCGTACAGGTGATCGAATATTGGCGTATGGTGATCGCATGGTGGACAGTGGACTCAGTGACCGGCAGCAGCGCGTTCTGACCGTGATCCGCGGCTGGGTCGAGGAGCACGGCTATCCACCCACGGTGCGCGAGATCGGCGCGGCCGTCGGCCTGGTCTCGACGTCGTCGGTGTCGCACCATCTCAAGTCGCTGGAGCGCCTCGGTTATCTGCGCCGCGACGGCCGCTGGCCCCGGGCGATGGACGCCAGGGAGGGCGTGCGCGCTGAGTCGGGCGACGCTCAGTCTGGCGCTGGCTCCGGTGCCGCGGGCGGGGTCGGGCCGGGTGCCGACGGCGACGGCCGCGCTGGGGCGGGCCGTGGTGCCGGTGGCGCTGACGTCCGGCTCGGTCCTTGGGCCGGGCTCGCGGGTGACGTGCGGTTCGGTGCTCGTGGTGATGACGGGGCCAGGGGCCGCCGCAGTGGTAGTGGCGCTGACGTTCGGCTCGGGCCCTGGGCCGGGGTGGCGGATGACCTCCGATCCGGGATCCGGAGCGACAATCGTGCCGAGGGCGGCCAAGTTGACGACGTGACCGACGTCCGGACTGGGAGCCAGATCCGGGCCAGATCCGGCGGGCGGGCCGGTGCCCACGGCGGGTCGGGCACCATCCATCGTGACGCCGGGGTCAGCGTGCCGGTGCTCGGTGCGATCGCCGCCGGTCAGCCGATCCTCGCCGAGGAGCAGGCCGACGACGAGCTGACCCTGCCGTCCTCGCTCGTCGGCCACGGCAGCCTGTTCGCCCTCCGGGTCAAGGGCGACTCGATGATCGAGGCCGCCATCTGCGACGGCGACTTCGTCGTGGTCCGCCGCCAGCCGGTCGCCGACAACGGGGACATCGTCGCCGCGATGATCGACGGCGAGGCCACCGTCAAGGTCTACCGCCGCCGCGACGACGGTCATGTCGACCTCATGCCCCGCAACCCTGCGTACGACATCATCCCGGGCGACGAGGCCACCATCCTCGGCCGCGTCGTCAGCGTGCTGCGCCGCCTCTGACCCCTCCGCCACCGCCGCCGTCCGGCCCGTGTCCGCGGGCCGGCGTCCGCGGCCCGTGCCGGTGGGCGGCGTCGTCCAGGGCGTGTCCTGGCTGGACCGTGTCCGCACGTGTCCGCCGGGACCTGCCGTGGGCCCGCGCCCGCCGACAGTGCCGCGGGTCGTGTCCGCAGGTCGGTGCCGCGCCGCGTTGCCGGGTGGTGTTCCATGCCCCGCCGCCCGCCGCCCGCCGCCCGCCGTCCGCCGTCCGCCGTCCGCCGCGGGTCGTGGGTCGTGGGTCGTGGGTCGTGTTCGCAGGGTCGGTGCCCGGGCCGCGTTGCCAGGCGGTGTTCCTTGCCCGTGTCCGCAGGGTGTGGTCTGGGTTGTGTTCCCGGGCTGCGTCGGCAGACAGTGCTGTCCGGGCGGTGTTCCCGGGCAGTGTCCGCAGGGAGCGCTGTCCGGTTGTGTTCCCGTGGTCGGGTCCGCTGGGCGCTGTCTGGGTTGAGATGTCGGGCGTGTCCGCTGGGGCGTGGGCTGGTGGGCGGCGGTGGTTGTGTGGCGGTGGGGTGGGCAGAAGGGGCGGGTGGAGCTGGAGTTCGGCGAGGCGGGGCTGTCGGGTGTGGTCGACCTGATGGTGCGGGTGGTTGAGGCGGCCGGCGCGGTGGTCATCTTCGTCGGGGCGGTGGTGGCGTTCGCGCGGTTCGTGGTGGTGGCCGTGCGGACTCGGCGGGTCGAGGGGTTCACGCAGGTCAGGCTGGGGCTGGGGAGGTTTCTGGCGTTGGGGCTGGAGTTTCAGCTCGCCGGGGACATCCTGCGGACGGCGATCGCTCCGACGCTGCGGGAGATCGGGGAGCTTGCCGCCGTCGCGGCGATCCGGACGGGGCTGAACTACTTCCTCGGCCGCGAGATCAAGGAGGAGCGGGAGGAACTCGCCCGGGGGAAGGACGCGGCCACGCCGTGATGCGGGTGCTGGTGGAGTACGCGGCGCTGGGGTGCGTCGCGGCGGGGGTGGTTGCGGGGTGGGTGACGTTCGCGCTCGGGCGGGACCTGCGGGGCGCGCTGGGGGTGGCGCTGGACTTCTGGCTCGCGGGCGGGATGCTGCGGCTCTCCGTCGGGACGGACTGGCAGCCGCTCGCGGCCGCGGCGGCGATCCTCGTGGTCCGGAAGCTGCTCGTGGCGTCGGTGGGCCGGTCCCGGGGTCGTTTGCGGAAGTGCAAAGAAGGGTAGCTATAACAGCGTTAACCAGGTATGTCCACGTTTGGAGGGACTCGTGTCGACCGACGCGATCGTTGTGCTCAAAGAGGACCACAAGACCGTCAAGCGGCTCTTCAAGGAGTTCCAGTCGGTGGGGGACGCGGCGAAGCGGCGCAAGGCCGAGATCGTCGGCAAGATCCTGGAGGAGCTGACCGTCCACACGTACCTCGAGAACGAGGTCATGTACCCGGAGGTCCGCAAGCTGCTGCCGGACGTCGAGGACGACGTGCTGGAGTCGTACGAGGAGCATCACGTCGCGGACGTGCTGTGCTTCGAGCTCGCCACGATGAGCCCGGACGACGAGCACTTCGACGCGAAGGTGACGGTGCTCATCGAGAGCGTGACGCACCACATCGACGAGGAGGAGCAGGAGTGGTTCCCGAAGGTCCGGGCGGGCCTCGGTCGCAACCAGCTGCAGGAGATCGGCGCCCGCATGGAGGAGCTTCGGCCCAGCGCGCCGAAGAAGCCGACCCAGCCGAAGGCGCTGAAGAAGGCGCTCGACGCGATGACCGCCTGACGGCGAAGACACCCCCGCGCCCCGCACCGGCCCGAGGTCGGCAGCGGGGCGCGTGCCGTCTCAGGAGGCCGGCACCAAACCTCACGAGGCCGGCACCGAACTTCAGGACGCCGGCATCAGGGCGGGCAACCTCGGCAGGAGCAGCAGCGCGAGCGCGGCGGTGGCGACGGTGACGGTGCTGGCGAGGACGGCCGGCGTGGTGAGGCCGGCGGCCTGGGCGAGCGCCGGGCCGGCGACCGCGCCGATCAGCGTGGCGAGGGCCTCGCCGCTGAGGAAGACGGCGCTCACCCGGCCGAGGACGGCGTTGGGGAGGGTGCGCTGCACCGTGGTCTGTGGCACCGCCCAGGTCATCGAGCCGGAGACGCCGATGCCGACGGCGGCGGGCAGCGCGACGGGCAGGCCGTCGGCGGTGAACAGCGCGAGGAATCCGGCGGCGGTGCAGAGCAGGCTCAGCGCGTACAGGTGCCGCGGCTGGACCCGGTCGACCAGCAGCCTGATGAGCGGGGCGCCGAGCAGGAAGCCGGCCCCGAGCGCCGAGACGACCAGGCCGGCCTGGCGGGGGCCGCCGAGCTCGGTGACGCCGAGCGGGACGAGCAGGGCGCTGAGGGAGCCGTTGGCGAGGGTGAAGAGCGTGCTGACGACCAGCAGCCACCGGGTCATCCGGTCGCCGCGGATGGTGCGCAGGCCGTGCCGCAGCTCCTCGCGGATCGCCGCGACCGTCGTCCGGGATGCCCGCGCGCCGGGGTGGCGGGTGGTGAGGAAGATGGCCACGGCCGAGCACAGGTAGGTGGCGACGTCCGCCCAGATGAGCACGGGGAAGCCGTAGGCCAGGAGCAGGACGGCGCCGAGCGGGGCGCCGACGAGCCGGACGACGCCATCGGTGCCGGCGGTGAGCGCGTTGGCGCTGCTGAGGCGGGTGCCGGTGCCGACGACGGCGGGCGTGTACGCCTGTGCGGCCGGGCGGAACAGGACCGAGCCGGTGCTCTCGGCGGCGAGGGCGGCGTAGACGATCCACACGGTGCCGGGGGAGTCGGCGAGGAGCATCGTGGCGACCGCCGCGGCGCGGACCACGTCGGTGGTGAGCATGACCCGGCGGCGGTCCCAGCGGTCGCTGAGCACCCCGGCGAGCGGCCCGAGCAGCAGCACCGGCAGGTACTCCGCGGCGAGGGTGAGACCGGTGGCCATGAGCGAGCCGGTGATCTGCAGGACGTGCGCGGGGACGGCGACGGTCAGCAGCCAGCTGCCGAGCAGGCTGACGAACCGGCCCGTCCACAGCAGCCTGAAGTCCCGCACCCGCAGCGCCTCGGGCATCCCGGGCAGCTTCGGCATCCGTCGATCCTTGCACGGGCACGGTGTTTCGGCGGACCCGTGCCGGGCATGGGACCCGCATGCGTGTGCTGGCCAGGCTGGAGAACGCCCGTTGGCTCGACCGGATCGGTGACGCCGTCCGGCGGGTCGTGCTCGCCACCGTGGGCAAGGGGCAGGTCGGCGAGGCACTGCACGGGCGGCAGCTGGGGCATCCGGCGCACCCGGCGATGGTGCAGCTCCCGGTCGGCGCGTGGATGAGCGCGGCCGTGCTCGACCTGCTGCCCGGCACCGAGCCCGCCGCGACCGCGCTGCTCGTCGCCGGCACCGCCGGGACGCTGCCGTCGGTCGCGACCGGCGCCGCCGACTTCGGCACCCTGTCGCGGGAGCAGCGCCGGGTCGCGCTGGTGCACGCGGCCGCGAACACCGTCGCGGTCGGCCTGTTCACCGCGTCGATCGTGGCGCGACTGCGCGGCGACCACCGGCGGGGGCGGGCGCTGTCGTTCGCGGGGCTGGGCGTCGCCGGGACGAGCGCGTATCTCGGCGGGCACCTGGCGTTCGCCCAGGCGGCCGGGGTCAACCACGCGGCTGCGGCGTTGCCTCGTGTACCGCGGGACTGGCAAACCGTCGACTCCGTCGACAGCTTCGCGGACCGGAAGGTCGGCACGAGGGCGTTCGGCGACACGACCGTGCTCGTGTACCGGGAGAGCGACCGCTTCAGCGTGATGGTGGGCGAGTGCGCGCACCGGGGCGGCCCGTTGACCGATGGTCGCACCGTCGACGTCGACGGGCAGGTGTGCGTCCAGTGCCCGTGGCACGGCAGCGTGTTCGCGCTCGCCGACGGGCACGCCGTGCACGGGCCGGCGGGCTCCGACCAGGTCCTGCTGCGCACCCGGGTCCGCGGCGGCCTGCTGGAGGCGACCCGGCCGTAAACGGAGGCGGCACTTCGACAGGGGGAGCACGGCATGCGCATCGTCATCGTCGGCGCCACCGGCAACGCCGGGACCGCGCTGCTGCGCCGCCTGCACCAGGACGGCACGCACGACCTCGCCGGCGTGGCCCGCCGGCTGCCGGGGCCGGCTGCTGGCGCACCGTACACCGGCGTCGACTGGTACCAGTGCGACGTCGGCGCGAAGGGCGCCACCCACCGGCTCGAGCCGGTGTTCGCCAACGCCGACGCGGTCGTGCACCTCGCCTGGCAGATCCAGCCGAGCCACGACCGCCAGGTGCTGCGCCGCACCAACGTCGACGGCAGCCGGGCCGTCATCGGCGCCGCCGTCCGGGCGGGCGTGCCGGCGCTCGTCGTCGCCTCGTCCGTCGGCGTCTACGCGCCCGGGCCGAAGGACCGCCTCGTCGGCGAGGACTGGCCGAAGACCGGGGTGGCGGCATCGTCGTACAGCCGGGACAAGGTCGTCGTCGAAGGCATGCTCGACACCGTCGAGCGCACCGACCCGTGGCTGCGGATCGTGCGGGTGCGGCCCGGCCTGATCTTCCAGCGGGACGCCGGCACCGAGATCGCCCGGTACTTCCTCGGCCCGCTCGCACCGACCCGCCTGCTGCGCTTCGGCCGGCTGCCGATCGTGCCGGACAACCCGCGGCTGCGGCTGCAGGCGGTCCACGCCGACGACGTCGCCGACGCGTACGCGCGGGCGCTCACCTCGGACGTGCGCGGCGCGTTCAACCTCGCGACGGACCCGGTCCTGACCCCGCGGGTCGCCGCCGAGCACTTCCACGGCCGGACGGTGCCGGTGCCGGGCGTGCTGCTGCGGGGCGGCGCCGCGCTCTCCTGGTGGCTGCGCCTGCAACCCGTCGACGCGGGCTGGGTGCAGCTGGCGTTGAGCGCGCCGCTGATGTCGAGCGAGCGGGCCACCACCGAGCTCGGCTGGCACCCGTCGGTCGACGCGGTCGCGGCGCTGCGCGAGCTCGTCGACGGCATGGCGGCCAGGGCGCACACGAAGAGCCCGCCGATGTCCGCCGGCCGCCTGCTTCCTGGTCGCACCGGCGGCCTGCTCCGGGGCCGGCTGCCGGGGACCGGCAACCCGTACTGAACCGGCGGGAACCACCGACGGCGACGAGCCGTCAGAACGGCATGAGGAGCAGCAGGCAGGTCATGGGGGCGGTGCTCGGACTTCTGGTGGTGGCGGCGGGCTGCGCCCGGCAGGTGCCGCCGGATCTCGTGGCGGGGGCGCCCGCCACGACGCAAGCAGGGACACCGGCAGGCGACATCGCGGTGCAGGTGCTGCGGCGGTATCTCGGCACGCCGTCGGAGAACTCGTTCCCCGAGCGGGCGTTCCCGACGGTGTACGTCATGGACCACACGTTCGGCGACGCCGCCGACCCGAGCGGGAAGCAGGCCGGCGGCGCGCCGATCCCGGCCGCGACGCAGCAGCGGATCGCCGAGGCGCTGGCGCCGGCGACGAAGGTCGTGTTCGTCGCCGACCGCGAGACCGTGCTCGAGCACAAGGAGAGCTGCGCGCGGGTCAAGGACGACGCGATCCTGATCACGCTGGGCCCGCCGGTCGGGGACGCGCGACGGGTGACGGTCGGCGTCAACGGGTTCGTCGCCTGCCTCGGCGCGACCTGGCTGACCTACGTCGTGCAGTACCAGAGCGGCGACGGCTGGCAGGTCACCGGGACGACCGGGTCGATGTCCATCGCCTGAGGCGCGAGCCGTCAGACGCGGAACTGGCCGGCCAGCGACTGCAGCTCGGAGGCGAGCCGGGCCAGGTCGTGGGTGGCGGTGCGGACATCCGTCACGCCGCGGCTGGTCTCGTTGGCGGCGACGGCGATGCTGCTGATGTTGCTCGCGATGACGCCGGCGCCCTCGGCCGCCTCGGTGATGTTGCGGCCGATCTCGGCGGTGGTGCTGGTCTGCTGCTCGACGGCGGTGGCGATCGTCTGCTGGTAGCTGTTGACCTGGTCGATCACCTCGGCGATCGCGGCGATCGCCGAGGTGGCGTCGGTGACGCCGCCCTGGATGGCCTGGATGCGGCCGGCGATGTCACCGGTCGCCCGCGCCGTCTCCTCCGCGAGGTCCTTGACCTCGGCGGCGACCACGGCGAAGCCCTTGCCCGCCGCGCCCGCGCGGGCCGCCTCGATCGTGGCGTTCAGGGCGAGGAGGTTGGTCTGCTCGGCGATCGCGGTGATGACCTTCAGCACGGCGTTGATCTCGTTGGAGGCGGCGCCGAGCGCGTTGACGGTGCCGGTGGCGGCGCGGGCGGAGTCGACGGCGGTGCTGGAGACACTCGCGGCCTGGCCGGCGTTGCTGGCGATCTCGCGGACCGACATGTTCATCTGCTCCGCGCCGGCCGCGACGGTCTGCACGTTGTGCGACACCTCCTCCGCGGACCCGGCGACGAGGTCGGACTGGGTGCCCGCCTCCACGGCCGCGGCCGCGATCTGCTGGGTCGTCGCGGACAGTTCCTCGGCGCTGGCGGCCACCGCGCGGGAGTGCTCGGAGATTGCGGTGACCACGCCGCGGGTGCGTTCGTTGGCGCGGTTGAGCCCGGTGGCCATCTCGCCGAACTCGTCGCGGCCGCGCACGACGGCCGTGCGGGTGAGGTCGCCGTCGGCCACCGCGGCGAGGACCGACGCGACGGCCCGCAGCGGCGGCAGGATCGACGAGCGCAGCAGCCACAGGCTGGCGGCGGTCAGCGCCAGGGCGAGGGCGCTGATGGTGAGGATCCACCGGCGGGCCGTCGCTCCGGCGTCGTCGAGCCGCTCGTTGCTGCGCCGCGCCTGCGCCCGTGCCTCCGCGACCGCGTCGTCGCCGGCCTTGGCGATCCGGGTGAAGAGGTCGATCTCGGCCCCGAGGATGAGCTTGTCCGCCGCGGCGCGGTCCTGCGCGGTGCCCGACCGGTAGAGCGCGACGATCTGCTGGTCGACCTTCATGAAGTCGGCGAACGTCTGACGCATCAGGGTGATCTGTTCGTTGATGATGGCGTCGGTACGCCACGCGTCGAGCGAACCGAGCTCCCGCTCGAACGCGGCCGCCGAATCCAGGAACGCCTTGCGGCTGCCGGACGAGTCGGTGGCGGCGGCGGGGCCCTCGCGGGCGACGTCGAACGCGTAGGCCGTCTGCCAGCCGTTGAGGTCCGCGCTGCGGAACTTGACCTGCAGCGCCGCGCCGACCGCCCGCTGGGCGTCGGCGGCCGCGGCGGCCTTGTCCCGCTGGCTCAGTGTGACGATGTAGCCGAGCGTGGCGACGCCGAGCACCAGCACCATCGTGACCACGCCGCTGGCGAGGAGCCGCGTTCCCACCCGGATGTCCCGGAACCCACTCACATCACGGCAGATCGGCACCGAACTCCGACACTTCAGACATACCCGTCGGTAACTTCCGGTTCGGACTAGGCTGGCCCGGTCACCGACTCGAAGGGATCACCGCGATGGCGAAGGTCATCTCCACGTTGTTCATCTCGGCCGACGGCGTGGCTGAGATCGACCCCGACTGGCACTTCCCGTACTTCGACGACAACATGGGCCGCTGCGTCGGCGAGGACTACGACACCTCCGACGTGCTGCTGATCGGCCGCGAGACCTACGACAGCTTCGCCGGGGCGTGGCCCGAGCGGGAGGCCGCGGGCGGCGAGGACGCCGGGTTCGCCAAGCAGCTCGGCGACGTGCGCAAGGTGGTCGTGTCGCGGCAGCCGCTGGAGTTCACGTGGCGCAACTCCGAGCTGATCGCCGGCGACCTCGTCGAGGCCGTCACGGCGCTCAAGGCCGACCCCGGCGTCAAGGGCATCCTCATTCCGGGCTCGATCTCGGTGGTGCAGCAGCTGCTCGCCGCCGGTCTGGTCGACGAGGTGCGCCTGCTGGTGCACCCGGTGGCGGCGCGCAAGGGCCGCCGGCTGTTCGACGAGGGTGACGCCCCGTACCACCTGAAGGTGACGGCGACGGAGGTCTTCCCGACGGGCGTGATCCGGGTGATCTACGCGCCCGGCGAGCCGCCGGCGAAGGCCGGCTACGACGACGTCAAGAACCAGGTGCCCGCCAGCGAGTAGCCCCCCGAGCAGCCCCGGGGGCGCCGGTGCCGTCGCGGCGCCGGCGCCCTCGGGTGGCGGCGAGCGTTCGGTGCAAGCCGGGCCGCCACCGGGTCGCGCAGACTGCCCGGCATGAGCGATGACTTCACTCCCGCGCTCGGCCGCCTGGCGCCGACGAGGTTCTACGATCCGGTGGTCGCACTGACCCGCGAGCGACGCTGGCGGTCGTCCGTCGTCATGTACGCGTCGCCCCGGCCCGGCGAGACCGTCGTCGACGTCGGTTGCGGGACCGGCTCCCTCGCGCTGCTCCTCGCCCGCGCCGAGCCCCGCGCCACGATCGTCGGCGTCGACCCCGACCCGTCCGTCCTGGCCGCCGCCGAACGCAAAGCCACCGCCGAACGCAAAGCCGCCGCCGAACGGCCGGGTGCGACAGTGCGGTGGGAGCGAGGGATGGGCGACGGGCTGGTGTCGTTGCTGGGCACCGGATCCGTCGACACGGCCGTGTCCAGTCTCGTGCTCCACCAGTGCCCGGTCCCGGTCAAGCGGGCGATCCTCGCGTCCATGCACGCGGTGCTGCGCCCCGGCGGCCGGCTGGTCGTCGCCGACTACGGGTTGCAGCGCACGAGGCTGATGCGTCTGGCGTTCCGGACCGTACAGCTCGCCGACGGCAGGGCCGACACGCAGCCCAACGCCGACGGCGTCCTGCCCGAGCTGATCGCCGGTGCCGGGTTCGGCGACGTCCGCGAGGCGGAGGTCGTGCCCACGGTCACCGGGTCGATCTCGCTCTACGTCGCGCGCCGCCCCTGACGGGGCACCGGACCGGCGAGGGCGGCGACGGCGACGGCGGGGGTCAGGCCGATCATCTCGCGCATCCGGCGGGTCAGGTGGGCCTGGTCGGTGAAGCCCGCCTCGGCTGCCGCGTCGGCCGGTGACCGGCCCCGCTGCAGCGCCTCCGCCGCCCGCCGCAGCCGCGCCCACCCGCGCCAGCGGGCCAGCGGCATGCCCAGCTGCGCCTGGGCGAGGGCGCGCAGCCGCTGCGGGGAGAGGCCCACCGCGTCGGCCAGGTCGGCCATCGGCGGCGCGTCGCCGCGCAGCGTCTCCATGACCCGCAGCAGCCGCGGGTCGATCCCGCCGGCCGGGCACACGCTCGCCGGGCCGAGATCGCCCTCGCTCATGGCGTGCAGCTCGGCCGCGTGCGCGATGCCTCCACCGTACCGCCGCCGCAACCGACCGGCGAAGACGCACTGCGGCTCGACGAAGAACGTGACGAGGTGCGCCGTCGCGAGCATCCTGTGCCGCACCATCGGGGCCACCACCAGCACCGCACCCCGGTGCTCGGTGCCGTCGGCGTCCACCATCCGCACCTCGCCGCGCGCGGCGATCGCCACCTGAAACGCGGCGTGGCGGTGCGGGGCGCTGTCCGCCGCGGGTCCCCGGTACACCGCGTACCCGTCGCCGACGCTGAACCGTGCGCTGGTGTCCATGCACCGATCCTGCACTGCCGTGCGATGGGACGCGGGGCCGCCAGTGGGTATGCGGGAGGTATGAGCGACGAGAAGACGGACGAGAACGCCACGATGGGCACCACCGGCACGCCCGGCACCGCGGGCGCCGAGGCGATCGACGACCCGGACCGCCCGAACGCGTCGGCCGTGGGGGCGCGCACGACGCTCGGCCCGGGCGGGCAGGCGGACGCGCCGGGGCTGCCGTTCGACCGCAAGCCCGACTCCAGCGACCCGGTCCACTCCGCGCAGACCGCGACCGAACGCGGCGAGGGCGGCAGCTGAGCCGGCGCCCCCTAGAGCCTGACGACGGCCATGTCCCACTGGAAGCCGGCCTCGTCGGACCACGACGCGACGACGGTGCCGCGGGGGACCTTGAACGGGCCGGTGCCGTTGAAGACCATGCCGGCGGTGCCGTCGGCGCAGCACCAGCGCAGGTGGGCGAGCAGCTCGTCGTCGACGCCGGCCTCGGCCAGGGCGGCCTCCCACTCCTCGTCGGCGTCGAACTCGAACTCGAACAGGTCCTCGGGTCCGTCGCCGACCTGGGTGGCGACGCGCATCGCGTCGAAGAGCGTGCCGTCGGAGGCGAGCCGCACGTACGCGACGCGCCAGTCCTCCGCAGGGGGCAGCTGGAGGTCCTTGAGGTCACTGCCCTCCAGCAATCCATCCGCCGATGGAATGTCGAACAGTGAACCGGCCGCGTCGACCCGCAGCGGCCCTTCGTCGTTCATCGCCAGGTGCTGGTGCACCAGGACGGTGTCGCCGCGCAGGGCCGCGGGGTCGAGCCACGCGGGCAGCCGGTCGAGGCCGGTCTCACCGAGGAAGTTGCCCCACGCGAAGGTGGCGTAGGTCGCGTCCTGCGGGTGGTCGGACAGCGGGGCGCCGAGCAGCGCCTCGAACGCGGGGGTGAGCCTGGCACGCCATTCGTCGGACATGCCGGTTGATCTTAGTGAGTGGTCTTCGCCCAGACATCGACGGGCGGCGTCGCGGTCACCGGCTCGGCCGGCATGATGATCCACAGGATCGGGTAGATCAGGATCTGGCTGCCCGGGATCAGCAGCAGGATCAGGATGAACAGCAGCCGCGCCGGCCAGGGGTCGATGCCGAAGCGCCGCCCGAGCCCGGCGCACACGCCGCCGAGCACGCGGCCCTGCGCCGGCCGGACCAGGCCCTGTTGTCGCATCGACTGGTGCACGCTTTCCATCGTCTCGCTCCTTCGTCGCGTGATCGCGTTGTTCCTCAAGCGTGCGCCGCCGGGACCCTGGACGGCATCAGGGATCGGCCCCGGTCGCCCCCTGAGACCCGGCCGTGGGACCGACAAGGGAAGCGGGCGGTGGCAGACTGCCGTCATGGCGGAGATCGTGGAGCTGCTGTCGTCGCCGTCGCACCGGTACGTGGGGCGCCCCGCCGACGGTCCGCTGCCGGCATCCGCCGGTGAGCTGGTCGGCGAGATCCGGATCCGGGCCGGGCTGGGGGTCGTCGGCGACCGGTACTTCGGCAGGCCGGCGCACCGGGAGGCGAGCGTCACCGTCATCGCGCGGGAGTCGCTGCCCGACGGGGCGGGGCTGACGCAGGTGCGGCGCAACATCATGGTCGCCGGGATCGCCGTCGACGAGCTCGTCGGCGCGGAGCTGACCCTCGACAGCGGCGACGGGCCGGTCCGGCTGCGGGTGCGGCGGGCCGCGCACCCGTGCGCCTGGATGGACGCGACCATCGGGCCGGGCGCGTGGAAGGCGTTGCGGGGCAAGGGCGGCGTGCGCTGCGAGCCGCTCGACGACGGGGTCCTGCGGGTCGGCCCGGTGGCCTTCACCGTGTCGCGCTGAGCTCCCGCCGGATCGCGTCGAACAGCGGCGACTCCCGCAGCTGCCGCCAGGGCAGGAAGAGCGGCTCGGGGAGGTCGTCGAGGTCGTGCCAGGCGAGGCTCACGCACTTGTCGGGCTCGAGGATCGCCGGCTCGCCCGCGAGATGGTCGGCGAGCATCCAGACGGTGACGTAGTGCCGGTCCTCGTCGGCGAAGACGTCGTTGGTGACGGCGCCGAACCGGACGTTGGTGATCTGGACGCCGGTCTCCTCGAGGACCTCGCGGACCGCGGTGTCCTCGAACGATTCGCCGAACTCGAGGTGCCCGCCCGGCACCGACCACGTGCCGGCGCCGTGCGCGCCGCGGCGGCGCCCCATGAGGAACCTGCCGCCGCGGCACACGAAGACCGCGATCCCCACCCTGACCACGGCAGGGAGCCTACTCGAGCTCGTCCAGGTCGGCCGGGTCGAGCGTGATGCCGGCGGCGGCGACGTTCTCCTCGAGGTGCGCGAGCCGGGACGTGCCGGGAATCGGCAGCACGACGGGGGAGCGGTGCAGCAGCCAGGCCAGGGCGACCTGCGTCCGGGTCGCGCCGAGCCGCGCGGCGACCCGGCTGACGGCGTCCCCGCTGGTGTCGGAGCCCCTGCTCAGGGGCGCCACCGGCAGCCACGGCAGGAACGCGATGCCGTGCCGCTCGCAGTGCTCCAGCACCGGCTCGGAGGCGCGGTCGGTGAGGTTGTAGCGGTTCTGCACGCTGGCGATCGGCATGATCCGCGACGCCTCGACGAGCTGCTCGACGGTCACCTCCGACAGTCCGACGTGCCGGACCTTCCCCTCGTCGCGCAGCCGCCGCAGCGCCCCGATCTGGTCCGCGAGGGGCACCTTGGGGTCGACGCGGTGGAGCTGGTACAGGTCGATGCGGTCGACCTTCAGTCGCCGCAGGCTCAGCTCGGCCTGCTGGCGCAGGTACTCGGGCCTCCCGAGCGGGATCCACTCCCGGCCGAGGTTGACCTGCCCGCCCTTGGTGGCGACGACGACGCCGTCCCGGTAGGGGCGCAGCGCCTCGGCGACGAGCTCCTCGTTGGCGCCCAGGTCGTAGGAGTCGGCGGTGTCGACGAGCGTGACGCCGAGCTCGACGGCCCGGCGGGCGACGGTCAGGGCGGTCTCCCGTTCCGGTGTCGCGGGCCGGCCGGTGAGCCGCATCGCGCCGAACCCGAGCCGGTGGACCTTCATGTCGCCGCCGATGGCAAAGGTTGTCTCCATGCGGTTCACCCTGCTGCCCGCGACTGGTAAGGACAAGTGAAAGGTTCTTCAGATAATCGCGTAGCATCGCTACGGTGTTGAACCTGGAGCGCCTCCGCGTGCTGCACACCATCTGGACGACCGGCTCGGTCGGCGGGGCCGCCGCCGCGCTGCACGTGACCACGTCGGCCGTGTCGCAGCAGATGGCCCGCCTGGAGCGGGAGGTCGGCCAGCGCCTCGTCGAGCGGCAGGGCCGCGGCATCCGGGTCACCGAGGCCGGCGCCGTCCTCGCCCGCAGCGCCGCCGACGTGCTCAACCTGGTCGAGCGGGTCGAGGCGGGCCTCGCCGAGCACCGCGGCGTCGTCGCCGGGCCGCTCGCCGTCGCCGCGTTCGCGACCGCGGCCCGGGGGCTGCTGCCCGGCGTCCTGGCCGAGCTGACCGGCCGCTTCCCCGACCTGGACGTGTCGCTGTCGGAGCGGGAGCCCGACGCGGCGGTCGCCGCGCTGCGCCGCGGCCACCTGGACGTCGCCGTCGTGCAGGACTGGTCCGACGACGTCCTCGGCGTCCCGGACGGCCTGTCCCGCCGGCATCTGCTGGACGACCCGTTCGACGTGGCGCTGCCCGCCGGGCACCCCCTCGCGGGGCGGTCGGCGGTCGCCGTCACCGACCTGGCCGGCGACGACTGGATCGGCTGGAGCACGGGCCAGATCTGCCATGACTGGCTCGCCGCCACCCTGCGCCGGCACGGCGCCCAGGCCCGGATCCGGCACACCGCGTCGGAGCACTCGACGCAGCTGGCGCTCGTCGCCGCCGGTCTCGGCGCGGCCGTGATCCCGCGGCTCGGCCGCGACCCCGTGCCGGCGGGGGTCCGGCTGGTGCCGATCGACCCCCAGCCGGCCAGGCGGGTGTTCGCCCTGTGGCGGGACAGCGCCGCCGCCCGCCCGGCCGTCGCCGCCGCCGTCGATGTCCTTGCCGCCCACGCCGCGGCCATGGACACGGATCGCTCATGGGTGGCAGGCCATGGGGGCTCCACCTGATCGTCGCCTGGCTCGCCCTGGCGCCGCGCCGGACCGGCCAGGCCTTCAGCCTGCTGGTGTCCGGGGTGGTGTCGATCGTGGTTGGCGGTGGTGCGGGGGCGTACCTCGCCGCGGAGCGTTAGTCTGCCCGCCATGAGAGCGACGGGTCTGGTGGCGGCCGTGGTGAGCGCGGGGTTGTTGGCGTGGCCCGCTCCGGTGCTCGGTGCGGCGCCTCCCGCGGTGGTGCCCTGCCCCTACGCCTCGATCCCCACCATCCCGCCGACGCCGCCGTCACCCGTGCTGGACCCCGCGGCCCAGGCCGTCGGCGGGGACCAGCTCGGCACGACCGGGCTGGCCGTGGCGGCCGGGACGGCGGCGCCGCCGACGCTGTCGGCCATGTCGTGGATCGTCGCCGACCTCGACACCGGCGAGGTCCTCGGCGCGTGCGCGCCGCACCTGCGCCGCCGGCCGGCGAGCGTGCAGAAGCTGCTGCTCGCCGCGACCGCCCTGCCGAAGCTGGACCCCGCGCAGGTCGTCGAGGCGACTGCCGAGGACCTCGACCTGCCCAAGGACAGCTCCGCCGTCGGCATGATCGTGGGCGGGAAGTACCCGGTGTCGACGCTGTGGCTCGGGCTGCTGCTGCAGTCCGGCAACGACACCGCCAACGCCCTCGCCCGCGTCGCCGGTGGGGAGGGCGGGGTGGCCGCCACGATCGACGCGATGAACGCCGAGGCGCGCCGGCTCGGCGCCGACGACACCCACGCCGTCACCCCGTCCGGGCTCGACGCCCCCGACCAGCTCACCAGCGCCTACGACCTGGCCCTCATCGCCCGCGCCGACTTCGCCCGGCCGGACTTCATCACGTACGACACCACCCTCGCCTACCAGTGGCCCGCGCAGCCGCCGAAGGACCCGAAGGGCTTCCAGATCCAGAACGAGAACAAGCTCCTCACCAGCTACCAGGGCGCGATCGGCGGCAAGACCGGCTTCACCGACGAGGCCCGGCACACGTACGTCGGCGCCGCCCAGCGCAACGGGCGGCGGCTCGTCGTCACCGTCATGGGCGCCGAGATCGTGCCCGCCCGCGCGTGGAAGCAGGGCACGATGCTGCTCGACTGGGGGTTCGCCCTGCCGACCGGGACGTCCGTCGGGCACCTCGTCACCCCGGAGGAGGCGGCCAAGCTGCACGCCGCCCCGCCGTCCGCCGCCGCGGCCGCGACGGCGGTCGCCCAGCCCGCGACCGGAAAGACCGGCGGCTACTCGATCTGGCCCACGATCCTCGCCGTCGGCGCGGTGGCGCTGACCGCCGGCGTGGTGGGTGTCGTGATGCTTATCCGGCGCCGCCGCACGGCATAGGATCGGTCATGCCGTTCGCGCCACCGGAGAACAGGATCGGGCTCGGGCTCGCCGCCGTGGGGCGGCCCGGGTACATCAACCTCGGCCGGGAGCGGGATCTGCCCGCGGACCGGTCGGTCGAGGCGCTGCGGGCCCGCAGCCACGAGCTGCTCGACGCCGCGTACGCCGCCGGGGTCCGGTATTTCGACGTGGCCCGCTCCTACGGGCTGGCGGAGGAGTTCCTCGCCGGCTGGCTGCCCGGGAAGGCGGGCGCCGTCGCCGGGTCGAAGTGGGGCTACACGTACACGGCCGGATGGCGGGTCGACGCGCCCGTGCACGAGTCGAAGGACCACTCCGTCGCCACGTTCGACCGGCAGGTCGCCGAGACCCTGGACCTGTTCGGGGACCGGCTCGACCTGTACCAGATCCACTCCGTGACACCGGAGAGCACCGCGCTCACCGACGCCACCCTGCACCGGCGGCTCGCGGACCTCGCCGCCACCGGCGTCACCGTCGGGCTGTCCACCAGCGGGCCGTGCCAGGCCGACGCGATCCGGGCCGCGCTGCGCGTCGAGGTGGGCGGCGAGCCGCTGTTCCGCACCGTGCAGGCGACGTGGAACCCGCTGGAGCCGTCCGCCGGGCCGGCCCTCGCCGAGGCGCACGCGGACGGCCGCACCGTCATCGTCAAGGAGTCCCTGGCGAACGGGCGGCTCGCCGGCTGCGACGCGGCCGCCGTCGCCGCGGCGCTGCGCCAGCCGTGGGCGGGCGTGGTGCTGTCCGGCGCGGCCACGACCGCGCAGCTCGCCGCCAACCTGCGCGCCCTGGACGTCGACGACCCCGACCCGCTCCCGCCCGCCGAGACCCCCGCGGACTACTGGGCCCACCGAGCATCCCTGACATGGTCATGAGGGCGCCCGGGCGGGCGTGACCGGCGCTACCGTGTCGTGATCCAGACGGAGTGCGGCGGCGGGAGTGCATGACGCTCGATGCTGTTGCGCGTGCCGACCATCCGCCTCGCCCGCGCCGCGGGCGCTCTGCTGATCATCGCCGTGCTCGTCGGTGCCGCCCCCGCCGCCGCGGAGCCGGCTCCCGGGCCCGACTGCCCCGAGACCCGGGCGCAGCTCGCCGGGCAGCACATCACCACCACCGAGGGCCTGCCCGACCTCACCTGCGCCGACCTGCACGGCGCCGTCCTCGACGGCCTCGACCTGGGCCAGGAGGACCTGTCCGGCATCGACGCCCACGGCGCCTCGTTCCGCGGCACGGACCTGGTGCAGGCCACGCTGACCGGCGCCAACCTGCGCGGCGCCCGGTTCGACGACGCCGACCTCACCCAGGCGCACCTGGACCGCGTCGACGCCCGTGACGCGTCGTTCGACGACGCCGACCTCGGCCAGGCGCACCTGGATCTCGTCGATGCCCGCGACGCGTCGTTCGCCGGCGCCGACCTCGGCCAGGCCGACCTGCCGAAGGCGGACCTGCGCGGTGCCGACTTCACCGGCGCGTCACTCACCCAGGCGGACCTCGGCGGCGCGGACCTGCGGGGCGCCCGCACGCTCTTCGCCGAGGCGATCCAGGCCGACGCGTCCGACGCGAAGGTGGACATCCTCGACCCGCGCACCTTCCAGGCCGCGCTGCTGGCGATCCTCGTCGGCCTGGTGCTGCTGGTGAAGTCGCTGATCGACATGCTCAGGGGGCTCACGCCGGGCGACAAGCCGCTCAGCCGGGGCCTGAAGCGCCTGGCCGTCTATGCGGTGGCCGGCCTGATGGTCTGGCTCCCCGCCGGGATGATGCTGCCGCTGATGTTCGTCTCGGTCCTGTACCCGTGGCTCGTCGGCGCCCTCCTCGTCTACCTCTCGGGTGCCGTGCGCGGCTACCGTCCCGCCCGGCACAACGCTGCCCCGGACCCGTCGAACCTCAGCATCAACTTCGGGACGGCCCGCTGACGTCGCCCTCCTCGAAGTGGCGGATGAGGTCGCCGACGCTGCGCAGCCAGCCGCGGACGCGGCCGCTCCATTCCTCGCTGCCGAGCAGGACGACGGCCTCACCGCCGAGGAACGACAGGCCGATGAGCCCGGCGACGTCGCCCGGGCGCATCGGCCCGAGCGACCCGAACCGCTGCTCGGCCTCCGTCGACACCTGCACCAGCACGGCGAACCACGCCTCCAGCATCGCGGTCACCCGCGCCGCCACCTGCGGGTCGGACCAGCCGGCCGCGATCATCTCCTGCAGCACCCGCACGTAACCGGAGGCGAGGTCGTCGTCGAGGAAGTCGCACGCCTGCTCGTAGCGCTTCCAGAGGGGGGTCTCGGCGCCGTACATGCGGACCTGACGCGCCACGAGCTGCTGATTCTCATGGTCGAGCAGGGCGAGGATGACGCCCTGCTTCCCGCCGAAGTGGTAGTGGATCTGGCTGAGCGGCACCCCGGCCCGCTCGGCGACCCGGCGGGTGGACAGCGCGGCGTATCCGTCCGCGAGCAGGCACGTCCTCGCCGCCTCGATGATGCGGCCCTGCGTGTTCAAACCGTCCCCAATCGATGCGTGCTTGTTCGGTCGGTCGACCGAATGCTACCTTGCTGATTGTCGGTCGGTCGACCGAACAAGGGAGGTGGCACCATGATTCGCAAGATCTCGGTGGTCGGCTACGGCGCGGCGGCCTACCTGGTCTTCGTCGCCGCGCTGCTCTACGCGATCGGGTTCCTGGCCGGCGTCGGCGTGCCCAAGGGCATCGACGACGGCACCGCCGGCCCGGCCTGGCGGGCGCTGCTCGTCGACTCGGCGCTGCTGACGCTGTTCGCCGTCCAGCACAGCGTCATGGCCCGCCCGTGGTTCAAGCGCTGGTGGACCCGCTTCGTCCCGGCCGCGATCGAGCGCAGCACCTTCGTCCTCGCCTCGACCGCGGTGCTGGTCCTGCTGTTCTGGCAGTGGCAGCCGCTGCCCGCCACCGTCTGGTCCGTCGGCCCGGCCTGGGCCCGCGGCGTCCTCTGGGCGGGCTACGCGCTCGGCTGGGCGATCCTGGTGTTCAGCACGTTCGCCGTCGGCCACTTCGACCTCTTCGGCCTGCGCCAGGTGCTGGCCCGCGCCCGTGACCGGCACTACGCCGAGCCGGGCCTCCGCGAGCCGCTCGTCTACCGGCTCGTCCGGCACCCGCTCATGGTCGGCTTCCTGATCGCGTTCTGGGCGGCGCCGGACCTGAGCGTCGGGCGCCTGGTCTTCGCCCTGGCGTCGACCGGCTACATCATGGTGGGTGTCCGCCTGGAGGAGCGCGACCTGCGCGTCCAGCTCGGCGAACCCTACGAGGACTACCTGCGCCGGGTGCCGCGCTTCGTGCCCCGTCCGGTGCGCTGAGGGAAGGGTACGGGCGATGCGGGCGCGACAGGCCGACGCCGAGGGGTTCGTCGAGCACGACGGCGTCAAGATTCACTATGAGGTGCACGGTGCCGGCGGCCCGACGATCCTGCTGCTGCCGACGTGGACGCTGGTGCACAAGCGGGTCTGGAAGCTGCAGGTGCCGTATCTGGCCCGGCACTTCCGCGTCGTCACGTACGACGGGCCCGGCAACGGGCGGTCCGACCGGCCGGTGACCCCGCGGGCGTACGGGCAGGCGGCGCAGGTCGCCTACGCGCTCGCCGTGCTCGACGCGACCGGCACGGACCAGGCCGTCGTCGTCGGGCTGTCCCGCGCGGTCAACTGGGCGCTGGAACTCGCCGCCGAGCATCCCGGGCGGGTGCACGGCACGGTCGCGATCGGCGCCTCGATCGCGCTCACGCCGCTCTCGCAGGCCCGCGCGGCCTCCGGCGGGCTGGACGACCGGACCGCGCCCGACCTGCCACCGTCGGCGGTGCCCCGGCTCGGCGCCGACCCGGCGAACCACTGGCGCAAGTACAACCGACGGTACTGGCGGTCGCGGTACGAGGACTTCGCCTGGTTCTTCATGGGGCAGTGCTTCAGCGAGCCGCACTCCACGAAGCAGGTCGAGGACGGCGTCGCCTGGGCCCTCGAAACCACCGGGGCCGTGCTCGACGTCGAGAGCCAGGCCGACCGGCCCGGGCGCGAGGAGATCGAGGACTGGTGCGGCCGGCTGCGCGGCCCGGTGCTGGTGCTGCACGGCAGCGACGACCGCGTCGCCCCGCCGGCCCGCGGCGAGGCGCTCGCCGACCTCACCGGCGGCGACCTGGTGGTCATCGACGGCGGCGGCCACATCCCGCTCGCCCGCGACCCCGTCCAGGTCAACCTGCTGGTGCGCGGGTTCGCCGAGCGGTTCCGCCCGGCGGCGCCGGTCCGCCGCGCCTGGGGCCGCTGGCAGTCCCGGCCCCGGCGGGTGCTCTACCTGTCCTCGCCGATCGGTCTCGGTCACGCCCGGCGCGACCTCGCCATCGCCGCGAAGCTGCGCGAGCTGCGGCCCGGCGTCGAGATCGACTGGCTCACCCAGGACCCCGTGACCCGGATGCTCGCCGACGCGGGCGAGCGCGTCCACCCCGCGAGCCGCTTCCTGGTCAACGAGTCCGCGCACGTGGAGAGCGAGTCCGGCGAGCACGACCTGCACTGTTTCGAGGCGCTGCGCAGGATGGACGAGATCCTCGTCGCCAACTTCATGGTGTTCCACGACCTGCTGGAGGCGGAGCGCTACGACCTCGTCGTCGGCGACGAGGCGTGGGACGTCGACCACTTCCTGCACGAGAACCCCGAGCTGAAGCGTTCGGCGTACGCGTGGCTCACCGACTTCGTCGGCTTCCTGCCGATGCCGTCCGGCGGCGAGCGCGAGGCCCTCGTCGCCGCCGACTACAACGCCGAGATGATCGGCCACATCGACCGGTACCCGCGCCTGCGCGACCGGTCCATCTTCGTCGGCGACCCCGACGACGTCATCGACGAGCCGTTCGGGCCCGGGCTGCCCCGCATCAGGGACTGGACCACGGAGCACTACGACTTCGCCGGCTACGTCGCCGGTACGGCGACCGACGAGGAGCGGAGCGCGTTGCGGGCGTCGCTCGGGTACCGGCCCGGCGAGCGGGTCTGCGTGGTCACCGTCGGCGGGTCCGGGGTCGGCGGGCACCTGCTCCGGCTCGTCGCCGCGGCGTTCCCGGAGGCGGCCAGGCGGGTGCCGGGCCTGCGGATGATCCTGGTGGCCGGCCCCCGCATCGACCCGGCCACGGTGGCGGCCCCGCCGGGGCTGGACGTCCTGCCGTACGTGCCGGGGCTGGACCGGCACCTCGCCGCGTGCGACCTGGCGGTGGTGCAGGGCGGGCTCACGACGTGCATGGAGCTGACGGCGGCGGGGCGGCCGTTCATCTACGTGCCGCTGCGCAACCACTTCGAGCAGCAGTTCCACGTCACGCACCGGCTCCGCCGGCACGGCGCCGGGCGGCGGATGGACTACGACACCCTCACCCCCGACTCGCTCGCGGCGGCGATCGCGGAGGAGATCGACCGCCCGGTCGCCTACCGCGCCGTGCCGGCCGACGGCGCCGCCCGCGCCGCCGCCCTGCTCGCCGAGCTCTTCTGACCCGGTGTGCGGCGCCTGTCAGGATGTGCGGATGAATCCTCTGCGCTTGATCGAGACGTCGCCGGGCAAGTACTCGCTGCTGCTGAACGCCGGGAGCACCCAGGTCGACACCGCCGTCGAGTCCCTGGGGCACGAACCGCACGGCTACTTCTGGGAGGCGATCGCGCGGTTGCTGGTGAGCGTCGAGGCGCCGGACCTGGGCGGGCGGTTCTCCTACGACCCGGAGGCCGGCATGTTCTGCGCGTACGGGACCGACCGGGGCGCGCTCGAGGCCCTGTCGAAGCTGCTGACCCCCGTCGTCACGGACGTCGAGCAGGCCAGGAAGGCGGTCGCCCTGGCCGTGGCGAAGGGGGTCGACCTCGACGACTGAAGGCCGGGCGAAAAAGTTCCGGGGCGGATGTCGAAAGCGCGGCGAGCCGTTCGACGCGTCTGTAGCGGCACGGTGAGCGTGCCGGCGACAGAGGAGACCGACATGTCGTTCCAGGCGTACCTCGACAACATCGAGACCAAGACCGGCAAGACCCCGCGGGAGCTGCTCGGGCTTGCAGCGGCGCGGGGGCTGGACACGCCCGGGGTCAAGGCCGGCGCGATCGTCGACTGGCTGAAGGCGGACTTCGACCTCGGGCGCGGCCACGCGATGGCGCTCGTCCACGTGATCAAGAACGGCCCGAAGATCCCCGGCAAGCACGTGGGCACGACCGGCACCCACCGCGACGGCAGCGACACCCTGTGGCTGGACGGCAAGGCCACCCGCCCAGCATGAACCGGCGGACCGGCGAATTCGATCAATCTTCGAGTTGATCAGCGAATCTCGATAGATCCGGCATTGACGGTAGTACAAAGGTCACTGATTGCAATATGGTGGCCTGACGTGTCGCGCACCCCGGCGACCGGGGAAAACGCCGCATTCGTCATTGAAACGCGTCTTCTTGCACATGGTGAAAAGCGCAGATTCGAGCCACCGTCAATCAGCTGCGTCACATCGGAGGAGCCGTGCACCGCGTCCGTCGGATCTTCACATTGTTATCGGCAGCAGGCCTGCTCGCGCCGGCATTCGTCGGCGTGCCCGCCGGCGCGGCCGCCGCGGAGACCGTCACCTCCGGCGCCTACACCGCGGTGATCAGGCGCACGAGCTACGGCGTGCCGCACGTGCTGGCCACCAGCGTCGGCGGCGCCGCGTTCGGGCAGGGCTGGGCCTACGCCGAGGACCGGTTCTGCGACCTCGCCGACCAGGTCGTCAAGGTCCGCAGCGAGCGGTCGCGGTGGTTCGGCCCCGGGCCCGACGGCGCCAACCTGGCGACCGACTTCGCGTACCAGTCGCTGGGCCTCGTCGACCGCGCCCGGGAGCAGCTCACCAGGCTGCAGCCCGAGGAGCGCGACGTGCTCAACGGCTACGTGCGCGGCTTCAACGCGTTCCTGGCCGCCGCCGGCCCCGCCAGGGTGCCCGGCTGGTGCGCCGGCCAGCCGTGGATCGCGCCGATCTCCGCGGTCGACGTCCTCGCGTACCAGCGCGACATCGCGCTGCTGGCCAGCGGCGGCGCGCTGCTCGCCCCGATCGCCTCGGCCACCCCGCCGGGCAGCGCGAGCGCCGCGCTCGCGATCGCGCCGGAGGTCACCACCGACGGGCTGGCCGCGCTGCGGCAGCAGAAGGCCCTGTCCAGCAACGGCTGGGCGCTGGGCGCGGACAAGACCCAGACCGGGCGGGGCATGCTGGTCGGCAACCCGCACTTCCCGTGGGAGGGCGAGCTCAAGTTCTGGGAGTCGCAGCTGACCGTCCCCGGGAGTCTCAACGTGTACGGCGCGAGCCTCGGCGGCATCCCCGGGGTGCAGATCGGCTTCACCGACAAGGTCGCGTGGACGCACACGGTCGCGGAGGGGTCGCGCTTCACCTTCTACTCCGTCGACCTCGTCCCCGGCTCGCCGACCACGTACCTCGTGGACGGGCGGCCCGAGGCGATGACGTCGAAGCAGGTGACGATCCGGGTCAACCAGGGCGGCGCGCTGCAGACCGTCACCCGCACCATGTGGTTCACCCGGTACGGGCCGGTGCTGGACCTGTCGGCGATCGACCCCGCGTTCGGGTGGACGGCGACGACGGCGTACACATACCGCGACGCCAACATCGACAACGACCGGCTGCTGCGGGTGTGGATGAACATGGCCCGCGCCACCGACGTCGCCGGCCTGCGCGCGTCGATCGGCCGCGACCAGGGCATCCCGTGGGTGAACACGGTCGCGACCGACTCTGCCGGCAACGCCTGGTACACCGACTCGTCGCCGACGCCGAACCTGTCCGTGGCGTCGCTGACGGAGATGGCGAACCACCCGCTCGGCGCGCTGAACGGCAGCGACAGCGCCAACGCGTGGGTCGTGCAGCCCGGGGCGCGCTCGCCGGGGCTGATCCCGTTCGCCCAGCAGCCGCAGCTGCAGCGGCGCGACTACGTCTTCAACTCCAACGACAGCCACTGGGTGCCGAACCAGAACGCCTTCCTGACCGGCTTCTCGCCGTTGCAGGGCTCGGAGGGCACGCCGCTGTCGGCGCGGTCGCGGCAGAACCTGCGGCTCATCAACGGCACGGCCCGCTTCGACCTCGCCGGCCTCGGCACCGCCATCCTCTCCGGCGACTCGCTGACGGCCGCGGAGCTCGCCGGGTACACGGTGGCGTCCTGCCGCGCGCAGGGCACCCGGCCCGTGAACGTGGACGGCACGCCGGTCGACATCAGTGCCGGTTGCGCCGCGCTTGCCGCCTGGGACCGGCTGTTCGACCTGCCGAGCCGCGGCGCGGTGCTGTGGCGGGAGACGATCGGCGCGGTCCTTGCCGAGCACCCCGACGCGCTCACGACCGCGGGTCCCCTGTTCGGCGTGGCGTTCAACCCCGCGGACCCCGGCCGCACCCCGCGCGGCGCACCGGCCGACCCGGCGCCGCTGCTGACGGGGCTCGCCCGCGCGATGCTGCGGATGCGCGCCGTCGGCCTGCCGCTGAACGTGCAGCTGCAGTCCGTCCAGTACACCGTGAAGGCCGGCCAGCGGATCCCGGTGCCCGGCTCGACGGAGAACGTCGGCATCGCCAACATGGCGCAGTACGAACCGTTCCCGGGCTCGTCCCGTGAGCCGTTCATGAACCCGGGCACGTTCGCCGAGGGCAGCGACCTCACCGACCGCGGGTACGTCGTGAACTACGGCACCAGCTTCCTGCTGACGCTCGCGTACACGTCCTCCGGCCCGTCGGCGCGCTGCGTCCTCACCTACAGCGAGTCCACCGACCCGAGCTCGCCCAACCACACCGACCAGACGCTGCTGTTCCGCAACAAGCAGCTGCGCGACTGCCGCTACTCGGAGGCGTCGATCGCCGCCGACCCGAAGCTCTCCGTCAGGACAGTGCGGGGGTGATCGCGGCGACCCGGGCCGCCGCCGACCGTCGCAGCCATGCGACCGCGTCGGCGGCGGCCGGGTTCGCGCCGAACGCCGCCGCCAGGGCGACGTACTGCTCCGGCGGCAGCGGCACCCCGTCGCGGCTGGTGATGCGGCGCGGCGACGGTGTGCGTGTCGCCGCTCCGAGTCCATCCGGCAATTCTGCCAGCGCCCCGGGCGAGGAGACGGACCACCTGGAGCTCACCCCGCAGCCGGCGGATCCGTCGGTACGGTGGGAACGGTGACCACAGGAGGACCGGTGATCCTCGGTTTCGACGGCTCCGCGGCCGCACGGCAGGCGGTGCGCGACGCGGCGGCCCTGCTCGGCCCGCAACCGGCGCTCGTCGTCACGGTGTGGGAGGCCGGGCGGCGCTTCGAACCCCTGACGCTGCCCGTGCCGGGCTTCGAGCTCCCACCGGCCGCACTGGACCTGCGCAGCGCCGCCGAGATGGACGAGGCCGCGTACGAGTCGGCGAAGCAGACCGCCCGGCAGGGCGCGCAGCTCGCCCGGGAGGCCGGCTTCACCACCGCCACCGCGCTCGCCGTCGCCGACGACCTGACCCCCGCCGACACCCTGCTGCGCGTGGCCCGGGAGCACGACAGCCCCGGCATCGTGGTCGGCGCGCACGGGCACCGCAAGCTCAGCGAGCTGCTGCTGGGCAGCACCTCCGACACCCTCGTGCACAAGTCCGACCGCCCGGTCGTCGTGGTCCGCGCCCGGGCCAGGGACCATTCCGGCACCCCGGAGACGACCGCTTCGGGCTGACCCGGTCCGGATCACCCGGTGCGGGTGGACGGGTGCCAGACTTGGTGCATGGGTCTGTACACAGTGGCGGAGGCGCGGGCGGCGCTCGGCCGGCTGCGGCCACTGCTCGACGAGCTCGTCGCCGTGCGGGCGGACGCTGCGGAGCTGGCGGCGGCGCTCGCACCCGGCGGCGCCGCGACGGCGCTGGGTGGGCTGCCGGAGTGGAAGGCCAGGTCCGCCAGGTTCGACGAGCTGGTCACCGAGGTGCAGCAGAGCGGGGCGCACCTCAAGGGCGTGGCGCCGCTGCTGCTCGACTTCCCGGCCGAGCTCGACGGCATGCCGGTGCTGCTGTGCTGGCTGGAGGGCGACCGCGACCTCGCCTGGTATCACCGCGCCGACCTCGGCTTCGCCGGCCGCCGCCGGCTCGACTGAGCCAGGTCTACCGGGCCGGGATCGCGCGGTCGGCGACGACCTCGTAGACCATGTCGGTGGTGATGGAGCCGACGCGGGCGAGCTCGGAGGTGATGCGGGCGAGGTCCGGCATGTCGGCGGCGACGATCTCGGCGACGTAGCACGCCTCGCCGGTCACGCGGACGCAGCGCACGATCTGCGGCTCGCGGTCCAGGACGGCGGCGACCTTGTCGTACAGGGCGCCGTGCACCTTCATGCGCACGACCGCGCGCAGCGGCAGGCCGCAGGCGACCGGGTCGACCCTGGCCGTGTAGCCGGTGATGACGCCCCGCTCCTCCAGGCCGCGCAGGCGGGCCCGCGTCGCGGACACGCCCAGGTGGATCGCGGCCGCGAGGGACGTCAGCGACGCGCGGGCGTCCCGCTGCACCGCCGCGAGCAGCTGCCGGTCCACCTCGTCGAGCCCGGGTGCGGTCATCGCGGCAGGCTACCGCAGATCCTGCGGCGAACCGCCCGCGATGCCGCACAAACGGCCTCCACCCGGTGGGTGGCGGGCCGTAGCGTCGAGGTGTGCCTGAAACCTCGTTCGTCTATGTCGACGTGTTCGCCTCGGCCCCGCTCACCGGCGCGCCGCTCACCCTCGTGACCGACGCCGACGGGCTCACCGACCCCCAGATGCGGGCGATCGCCCGCGAGTTCAACCAATCGGAGACCACGTTCGTCCAGTCGCCCACGCGGCCGGGGGCGACGCGGCGGCTGCGGTCCTTCACGCCGACTGGGGAGGAGGTGTACGGCGCCGGCCACAACGCCCTCGGCGCCTGGCTGTGGCTCGCCGGCCCGGGCGGCCTGGACGGCGGTGGCGACTTCACGCAGGAGATCGGCGAGGACGTGCTGCCCGTCCACGTGCGGCACGACGACGGGCGGGTGGTGGTGACCATGGAACAGTCGCCGCCCGTCTTCGGCGCCGTCGTCAGCGACCGGGCCGGGCTGGCCGCCGCCCTCGGGCTGCGCGAGGAGGACCTCGTCGCCGACCGGCCCGCCCAGGTGGTCTCCACCGGCGCGGGGCACCTGCTCGTGCCGGTGCGCGACCGCGCCGCCGTGGACCGGGCCGCGCCCGACGACGCCCGGCTCACCGCCGCGCTTCGGCAGGTCGGGGGTGAGGGCTGCTATCTGTACACCGGCGACACCGTCGACAAGGACGCCACGGCCTACGCGAGATTCTTCAACCCGGCCATGGGCATCGCGGAGGACCCGGCGACCGGGACCGCCGCCGGCCCCCTCGCCGCGCTGCTGGCGGCCGGTGAGCCCGGCGGCCAGGGAGAGGTCACCGTCATCGTCGAGCAGGGGCACTCGATGGGCCGGCCCAGCCGGATCACCGTGACCGTCGCCGGTCCGCGGGTGCGCGTGAGCGGCTCCGGCCTGGTCGTCGCCCGCGGCACCATGACCCTGCCGGAGGCGTCGTGACCCCGGACGACGAGCGGTTCCTGCGCCGGGCGATCGCGATCGCCGTCGAGGCCCGCGCGGCGGGTGAGGCGCCCTTCGGGTCGCTGCTCGTCGCCGGCGGCCGGGTCCTCGCCGAGGAGCACAACACGGTCCTGTCCGACGACGACATCAGCGCCCACCCGGAGCTGAAGCTGGCCCGCTGGGCCGCGCGCCACCTGACCGCCGAGGACGCCGCCGCCACCACGATGTACACCAGCTGCCAGCCCTGCGGCATGTGCACCGGCGGCATCGACCGCTCCGGCCTCGGCCGGGTCGTGTACGCCCTGTCCGCCGGGCAGCTCGACGCGCTGAAGCCCGCCGGCGGCTCTCCGCGGGTCCCTCAGGAGGGGCCGGCCCTGCTCGACGCGGCCCGGGCGGCGGTCGAGGGCTACTACACCGCGTGACCGGGGTGGCCTGGGAGCGGGTGTACGGCTGCGACGGCACCTCCGAGCACGTCCCCGCCCTGCTGGAGGCGTTGACGGCGGCCGAGCCGGCGACCCGTGCCCGGGCCCGGAACGAGCTGTCCGCGCACCTGTACCACCAGGGCACCCGGTGGCAGGCCAGCGCCGTCGTCGTGCCGTTCCTGGTCGCGCTCGCCGACGACCCGGCGACCCCGGACCGGGCCGACCTCCTGTGGATGCTAAGGAAGGTGGCGATCGGCGACCACCGCGACGACGCCCTGCCGTTCGACGCGCGCGCCGCCTACCCGGCGGCGGACGCGGTCACCGACGAGCAGCTGCTGCGGCTCAACCTGTGGCTCACCGGCGACGAGGCCGGTGACGACGAGGCCGGCGACGCGGGAGCCGACCGCTGGGCCCGGGACGCCTACGACGCCCTCGCCGCCCACGCCGGGACCGTCACCGGCTGGGTGGGTGACGCGGATCCGGCGGTCGCGGAGCTGGCCGCCGGGCTCCTGGCGTGGCTCCCGCCCACCCCGTCGGGGGTGGCGGCGCTGCTGGGGACGGCGAGCGCCGCGGCCAACCTGACCCTCGCCCACCTGCCGGTCGACGACCCGGCCGTCGACACGCACCTCCGGGGGCGGCTCGACCATCCGGATCGGCAGGTGGCGCTGACGGCGGCGATCGCGCTGGCGTACCGGCACCGCGCCGCCACCCCGGAGCCCGCCCTGACGATGATCGCCGTCGCCGCCGACCCGGACGGGCCGCTCCCGCCTGACGTGCCCGGCTGGGACGACCGGGCGCTGCGCGGCTTCGTGGCCCTCGCCCTCGCCCGCATCGGCTGGTGACGCCCGGCCCGGCCGTCAGCGGTTGGGTGGGTCGGGCAGCGGGTCGCCCTGGCGGACCAGGCCGCTCTGGTACGCGAGGACCACCAGCTGCGCCCGGTCCCGGACGTTCAGCTTCGTCATCGCCCGGTTGACGTGCGTCTTGGCGGTCAGCGGCGACACGAAGAGGCGCTCGGCGATGTCGTCGTTGGACAGGCCGTGCGCGACGAGGACGAGGACCTCGCGCTCCCGGTCGGTGAGCAGGTCCAGCGCCGGCAGCGCCCCGTCGGCGTCCGGCCGGAGGCTGGTCAGGAAGCGGCTCACCAGCCCGCGGGTCGCCCGCGGCGACAGCAGCTGCTCGCCGCCCGCCACCACCCGGATCGCGTGCAGCAGGTCGGCGGGGGCGACGCCCTTGCCGAGGAACCCGCTGGCGCCCGCCTGCAGCGCGAGGACCACGTTGTCGTCGGTCTCGAACGTGGTGAGCACGAGGATCCGCACGCCGGCCAGGTTGTCGTCGGCGCCGATGCGGCGGGTCGCCTCGAGGCCGTCCATGCGCGGCATGCGGATGTCCATGAGGACGACGTCGGCGCGGGCGGTGCGGGCCAGGTCCACGGCCTCCCGCCCGTCGGCCGCCTCGCCGACGACCTCGAAGCCGGGCTCCGAGTCGATGATCATCTTGAAGCCGGCGCGGATCAGCGCCTGGTCGTCCGCGAGCAGCACCCGGATCGTCACGCGTGCTCCGCCGGCAGGACCGCGTGGATCCGGAACACCATCGTCATGCGTGCTCCGCCGGCAGGACCGCGTGGACCCGGAACACCGAGGCGCCGACCGGGCACGCGGTCACGCTCCCACCGGCGGCCGCGGCGCGCTCGCGCATGCCGAGCAGCCCGTAGCCGGCGCCCTTCTGCGCGGCCGCCCGCATCCGGTTGCTGACCTGGAGGACCACGTCGTCCGGGGTGTACTCGACGAGGAGCTGCGCCGAGCCGTCACCGTAGCGGTGGGCGTTGGTCAGGGCCTCCTGCACGATGCGGTACGCCGCGAGATCCACCATCGCGGGCAGCTCCCGCGCCTCCCCGACCTGCCGGAGCCGCACCGGGAACCCGGTCGTCTCCAGCGTGGCGAGCAGCTCCGGCAGCCGCGCGAGGCCGGGGGCGGGCTCGGTGGTCTCGCGCTCGTCGGCGCCGCGCAGCACCCCGACCACCGACTGGATCTCCTTCAGCACCGTGTCGGACGCCTCGCGGATGTGGTTCAGGACCGGGCCCACCTGGTCCGGCCGGCGCTGCAGGACGTGCGCGGCGGCGCCCGCCTGCACGCTGATGACCGCGATGTGGTGCGCGACGACGTCGTGCAGCTCCCTGGCGATCCGCAGCCGCTCGTCCATGACGCGGCGCCGGGCCTCGTCCTCCTGGGTCTGCTCCGCCCGGCGGGCGCGCTCCTCGACCTCGGCGACGTACGCGCGGTGGGTGCGCGCCGCGTCGCCGACCGCGGCCGCCATGAAGATCCACGCGAAGATGCCGAGCGTCTCGCCCCGCCACCAGTCCTCGGCGGCGACGATGAGGCCCGTCAGGTACACGAACCCGGACGCGGCGAGCGCGCACACCCAGCCCTTGCGACGGTCGGTGTGCGCCGCGATCGAGTACGTGATGACGCCGAGCGCCACGATCAGCCCCGGGTTGCTGACGCCCTGCAGGATCGCGCCGATGGTCGCGGACGTGGCGATGCCGAGCGCCGCCAGGGGCCGCAGCCGGCGGATGAGGACGGCGACGAACGCCACGCCCGCGACGATCACGTCGCCGTTGGTGGCCCGGTCGTCGGCGGCGGCGCGCAGCACGGCGAACGCCAGCACGAGGGCGAGCAGCATGTCCAGCAGCAGTGGCCTGCCCGCCGCGTATCTCCACACCCTGGTGAGCGCGGTCTCGCTGGCGTCCATGCTCTGCACCGTACGCGGCCTTTCGCGACGGCGGCGTCGTCTGGCCGCAGTAGCCACCACCCGGGCGGCTACCACGCCCGTGGTAGCCCGGTGTCTGCGTCGGGACGACGCTTTCCGGGCCGCCGCCCGGGACCGTGGTCGGCATGGCAACCTACCTGTACCGGCTCGGGAAGCTGAGCTTCCGCCGCCGGAAGCTCGTCCTCGTGCTCTGGCTGGCGCTGATCGCGGCCCTCGGCGCCGGCGCGGCGACCCTGTCGGGACCGACGGCCGGCTCGTTCGAGATCCCGGGCACGCAGGCGCAGGAGGCGCAGGACCTGCTCGCGCAGCGCTTTCCGCAGGCCGGGGCGGGCGGCGCGCAGGCGCGGGTGGTGTTCGCCGCGCCGGCCGGCCAGAAGCTCACCGATCCCGGCAACGCCGCCGCCGTCGAGCGGACCGTCACCGCGCTGAAGGCCGGCGGGCGGGTCGCCGGCGTCTCCGACCCGCTGCAAGGGACCGTCAACCAGGCCGGGACCGTCGCCTACGCGCAGGTGACCTACACCGTGCAGCCGATCGGCCTGACGGACGACGACCGGGCGGCGCTCGTGGACGCGACCCGCGCCGGGCGCGACGCGGGCCTGACCGTCGAGATCGGCGGCGACGCCCTGCAGGCGCCGGCGGAGCAGGGCATCGGCGAGGTGATCGGCCTGCTCATCGCCGCGCTCGTCCTGCTGATCACCCTCGGGTCGCTGGTCGCGGCCGGCCTGCCGCTGCTGACCGCGCTGCTCGGCGTGGGCGCCGCGATGGCCGGCATCCAGATCGTGACCGGCTTCGTGGACCTCAGCAGCACCACGCCGACCCTCGCGCTGATGCTCGGCATCGCGGTCGCCATCGACTACGCGCTGTTCATCGTCTCGCGGTTCCGCCACGAGGTCGCGCTCGGCCGGTCGCCCGCCGAGGCGGCGGGGCGGGCCGTGGGCACCGCCGGGTCCGCCGTCACGTTCGCCGGGCTGACGGTCGTCATCGCCCTGGCCGCCCTCGCCGTCGTGAACATCCCGGTCCTGACCCAGATGGGGCTCGCCGCGTCCGGTGCGGTCATCGTCGCGGTGCTCATCGCCCTCACCCTGCTGCCGGCGCTGCTCGGCTTCGCGGGCGACCGGGTGGCCAAGGGCCGCGTCGCCGCCCGCAGGCACGGCAACGGCAACGGCACCATGGGCCGCCGCTGGGCGGCACTCGTCACCCGGCGGCCGGTCCTGACGCTCGTCGCCGCGGTCCTCGGCCTCGGGATCGTCGCCATGCCCGTCCTCGACATGCGCCTCGGCCTGCCCGGCGACAACATGGCCGGCCCCACCACGACCCAGCGCAAGGCCTACGACCTGCTCACCGAGGGCTTCGGCCCCGGCTTCAACGGCCCGCTGCTGGTCGTCGTCGACGCCGCCGCCAGCCCCGACCCGCAGGCCGCCGCGACCGCCGCCGCCGCGCGCATCGCGGAGCTGCCCGGCGTCGTCACCGTCAGCCCGCCGGCGCTCAACCCGGCCGGCGACACGGCGATCCTGCAGGTGATCCCCGCGACCGCGCCCGACGCGGCACAGACCACCGACCTCGTGCACGCCATCCGGGCGATGCCGCCGTCCGGCGGTGCCGCGCTCGCCGTCACCGGCACCACCGCCGTCAACATCGACATCTCGGCGAAGATGGGGTCGGCGCTCGGGCCGTACCTGGCGGTGATCGTGGTGCTCGCGTTCCTGCTGCTGACGCTGCTGTTCCGCTCGGTGCTCGTGCCGCTGAAGGCGATCGTCGGGTTCCTGCTGAGCGTCGCCGCCACGTTCGGCGCCGTCGTCGCCGTGTTCCAGTGGGGCTGGCTCGCCGACCTCATCGGCGTCGAGCAGACCGGCCCGATCGTCAGCCTGCTCCCCGTCATCCTCATCGGGATCGTGTTCGGCCTCGCCATGGACTACGAGGTGTTCCTCGTCAGCCGCATGCGGGAGGAGCACGTGCACGGCGCCGCGCCCAAGGACGCCGTCGTCAACGGGTTCAGCCACGGCGCCCGGGTCGTCACCGCCGCCGCGATCATCATGATCAGCGTGTTCTCCGGCTTCATCCTGTCGCCCGAGGCCATGATCAAGTCGATCGGGTTCGCGCTCGCCGCGGCCATCCTCTTCGACGCGTTCGTGGTGCGGATGACCCTCGTCCCGGCGGTCATGACGCTCCTGGGCCGCCGCGCCTGGGCGCTGCCGCGCTGGCTCGACCGCCTCCTGCCCGACGTCGACGTCGAGGGCACCCGGCTGCACGGCGAGGAGCCGCCGGCGGTCGAGCCGGAGCTCGTCAGCGCTGGAACTGCCGCTCGATGAGGTCGAGCAGCGCCGCGTGGGTCCGCTGATCCGCGGCGGCGACGAGGCCGCCGGCCCCGGTGTGCAGCGGCTGCCCCCGCAGCCCGGTCACCACGCAGCCGGCGGCCTCGCACAGCGCGATCCCGGCCGCGAAGTGGACGCTGTCGCGCAGGTCGCCGTCGGTCACGTACGCCGCCCGCCGGCCCGCGGCGACCCACGCGACGGCGAGGGTGCTCGACACGACCCGCGGCCGGAACAGCTCGCCGAACCCCGGATCCGCGAGGAGCCGCGCCGGGTGGAAGGCGGGACCGTTCGGGAACGGCGGGTCGAGGTTCACGTCGACAAGAGCGGACCGCGGCGTCGGTACGAGGTCCGCCTCCACCCCGTCGCGGCGCACCCGGGCCACCCCGGCGGCCGCCGAGAACGTCTCCCGGGCGAACGGGTCCATGGACACGGCCACGGTGGTGCCCGCGGGCGTGCGCAGCGCCACGTTGACGGCCACGAGCATCGCGCCGGCCGCGTAGTTGAGCGTGCCGCACAGGGGGTCGACGAGCCACGTACGGTCGCCGCCGCCGATGCGGCCGGACTCCTCGCCGTGCACGGCGTCGCCGGGCCGGGCGGCCCGCAGCACCGCCAGGATCGCCCGCTCCGCCTCGATGTCGGCCTCGGTGGCGAAGTCGCCGCCGCCCTTCGCGAACCGGTCCAGGCGGGTCCCGAAGCGCGAACGGACCACCGCCGCGCCCGCTTCGGCGGCGGCGATGGCCAGTTCGAGATCGTCTGTCGTCACGCCCCGACGATAGCCGGGGACTTCTCCTCGATCGGCGTCCTCCCGCGACCGCGCAGGGCGATCCCGGCGGCGCAGAGCACGGTCACCGCGAGGACGCCGGCGGCGAGCAGCGTCCTGCCGTCCGGGTCGAGCAGCGGCTGGCCGCGCAGCGCCTGCCAGGTGAGCAGGGCGATGAGGCCGCCGTACCCGAGCGCCGCCGCCCGCACGAGCCCCCGCGCGACCCGCTGCTCCCCGAGCACCGAGGACAGCCGACCCCGCGCGGCCTGCTGCTCGCCGGGCACCGACGACGGCCGGCGCCGGGCGGCCGCGGCGAGCAGGAGCGCCAGCAGCGGCAGGGCCTGCAGGGCGTGGATGCCGGCGAAGTGCGCGACGCGCAGGTCGCCGCCGGTCGTCGACCAGCCGGTGACGGGCATCGCCGGGCCGCCGTCGGCGACGCCGACGCTGTGCGCGCCGATGATGCCGACCGTCTCGCCCCGGTCCAGGGCCGCGTCCTGCTCGGCGGTCGGCTGCGTCATGAGGAACGCGACCAGCATCCCGGCGAGCGACAGCGTGAAACCGAGCCGGGCCGCGGACTTCAGCACCGGGTCGCCGCCGCGCTGGAAGGCGACCACGATCGCGACGACGAGGCTGGCCGTCCACAGCACCACGACCAGGTTGCCCATGAGCGACCACACGGTCTCGTCGAACGGGGTGGAGTTGTTGAAGTGGCTGGGCCGGCCCCGGACCCCTTGCAGCACGATCAGGGCCATCTCGACGGTGGCGGCGACGGCGACGACCGTCCCGGCCCACCAGCCGGTGCGCCGGCCACGCCGGGCGGCCCGGAGCAGCCACGCCAGGGTCACCGCGTACACACCCATGGAAACGGCGAACTTGAACGGCTTGAGCCAGGTGGGGCTGCCGACGACCAGCCGGTCGTCGACGAAGATCCCGACGAGGGACACGAGGGCGAGGACACCCATCGCCGCCGCGAACCACAGCAGCGGACGGTGCCATCGGACGGGCTGCGGACCGGTCATGGTGGACTCCACGAAGAGGGCTGATGATGCGTCCACGGTCCCAATCCGGGGGTGCCCCGCACATGCCCGCCGACCCCCTCATTCCG
This sequence comes from Dactylosporangium maewongense, assembly GCF_039531485.1. Lineage (NCBI taxonomy): Bacteria > Bacillati > Actinomycetota > Actinomycetes > Micromonosporales > Micromonosporaceae > Dactylosporangium > Dactylosporangium maewongense. The sequence continues at coordinate 51,010 of NZ_BAAAQD010000025.1, read as the reverse complement.
CGTCCCGCCTCCCTCAGGCGCCGTGGTGGGGCTGTCCCTACCAACGTCAGGTGAGCGTGCCCGCGACGAAGGCGAACGCGGCCGGGACGACGGTGCTCCAGTACCCGAAGTTGTGCCTGCCGCCGGTGTACGAGCCGGCGACGGGCGCCTCGGGCAGCTGCCGGTGCAGCGCACGGACGTCGGGGTGGAGCGGGTCGTCGCGGCCGCACCAGAGGCCGACGGGCGTCCCGCGCAACCGGTCGCGGCCGGCGAACACGGCGTCCCCGGGCGCGACGGCCGGCGAGAACGCGGCGACCGCGCGCACGAACCCGGGAAACGCCTCGGCGAGCAGCAGCGCCCCGGCCCCGCCCATCGACCAGCCCCACACCGCGATCCGCGTCGTGTCGAACCCCCGCTCGGCGCACCACCGCGGCACCTCGTCGTGCACCATCCGCTGCGGGTCGTCACCCCCCGAAGGCCGCCAGCCGAGGCGGTCACCGGTCGCGCCCGCCAGCACGAACGGCGGCGCGCCCCCTGCGACGGCCGCGGTCAGAAACCGGCCGAGACCCATGGCCGGGAAGTCCCGGACCGTCTTCGACCCGCCGTGCAGGACCAGGCACACGGGCAGCCCGCGCCCGTCGCCGTGCCCGGCGGGCACGCCCGTGTAGACGTCGACGCTCCTGCCCCGCGCGGCCGACACCCGCCGCTCCAGCCGCTCGTCGCCGACGGGCGCGTCTGGCACGACCGGCTTGTCCCCGCCGCCCGCTCCGAGCAGCCGCCCCAGGTCACCGAACCCGACGCGGGCCGCGGACGGCAGCCCGCCACCCGACCGCACGTCGACGAACCGCACCCCACCGGCCGCCACCGCCGCGGCGACGCCGATCCCGGCCACCCCGGCGAGCACAACCCGTCGCCGCATCCGGCCCTCCGTCACTGTCGCCCTGCCGGGTTCAACGACGGACGGGCCGATCAGTGGTAGAAGCCGACGATGCCCTTCTGCTCAGCGGCGGCGCCGGCGGTCCAGGCGGCGACCGCGCGCACCTCGTCCGTCGTGCCGGACTTCAGCGGCTCGGCGGCGGCGGCGACCTCGGCGGCGGTCCAGTAGCCGATGGACGGGAAGTCGTCCGGCGACGGGAAGCTGACCGGCGCGCCGCGGAAGATGAGGTCCGACATGCTGATCGCGGCGCCGGTCGCCTTCATGGCCGGGTCGACCGTACTGTCCAGATAGGACGACGGGCACGGGTAGAACTGCGAGTTGTCCAGGAACCGGCCGGAGAACTCGACCATGTACTTGAAGCCGTAGCCGTACAGGTGGCCGGGCAGTGTCTTGTCGCCGCCCATGACGAGGTGCTCGATCGCGGTGAAGACCGACGGCGCGCCGCGGTCGTTGGAGCAGTCGAGGTCGTCGTTGAGCCGGGCGATGTCGGTGCGGAACCTGCCGCAGATCGCCCGCCGTGCCTGGTTGTCGCCGCTGCCGCACAGGGCGGCCAGCCTGTCGATGTCGACCCGGTAGGCCATCACGCCGTACCCCATGGAATCTCCCTCTGTCCGTTACGTCGTCGGGTCCGGCGAGCGCGGACAAGCGGGAAGCCGGGCGCGGAGCCGCCGGAGACGGGCATGACTCCGGCGACTCCGCTGCACACAGCTTGACAGCAATCGTGGAATGCTGGGGGGCGTGCCGATCATCGGGTTCCTGCACACGGCCGACGTCCACGTCGCGACGTTCCGCACGCTCCTCGCCGGCGCCGCACCCGACGCGCGGGGGCTGCACGTCGTGGACGCGGCGCTGCTGGAGGACGCGCGGGCCGGTGCCGACGTGGGGGAGCGGGTCGCGGCGCGCCTGCGGAGCCTCGCGGCGGACGGCGCGGACGTCATCGTCTGCACCTGCTCCACGATCGGCGGGCTCGCCGAGACCGTCGACGCCGGCGTGCCGGTGCTGCGGGTCGACCGGCCGATGGCCGAGGCGGCGGTCGCCGGGGGAGGCCGGGTCGCGGTCGTCGCCGCGCTCGCCTCGACCCTCGCGCCCACGACCGCCCTGTTGCGCGAGTGCGCGGCGCTGGCCGGTGTGACCGTCGAGATCGTCGAGGCGCCGTGCCTTGACGCGTGGGCGCTGTTCGAGTCGGGGGACCTCGACGCGTACGTCCGACGGGTCGCCGGGCACGTCCGGACCGTCGCCGCGACCGCCGACGTGGTCGTCCTCGCCCAGGCGAGCATGGCCCCGGCCGCCGACCTCGTGCCGGACCTGCCGGTGCTCAGCAGCCCCAGGACCGCCGTCGCCCGCGCCGTCGCCGTCACCCCGACCTGACCTCCGGGGAAGATCCGCCGGGCGTATACCGTGGACGGGTGACGGCAGAGCGACCCGCCCGGCGGGCACCACAGGCACACACGGGCCGGGTGGTCCGCACCGAGCGGCTCACCCCGAACATGCACCGCGTCGTGCTCGGTGGCGAGGGTCTCGACAGGTTCGACGCCGGGCAGTACACCGACCACTACGTGAAGCTGATGTTCCCGCCCGCGGGCGTCGTCTACCCGAGCCCGTTCGACCTCGCCGCGATCCGCGAGCAACTGCCCCGCGAGCAGTGGCCCGTCACCCGCACGTACACGGTGCGCGACTGGGACCCAGTGACGCGCCAGTTGACCCTGGACTTCGTCATCCACGGCGACACCGGTCTCGCCGCCCAGTGGGCGGTCGCCGCCCACCCCGGCGACGAGGTGTCCTTCGGCGGCCCCGGCGGCAAGTACGCGCCCGACCCGGCCGCCGGCTGGCACCTCCTCGCCGGCGACGAGAGCGCCCTGCCGGCCATCGCCGCGGCCCTGGAGCGCCTTGCCCCGGACGCCGTCGTGGAGGCGTTCGTCGAGGTCGCCGACGCCCGCGAGGAGCAGAAGATCCCCGGCGTCACCTGGCTGCGCCGCGGCGACCGGCCCGTCGGCGCGGCGCTCGTCGAGGCCGTCACGGCCGCCGAGTGGCGCGGCGACGACGTGCACGCGTTCGTCCACGGCGAGGCCGGCTTCGTCAAGGAGCTCCGCCGCTACCTGCGCCTCGACCGCCGGGTGCCCATGGAGCGGCTGTCGATCTCCGGGTACTGGCGCCTCGGCCACGACGAGGACGGCTGGCAGGCCTCCAAGCGCGACTGGAACACCCAGGTCGAGGCGGAGCAGGAAGGCGACCGGCAGCAGTGACCCTGCTGCTGAAGCTGCTGCTCGCCCCGCTCCTCGTCGTCGCCTCGTCCCTCGCCGGCCGCCGCTGGGGCGCCCCCGTCGCTGGCACCCTGGTCGCGCTGCCGATCGTCGCCGGCCCGATCCTGCTCGTCACCTGCCTCGAGCAGGGCCCCCGGTTCGGGGCCCGGGCCGCGTCGTCGGCGCTGCTCGGCCTGGTGTCCCTCGCGGCGTTCACGGTCGTCTTCGCCTGGTGCTCGCGGCGGACCGGCTGGGTCGGCTCCCTCGCCGCCGCATGGCTCGCGACGCTCGCCCTGGACCTGGCCCTCGCCCGCCTGACCGTTCCTCCGTTCGCGGGTTTCGCCATCGTGCTGGCGGCGGCCTGGCTCGCCCTCCGCGTCTTCCCGGCGGCCCCGGCCTCGTCCGCGGAGCAGTCGCCGTCCTGGCCCTGGTGGGACCTGCCGGGGCGGGCCCTCGCGACCGCGGCCCTGGTCGTCACCGTCACCACCGCCGCCGACACGGTCGGCCCGTCGTTCACCGGCGTCCTCGCCCCGTTCCCGATCGCCACCAGCGTCGTCGCCGCCTTCGTCCTCGCCCAGCAGGGCACCGACGGCGCGGTCCAGACCCTGCGCGGCGTCCCCCGCGGCCTGCTCGGCTTCGCCGTCTTCTGCCTGCTCGTCGCCGTCCTCGTCGAGCACCTCGGCACCCCGGCCACGTTCGCCGTCGCGCTCGCCGCGACCCTGGCGGTGCAGCTCGCCTGGCGATGGGCCCTGTCCCGCCGCGCCGAGCCCGCCCTGGCTTCGGGCTGACATGCTCTCCGCCCGCGCCAAGCGGTTCCTGGCCGAGCACGCCACCCGGCACCCTCCGATGCCGGAAGGGGCGATCCGGGCCGCCGCGGGGGACCTGCCCGGCGACGCCGTCGAGGCGCTCGTGCGGTTCGAGGCGAGCTACGGCGGCCTGTGGTACCGGGTCATCGGCGGCAACCCGATGGAGCACGGCCTCGACGGCGAGGTCGAGGTCCACGACACACCTCTGGGCCCCGCGTTCACCGGCATCCTGGACGGCGCCTGGACCTGGCCCGTCGACGTGCTCCTCGACGGCCGCACCGCGCTGGACCTGGGGAGCTGGCCGTTCCGCGTCATCGACCGCTCCGTCGAGCAGCGCATCGAGAAGCACGCGCTGCTGGTCGAGGTCAAGGGATGGCCGCACCGCACGTACACCTGCCGGACGCCGCCACGCGTCGCACCGGTCGCGGACGAGCGGCTGCTGCCGCCCGCGGTGCCCGAGGCGAGCGGCCCGGCCGACCTGTGGTGGCGCGACGACGACACCGCCGTCGAGGCGACCCTGCACGCCTGGGGCGGCGGGCAGGACCTGTGGACGGTCCGGCACTTCGGCCGGGTGCTGCACCTGGCGCACCACGCGGACCCCATCGTCTACGCGGCGATGGGCCACGAGACGGTCCCCGCCACCTGGTGCATCCTGTGCTCCGAACCCGTCGCTCCGGAACGGATGTGCCCGCCGCCGCCGGCCTCGCCTCAAACCTCCGGCGGCAGGCTCAGGAGGCGCGCAGGCGGGTGACGAAGCCGATCCGGCCCCCGCGGGGATCCGCTCGGCGGTGACGACCCGCCGGCCCGGCCGCTGCCCGTGTCGCGCAGCGCTTCGGTGCACGACACCAGCTCCAGCGGCTGGATCAGCTCCGGGGCGGCGACGAACGTGCCACCGCCCCGGTAGGCGCGCAGGCGGCCCTCACGGCCGTCGTGAGGGCCCCGCGGGCAGGGATTACGCGATGCGCAGGTCGTCGATCGCCCAGTACCAGTTGTTGTTGGCGTCGTAGTAGCGGAACTTGACGACCATCCGGGTCGCCCCGGCCGGGACCGTCACGGGCAGCGACTCGACCTTCGCCCGCGCGTCGGCGCTGTAGCGCTTGACGAGCACGTCGGCGCCGCCGTTGAACGACACGAGGACGTCGGCCTTCTGGGCGCCCTCCTGCCGGTAGTGCGTCACGTAGTTGAGCCGGACCGTGCTGCCGGCGGTCACGGTGTAGGACGGGGACAGCAGCGTCGAGTCGAAGCTGGTGCCGCCGGCCTTGTCGTTGAACTCGTCGGAGTCGGCGACGGCGAAGACGCCGCGGGTGCGCAGCGCGTTCTCCCGCTCCTGGCCGCTCTGCGCCCGGCTCCAGAACTCGTCGGTGGTGAAGCTCCAGCCGCGCCACTCGGTGACCCCGCCGGACGGCATGCGGCTGCGGTCGACCGACCAGCCCGCGGGCGCGGTCGGCGTCCAGCCCTTGAGCGTCGCCGGGATGCCGGTCTCGTCGACCCGCGTCTGCAGTGACGGCGCGAGGGTGTCGAACGCGTCGGTGGACCGCACGGAGACGGGCTTGCCGTCCAGGGCGGCGCTCACGCCGAAGTGGCCGAGCGCGGTCGAGGCGACGTCGGCGAGGCGGGTGTCGACCGGCCGCGCGCCGGCCGCGACGCCGGTGCCCTTGGCGAGGACGAACGTGCGGCGCTCGTCGATGCCGCAGCCGCCGTGGCCGCCGCCGGGGTTCGCGTGGCCGTGGTCGGTGGTGACGACGACCAGCCAGTCCTCGCCGCTGTACGTGGGGCGCGCCGCGATCGCCGCGAGCAGCTGGCCGAGCTGCTGGTCCTGCTTCTCGATCGCGGTCCGGTACGCGGTGCCGGTGCCGCTGGCGTGCGCGACGACGTCGGTGTTGCCCAGGTAGACGAAGGACGCGTCAGGGTTCTCGTTGCGCAGCCGGTTGACCGCGTCGGAGGTGATCTTCGCGTCGGCGCTGACGTAGCCCTCGGCGTCGCCGTCGAACGTGACGCGGGTGTCGATCGCGGTGCCGAACGTGCCCTGCGTGTGCAGCACCGCCCAGTCGACCGCCGAGTAGGTGCGGTAGGCCGGGTTCGCGCTCTCCAGGCGGGTGAGGAAGTCCGGGTAGGTCCCGTACTGCTTGCCGGCGAACGTGTTGTCCTTCACGCCGTGCTTGTCGGGGAACACGCCGGTCGCGATCGTCGACCAGCCGGGCCCGCTGGAGGAGGCGGCGACGCCCGGGCAGTACACGAGGCTCTCGCCGAGGGTGCCGCCGGCGGCGAGGGCGTCGAGGTTGGGCGCGTTCGCGGCCACGACGGCCGCCCAGTTGAGCCCGTCCATGCCGACCACCAGCAGCTTCTTGACGGGCGCGGCCGCGTGCGCGGGCGTTGCGGTGGTGACGAGCGCGGCGCCGGTGAGCGCCAGGCCGGTGGCGAGGGCGCCGGCCACGATCGATCGTTGCATCGAAAACCTCCGAGTCGGGGTCGCGTCGCAACGCATCGAAATCAATCAGGATGAACAGCGTCCCCCCGCAAGGCGGGCTCCTGGATAACAGGTCCGGACCAATTCGCGTTTTCGGCAGGTGTACGAGCTGCCGCCACGCCGGCCGCTTCGCCGGATGCGACGGGGAGCGGCTCCGCGGGCCGCGGCGGAGCCGTCGCGGTCGCGGGATTCGGCTTGGTGGGGGTCGCGTTCGCGGCGTGCGGCTTGTCGGGGGTCGCGGTCGCGGGGTGCGGCTTCGCGGGGCGCAGCAGGGCTGTCGCGGTCGCTGGGTGCGGCTTCGCGGGGCGCAGGAGGGCTGTCGCGGTCGCGGCGGCGGTGAGGTACAGCAGGGCCTGGCCGTTCAGCAGCGGCACGACGCCGAGCCGGTCGGCGAGCAGGCCGGCGGCGAGCATGCCGGCGCCGCTGCTGCCCTCGAAGACCGCGCCGAACACCCCGAACACCTTGCCCCGGGCGCCGTCGGGGGTCTCCTGCTGCAACAGGCTCACCAGCCCGGTGATCATGACGACGCCGGGCGCGCCGACCAGGATGAACAGCGCGACGTACACCGGCAGGGCCGTCGTCACGAGCGGCCCGTTCCACACCGCCAGCGACAGCAGCCCGAAGGCGCCGGCGCCGGCGGCGATCAGCGTGCCGGGCGCCGGCGAGCGGCGGGCCACGGCGAGCAGCAGGCCCAGCGTGATCGCGCCGATCGCCTGGACCCCGCGCAGCAGGCCGGTCTCGGCCGCGCCGCCGCCCAGCTCGCGGGCGACCCACACGACGAACAGCACGACGAAGACGCCCTGCGCGGTGCCGCAGAGCGCGGCGACCCCCAGCGCGGACCAGACCCGGCGCCCGCCGAGGCCGCCGCCACCCGGGGTTTGCGGATCCGCGGCCTCGCGTGCCCCGCCGGCGACGCCCGCGATCAGCAGGCCGGCCGCGAGGAACGTGACCAGGTCCACCGCCACGATCACGGGCAATCCGCTGACCGCCAGGAGCAGGCCGCCCAGCGGGCCGCCCACCAGCCGGCCCGCGTTCTGGCCGAAGCCGAGCAGGGCGTTGGCCGGCACCAGCTCCGCGGCGGGGATCAGGGTCGGCAGCAGCGCGTTCCTGGCCGGGCCGAACACCGCGAGCGCGGCCGCCTCGACGGCGATCACCGCGTAGAGGATCGGCAGGTCGCCCCGGTCGTGGACGAACAGGAGCGGCAGCAGCGCGGCCGCCTGGACCGTCACGACCGTGACCAGCAGCCGGCGGCGGTCCCACCGGTCGGCGAGGTGCCCGGCGACGGGGCCGAGCAGGACCGCGGGTGCCAGCTCGATCAGGAACGCGAACGACGTCTGCAGGGACGAGCCGGTCAGCTGGTACACGAGAATCGGCAGCGCGACCAGCAGCAGCCAGTCGCCCGAGTCGGAGATCAGGCCGGCGAGCCAGAGCCGCCGGAAGTCACGGTGTCGCAGCGGCCGCATCGGGCCCCTCCTCGTCGTCGCGCATGAGCGGAAAGCCGTGGAAGCCCAGGTGGGCCATCTGGGCGCCGTCCGGGTCGTCGTCGCGGGTCGCGGCGATGAACGGGCGGATCAGCGCGTCGATCTGGTCGCCGAGGACCCGCAGCTCGTCCGGGGTGACCTTCAGCGTGTAGAGCCCGTAGTGGTCGGCATCCCGCCACCGTGCCGGGGCGTTGTCGCGGCGGGCCAGCCAGTCGCGCACGAGGCGCTGGTCGCGCTGGACGCTGAGGGCGGCGATGGTGGCCGCCTGCCGGCCCTCCGGGGAGTCCGCGTCGGCGTCCGGCTGCACGGAGAAGCCGGTGACCAGGGCCCGCCAGGGCCGCTCGCGTCCGTCCCGCTCGCTCGTGTCGTCCGGCGCGACGAGGCCCGCCTTGGCGAGGGTGCGCAGGTGGTAGCTGCAGTTGGACGGGGTGTCGCCGACCGCCCGCGCGCACTGCGACGCCGTCGCCGGGCCGGTGGCGATGAGGTGGCTCAGCAGCTCGTAGCGCACCGGGTGGGCCAGGGTCCGCAGCTCCTCCGGCTCGCTGAGCGTCCGCCGCGCTTCTCTGCCCACCGTGTCCTCCAACTCCTTCAACTCTGAAAGTGACTTTCAGAATGCCACAGGTCGACGCGATGTGAAAGAGTCTTTCAGACCTCAGATCCAGCCGGTCTCGGTCGCGATGCGTATCGCGTCGACGCGGTTGCGGGCGTGCAGCTTCGTCGCGGCGGACATCAGGAGGTCACGGACCGTGCCGACCGACAGCACGAGCGTCGCGGCGACGGCGGGCGGCAGCGGCGGCACTGCACCGGGCGCGTCGAGCCGGACGCCGGCGGTCATGAGCACCGGACTCGGCGTCATGGACTTCGTGCTGTTCCTCCTCCTGACCGTCCTGCTCTGCGGCTGGCTCGACCAGTCGCCGACCACGGAACGTCCGGCCGCCGGCTCGAAGACCCGCGTCGCGATGATGGCCCCGAAACTTCGCCCCTGGCGCCGACAAATCAGGCCCGAAGCTGGCCGCATCTGCGAGCAGGCTGTGCCGTAGCGGGCAGGGATGCCCGAAGCCGACGACCGAGGAGTGCGTGCGATGGGCAACGAGATCACCCCGTTCCGGATCCACGTCGACGAGGCGGAGCTGGACGACCTGCGCCGGCGGCTCGCCGGGGTCCGCTGGCCGGCGCAGGTGCCGGGGGTGGGCTGGGAGCGGGGCGTGCCGGTCGAGCACCTGCGGGAGCTCGTGGACCAGTGGACGAAGTTCGACTGGCGCGCGGTCGAGGAGCAGATCAACCGGCACCCGCAGTACACCACCCGCATCGACGACCAGGACATCCACTTCCTGCACGTCAGGTCACCTCACGACGGCGCGCTGCCGGTGCTGCTGGCGCACGGCTGGCCCGGTTCGTTCGCCGAGTTCCTCCAGGTCATCGAGCCGCTGACCAACCCCGCCGACCCGGCCGACGCGTTTCACCTGGTGATTCCGTCGCACCCCAACTTCGGCTTCACCGGGCCGGCCGGGGCCGGCTGGGACGCCCGGCGGATCGCTACCGCGTACGCGGAGCTGATGGCCCGGCTCGGCTACGACCGTTACGGCGCGCAGGGCGGCGACTTCGGCGCGTTCATCGCCCCCGACCTCGGCCGCGTCGCACCCGAGCACGTCGTCGGCGTGCACGTCAACGCCGCGACGGCCGGCTTCATCCCGTTCGGCGGCCTGCCCGAGGGCACCGTGCTCACCGACGCCGAGCAGGCGCGCCTCGACCGGATGCAGCGCTTCCTCGACTCCGGGAACGGCTACTTCCAGATCCAGGCCAGCAAGCCGCACACGCTCGGCTTCGGCCTCGCCGACTCACCCGTCGGGCAGCTCGCCTGGATCGGCGAGAAGTTCCACGACTGGGCCCACCCGGCCGGCTCGATCGACGCCGAGCACGTGCTGACCCACGCGACCCTCTACTGGCTCACCAACACCGGTGCGTCGTCGGCGCAGATGTACTACGAGTCGATGCACACCCACAACTGGCCGACCCCTTCCACGGTGCCGACCGGCGTGGCGAACTTCGCCGAGGACATCGCGATCCGCCAGTTCGCGTCGCAGCTGAACAACATCACCCACTGGGCCGAGTACGACCGCGGCGGCCACTTCGCGGCCCTCGAAGTGCCCGACCTGTTCGTCGACGAGGTCCGCGCCTTCTTCCGCACCGTGCGCTGACCGGGCCCGCGGCTGCCCTAGCTGCGGCCGCCCCGGCCGCTGTCGCCCCGGTCCCGCCGTCCGAATCGCTGCCATTGCCGCGGGCAGTCAATTCAGGCGCCTCGTCGCGGGACCGGGTCGACACCGATCACGCCCCCCCACTGTCCACAGTGGAGAACAGGTGCTCGTGGCGACGGGCTCGCCGCTGAGTCTGCCTGCCGCCTCAGCCGCGCACGTTGACCACCGGCACGGTGTCCAGCGTGATGCCGAACGTGTCGCGGTACACCGCCAGCACCTCGGCATCGTCCTCCAGAACGCGCTCCGTCCGTCCACCACCGCCACCGTGATCACCATTCCCGCCGACGGGAGCGGTCGTGGTGATCAGGGTGCGCCCACTGAGCGTGACCCGGCCGGTGTCCGTCACGACCGAGCAGGTCAGCTGCCGCGTGAAGTGCGACGCCGGCGACGTCCGGTGCCACCAGCTCAGCGGCGTGAAGTCGCTCAGCTCGTACGGCCGCTGATCCAGCAGGTACTCCCACCCTCCGTCACCGCGGACCGCCAGGTCAGGCCCGTCGGGCAGCACCTCGAAGACGCCCGCCGGGTCGGCCTGCGGACCGGCGACGTCCATTCGCAACGGGTGCTGGGCGAACCTGCCGAACCCGACATCCACCAGATACGGCGCGTCCAGCTGCACCCGCAGCGCCATGTGATCCAACGGCACCCCGAACCGCTCACCCGTCCACACCCGGCACGAGTGCAACGTCACCTCGTACCCGAGCGACGCCAGCAACGCCGCGAACGCACCGTTGAGCTCGTAGCAGAACCCGCCGCGCCGCCGGTCGACGACCTTCGCGACGAGCGCGGCGGGCTCCAGCACGATCTCTTCTCCGAGGTGCACGCTCAGGTTCTCGAACGGCACCGCCATCAGGTGCGCCCGCTGCAACACCCGCAGCGCGGCCAGGTCGGCGACGGCTGGCCGTGCCACGCCGATCCTCTGCAGGTAGGAGTCCATCGCGCCAGCCTACGTCGCCGTCACGCCACCCTGATCCGCCACAGCGCGAGCGCGGCGAGCAGGAGCGCCGCCGTCACGTACAGCAGCGACTCCAGCCACTGGAAGCGCCAGTAGCGTTCACCAGGGTGATAGGCGACCTCGACATGCAGGTCCAGGGCGGCGAGGCACTGCGCCATGACGTCGAACTGCCCCGACAGGCAGCCGTTGTACCGATCGAGCCCGACCACCTCGCCGTCCGCGGTCAGCAGCCGGCTGTTCGACACGATCCAGGTGTTCGGCGCGCTGAGCCCCTCGACGTCCGCGTCCTGACCGAGGAAGCTCAGGTTTCGGATGGCCTCCGCGGACATGACCTGCGACCCGTGCACCGGTGCCGCGAGGTGCGGCCGTGCCCCGATCGGCATCGCGATCTGCACCGCCGCGAACAGCAGCGCCGTCAACGCCATCGCCGGCACCGTGCGCCGCAGTAGCAGCCCGCACAGCGCACCCAGCATGACGCCGCAGCAGGTGTACGCGACCGGCACCAGGTTGCGCGTGCCGAACATGACCGCGTCGAACCGATCCGCGGCGACCGCGTCGTAGGGACTCGACGCCCACGTCAACAGCAGGCTGAACACCCCGGTCACCGCCGCCGCCGCGACGCACACCACGCCCAGGCGCACGACCAGCCAACGGCGACGGGTCACACTCTGGTTCCAGACGAGCCGATGCGTGCCCGACTCCAATTCCCGGGCGACGAGCGGCGCCCCCCAGAACATGCCGAGCAACGCAGGCGTCACGACCAGCAACGCGTCCACGAGATACAGCCGTCCCTCGAACCGCGACTGAAACTCCCGCAACGCCGATCCACACGCATCCCCGCACCCCGCGACAGCGTCGTGATGCCCGTCGCGGATCTGCACCCCGAGCACGATCAGATACACGGCGAGCACTGCGACCGCACCCCCCGTCACCAGCAGCTGCGCACGCAGCTGCCGCCACGCGAGCCACGTCATCGCGCACCGCCGTGCGGATCGGTGGGACGGAGCTGTCGCTCTGCGAGCCGCGTCATTTGCGCACGGCCCTGCGGGTCGGTGGGACGGAGCTGTCGGTCTGCGAGCCGCGTCAATTGGGCACCGCCGTGCGGGTCGGTGGGACGGAGCTGTCGGTCTGCGAGCCGCGTCAATTGGGCACCGCCGTGCGGGTCGGTGGGACGGAGCTGTCGCTCTGCGAGCCGCGTCATTTGCGCACGGCCCTGCGGGTCGGTGGGACGGAGCTGTCGCTCTGCGAGCCGCGTCATTTGCGCACGGCCCTGCGGGTCGGTGGGACGGAGCTGTCGCTCTGCGAGCCGCGTCAATTGGGCACCGCCCTGCGGATCGGCGAGACAGAGCTGCCACCCTGCGAGCCGCGTCATCGCGCACCGTCCCGCAGGTAGGCGAGCACGAGCTCCTCCAGCCGCACAGGCCCCGCGGCCGATGCTCCCTCTGCTCGCGCGCCGTGGAGACCATCACCGGCGGGCAGCGGTCCACGCACGACCGCGCCATGCACCACGTCAGCGCCCGGCGGTGGTGCAGGCGCCCTGTGGTGAGCGTCCAGGAGCGCGGTGACATCGCCCGCCAACTGCACCCTGCCGCCCGCGAGGACGATCAGGTGGTCGCAGACCCGCTCGACGTCCGACAGCAGGTGCGACGACAAGATCGCGGTCGCACCGAGCTCCGTCACCGACTCGATCAGCGTCCGCAGGAACCCCTCCCTCGCGAGCGGGTCGAGCGCCGCGACGGGCTCGTCGAGGATGAGCAGCTCAGGTCGCTTCGCGGCCGCGACGGTCAACGCCAGCTGGGCCCGCTGCCCGCCGGACAGACGGCCAGCGCGCTGCTTCGGGTCGAGGCCGAGCGCCCCCACGCGCCGCTGCGCGAACGCGGCGTCCCAGCCCGGGTTGAGACGCGCCCCGAGGCGCAGATGCTCGGCGACGGTCAAGGTCGCATAGACAGGCGTGTCCTGGGCGACGAACCCGACCCGGTCCAGCCGCGTCCCGGGCCGAGCCCCGAGCACCTGGACGGCCCCCGACGTGGGCGCGATCAGCCCGCAGGCCAGCTGCAACAGCGTCGACTTGCCGGCGCCATTTGGCCCGACGAGCCCGACGACCCGCCCCGGCGGCACCCGCAGCGTGCAGTCGGCGAGGGCGGTCCGTCGCCCGTAGCGTCGCGTGAGGCCCTCGGTCTCCAGGGCCGGCGGTGGTGCTGAAGTGAACATGCGCCAATCGTCGTCACGCCGCGGCGGCGGCACATCAGTCCGAGGACGGGTCCGCAGAACCCTACTTTTGACCGGTACGGCCCGCCCGTGACACTCCTAGGCTGGTCCCGTGAAGCTCGCGGGGAACATCGGTCTCGCCGCCGCGCTCGCCATCGTGGTGGCCGGCACGGCGGTTGCCATCGCGGCCAGTTGGGGCGGCGCATACTTCCTGCCAGGCGCGCTCGCCGGCACGCTGGCCGGCGTCGCTGCGCTGCTGCGGCACCGTGGCAGGCTGCGGGCGGCGGTGGCCGGCCTGACGGTCGCGGCCGTTGCCGTGTCCGCCGCGCCGATCGCCGGGCTGCCCGCGGAGCCAGGTCCCGCCGTGTCCCTGGCGCTCGCGGTGCTGGTGGGCTCCGTGACCCGCGTTGGGCCGTTGCGGGTCGCTGCCTGGATCGCCGCGGCGAGTCTCGCCGTCATCGCCGTGGGCGCGTTCGCCCACCCCGGGGAGTCCGGCGCGTTCGCAGTGACCATGTTCGGCGCGCTCGCGTGGGCCGCCGGCCTGCTCATCGGGGTCGGGCTGCGACTGCTCGACGCGCGCCGGCTCGCGGCCGTGGATGCGGTCCGCCGCGACGAACGGCTCACCATCGCCCGGGAGCTGCACGACGTCGTCGCCCACTACGTCACGGGCATCGTCGTGCAGGCCCAGGCGGCACAGTTGATGGCCCGACGGGACCCGGTGAAGGCGGGGAAGACGTTCGTCGACATCGAGGCCGCCGGCGCCGAGGCGCTCGCCGCGGTCCGCCGGGTGGTCGGAGTGCTCCGCGACGATGCAGGCGACGGAGCGGGCGGCTGGGACGTGTCGGCGGGGCAGGAGCGGATCGCCGACCTCGTCTGGCGGTTCGAGCGGACCGGTCCACCGGTCCACCTCGAGCTGCCGGCGGACGAGGATCAGTGGCCGGTCGAGGTGGCCGGCGCGGTCCACCGGGTCGTGCAGGAATCACTGACCAACGTGGCCCGTCACGCCGCCCGCGCGCGCTCGGTCACCGTCGCACTGTCCGAGTCAGAAGGGACGGTGATGGTCCGCGTCGCCGACGACGGCGAGGGCGCCCCACCACCGGTCCACAGTGGATACGGAATCGTCGGCATGCGTGAGCGGGTCGAGGCCCTCGGCGGCACGCTCTCCGCGGGTCCTGCTCCCGGCGGGGGATGGCAGGTGCAGGGCACCCTCCCGCTGCCCGGCCATGCAGTGGCATTGCTGCACAGGCCGTCGCCCGCGTCATCGTCAGGACCGCCGTCGTCCGGATCGTCGTCCGTGTCATCGTCAGGGTCGCCGTCGTCCGGATCGTCGTCCGTGTCATCGTCAGGGTCGGCGTCGTCTGGGACGTCGTCCGCGTCGCCGCCAGGATTGCCATCGCCTGGAGCGCCGTCTGGGTCGTCGCCGGGCGCGCCGGCGGGTGAGTCGTCAGGGTTGTCTGAGCGGCCTGTTGAGTCGTCAGGTGTCGTGCCGCCAGGGTCGTTGGGTGAGTCGCCGTCCGGGCCGTCGGTTGGGTCGTCCGACGGGTTGTCGTCCGGGCCGTCGGGTGGGGCGTCGCCGGGTTCGTTGCCAGGGTCACGATGACGATTCGGGTGTTGATCGCTGACGATCAGGCGTTGATCCGGAGCGGCCTGCGGTTCATCCTTGAGGACCAGCCGGATATCGAAGTCATTGCGGAGGCCGCTGATGGGCTCACCGCGATTGACGTGGCTCGTCGGTTGCGGCCTGATGTGTCGCTTGTGGACGTTCGGATGCCTGGTGCCGATGGACTGGAGGTGACCAGGGCGCTTGCCGGGCCGGGCGTCGCGGACCCGTTGCGGGTCATTGTGGTGACCACGTTTGACATCGACGAGTACGTGTACGGGGCCCTGCGTGGTGGAGCTACCGGGTTCCTGCTGAAGGATGCCGGGCCGGCGTTGCTTGTTGAGGCGGTTCGGGCGGCGCATGCCGGTGATGCGCTCATCTCGCCGTCGGTGACGGTGCGGCTGTTGCGGCGGATGGCGGTGCCGGCGGCGACGGGCAGCGCGAAGCCGTTGACGGATCGGGAGACGGATGTGGTGCGTTCGATCGCCCGCGGGCGCACGAATCTGGAGGTCGCCAGTGAGCTGTTCATCTCGCTGAGCACCGTCAAGAGTCACGTGTCAGGAATCCAGTCCAAGCTGGGCCTGCGCAACCGGGTCGAGATCGCTGCTTGGGCGTGGGAGCACGGCGTCGTCACCGGTTCCGGAGGAGGCTGAGAGGTCGACGGTGGCTGATCGGCAGACGAGGCAGCGCGCACCGCGACGGGCGGTGATGGACTGGCAGGCGGCGGCGTGCGTGCCGACGGAGGTGACGGACTGGCAGGCAGCGGCGTGCGTGCCGATGGTGATGATGGGGCGGCGGTGGGCGCCGTTGGATGTGGGCGTGGGCGGGGCAGTTCCGTGGTGACGGTGGCGGATCGGCGGGCGGCGAGGGGGTGGCGTGCGTGTGGAAGGGCAGTGACGGACCAGCAGGCAGGGGCGTGGGCGCCGAGGGGGGCGTGGTCAGCGGTCGGCGATGACGAGGCGGTAGCCGCCGTCGAAGTCGGGTTGTGACAGGAGGTGGTGGTAGCGGGTGTGCCAGGTGCCGGAGGTGAGGTCGGCGGCGAGGCGGTTGAGGCCCGGTTGCAGGGTGACGGGGTCGATCTGGGACAGCATGGACATGCCGGCGCGGACGAGGGGGTTCAAGTAGGCGTCGGGGCGGCGCCAGAAGGCCACGCCGAAGCCGTCGCTGCAGTCGTGGGGGACGTGGACCGGTTCGATGCGGGTGCCGCCGAGGAGGGCGGCGAGGTGCGCGGGTGGGACGGCGCGGGTGTCGTCGAGGGCGGCGGCTTCGGGCAGGTAGTCCTTGACGAGCCAGAACTCGCGGGTCACGGACTGGTCCCAGGTGAGGATGACGACGCGGCGGCGGGCGGTGCGGCGCAGCTCGGCGAGGCCGGTGGTGAGGTCGGTCCAGTGGTGCACGGTGAGCACGGCCATGACGGCGTCGACGGCGTTGTCGGCGACGGGGAGCGCCTCCGCGCGTGCCTGGACGACGGGGGCGGAGCCGGGTGGGCGTTGGTCGATCATGACCTGGCTGGGTTCCACGGCGAGGACGGTCTGCGGCGGCTCGTAGGCGCCGGTGCCCGCGCCCACGTTCAGCACCGACTGGGCATCGCCGAGGGCGGCGGCGATGCGGGCGCCGATGCGGGGGTCGGGGCGGCGGGTCGCGGTGTACGTGGTGCCGATGCTGTCGTAGACCGTCATCTCCGCAGTATGCAAGACGTGCGGGTGGCCGACTGCCGGCGAAGTGCGGCGGGACGTCAGGAACGGCCGTCGGTAGGATCGGCTGCCGTGTCGACGGTGCGGCGGGCTGAGGTGCTCATCGTGCTGTCCGCAGTGCGGGACGTCGAGGGGTTCGAGCTGGAGCTTGCCGCCCGTACGCTCGCCGCGGGCTGGGGTGGTGACGTCCGGCAGTTGCTGGAGGCGACCGCTGGCATCGTGGCGTTGCGGGAAGGTGCTGACGGCGTCGATCCGGTCACGCTCGCGGGGCGGTTTCCGCAGCTCGGGTACCTCCTTGCCGTCGAGCGGGCGCTGGCGGAGCGGGGCGTTGGTGTGCTGTGCCGGGAGGTGGAGCAGCCGCCGCTCGACCTGCGTGGGCAGCTGGTGATCGACCTGGCCAGGGCGGTCGGGGCGCACCCGATGGCACGTGGGTTCGTCGTCGAGTGGAGCAGCGGGCGCGGCTGGTCGACGGTGATCGACACGCTGCCGCAGGAAGACCGGGGAACAGCGCAGCGGTGTTGGCACTGGTTCGACGGGGTGCTGCCCGAGCCGGAAGAGGTGGCGGAACGGATCGTACGGCACCTTGACGGGGATCTGGCGGTGCCGGGGCGGGAAGCGTGGCGGTACAGCGGACGGCAGCTGCTCGACGGGCTCGGCGCGTATCCGGTAACGGCAGGGGTCGACGGGGTGCCGACCGTGTGCCGCAGCGACGCCGAATGGCGGCTGGAGCATTTCGGGCGGCGGTTGCTCTGGTACGAGCCGCCGCCCCTCCCACGCGTCGGCGACGAGCTCCAGGTCCCGGGGGTGCCGGGCGAGCGGCGGACCGTGGTGGCGGTGCTGCCGCAGCGGGCTGGTGACGAGGACCTGTACTGGGTGCGGCTCGCGGGGCATGACTTCCCGATCAGCTGGGACGCCGTCTGGCAGTACGTGACGGATTGAAGTTGCACCAGTACTGAGCGTTAGCGGCGTCTTGGGTTGGAAAGGGGTACGTGAGACAACGCCGCCAACATTGGAGGTCAATGCCATGCGTGCCGCACTCATCCGGCTCTGTGCCCTGCCCGCCGCCGTCGCGCTCGCCGCCACCGGGGCCGCGGCCCCGGCGTCCGCCGCGGGGGGACGGGTCTCGGCGCAGGACCGGGCGTTCGTCGCGGAGGCCGGGCACGGGGGCGCGTTCGAGGTCGCCGCCGGCCGGATGGCCGCGCAGCAGGCGCACGACAAGGGGGTGCGCGCCTTCGGCAACCGGATGGTCGCGGACCATACGAAGGCGGGCGCGGAGCTGACCGCGCTGGGGAAGGAGCTGGGCCTGGAGGTGCCGGACGCGCCGAGCGAGGAGCAGGACGCGATCCTGACGCTGTTCGGGACGACGACCGGGCCGGTGTTCGACTGCTCGTACGCGCCGGTCGAGTACTTCGACCACGTGGCGGCGATCGGGGCGTTCGAGAAGGAGGCGGACCAGGGGCGCAACGCGAAGCTGAAGACGTTCGCGCGGAAGGCGCTGCCGCTGCTGCGCGAGCACCAGACGATGATCGCCGACACGCTCGCCGACGTCCGGTGTACCGCGCCCGTGCCGCTGCCGACGCCCATCCCGATCCCCGGCGACTGAGGCCCGGATCAGCGGGCGACTGCGGCGCGGATTTGAGCGCGGCTGCGGCGCGGATCTGAGTGTGACTGCGGCGGAATCAGAGGCTGAAGTAGGCGCCAGGGGAGACGCCGAACGCCTGGCGGAACGCGGCGATGAACGCGCTCGGCGAGCGGTAGCCGACCCGTCGCGCCACCACCGCGACCGGCGTGCCGGTGGCGAGCAGGGACAGGGCCGCGCGGAGCCGGACGTTGGTGCGCCAGCGGCCGAAGCTCATCCCCGTGCCGTCGGTGAACAGCCGCGCCAGGGTCCGGGCGCTCGCGCCGGCGTGCCGGGCCCAGCCGTCGAGGTCGCGCCCG
This sequence comes from Dactylosporangium maewongense, assembly GCF_039531485.1. NCBI lineage: Bacteria > Bacillati > Actinomycetota > Actinomycetes > Micromonosporales > Micromonosporaceae > Dactylosporangium > Dactylosporangium maewongense. The sequence continues at coordinate 32,453 of NZ_BAAAQD010000025.1, read as the reverse complement.
TCGGAAGGGCGGGCGGCGACCGCCTCGGCGACCAGGAGCGCCCGCGGGTCGGCGGGCATCGGCACGTCGATCGTCGCGACCCCGGCCGGCTGGAGGAGATCCAGCAGCACCGCCTCCGCCCGCCGCCGCGCGGCCGCAGAGGACCGCACAGGCCCAGCGAAAGCGGCATCCAAAGCAGAAGCCGAAGCGGCAGCAGGAAGTGGCGGGAACGTCGCGAGGTGCGCGGCCAGCTCCCGCAGCAACGGCGTGACCACGACGACGGTCGGGGTGTGGAAGCCGCGCGGGGCCCGGTCCACGTAGACGGCCCGGGCCACCGCCGGCCCACCTTCCAGGGCGTGCGGCGTGCCCGCCGGGATCCACAGCGCCCGCGTCGCCGGCAGCACCCAGACCCCGCCGGGCGCGGTGACGCTGACGACGCCCTTCGCCGCCCACGTCAGCTGGTGCGTCGCGTGGCGGTGCACGGGGAACCTGGTGCCCGCCGTGAGCTGGAAGTCCCGCGCGACGATCACCGGATGGCCGGAACTCGACATCGGTTGGCAGTGTAGCGGCGGGCGGCCATCGTACCGTCGCAACCATGAACGGCATCCACAACGTCCTGTGCCGCTCCGCCCGCTGGGGCAGGACCGTCGAGCGCCGGCTGCTGCCGTGGGCGCTCAACGGTGTCCCCCTGCGCGGCCGGGTGCTGGAGATCGGGCCGGGGTTCGGCGCGACGACCCGCGTCCTGGCGCGTGCCTGTGCGGACCTGACCGCCGTGGAGATCGACCCGCGGCACGTGGCGCGGCTGCGGGCGACGTTCGGCAACGTCGTGCGGGGCGACGGGACGGACCTGCCGTTCCCGGACGGCAGCTTCGACACCGTGGTGTGCTTCACGATGCTGCACCACGTGCCGTCGCGTGAGCTGCAGGACCGGCTGTTCGCCGAGGCGTGCCGGGTGCTGACGGCGGGCGGTGTGTTCGCCGGCAGCGACAGCCTCGTGAGCCGTCGCTTCCGGCTGCTGCACCTCGGCGACGTCATGGTGCCCGTCGACCCCGCGACCCTCCCGGAAAGGCTGCGCCGGGCCGGTTTTCCCGACCCGGCCGTCAGCACCGGCGGCCCCTCCCTGCGATTCCGTGCCGCGAAGCACCCATGAATCCAACAGTCAGAGGCGTTGCCACAGGGCCGGCACGTTCGGCGGCTCCCAGCCGGGCTGCGCGGTGTGCCCCTGCAGGCAGCGGTACGCCACCCCGGCGTAGGTGACCTGGGCGCCGGCGGCGTACACCTGACCGGCGGCCCACGTGCCACCAGGGGTCGACGGAGGCGTGGTGGGAGGCGTGGTCGGCGGGGTGGTCGGCGGCACGCCCGGCACGTCCAGCACGAAGTCGAACGTCGCCTCCCGGCCGCCGCTGACGGACCGGACGGTCATCAGCAGCCGCGGGTCGTAGAGGCTGTCGGTCGAGTTGCGCGGCTCGCCCGGGAAGTACAGCTGCGTGGTGAGGATCGGCTGGCCGGGCGCCTGCACCTTCACGTGGATGTGCCGCGTCCGTCCCGGGTAAAGCCCCGGCACGATCGTGGTGAGGCTGAACGCCCCCTGCCCGTTGGTGTACTGGTGGCCGCGCAGCCGGTATCCCGCGTTGTCGTACGCGCCGGCGTTGTCCGCCTGCCAGAAATCCAACAACGCGTTGGCGACGGGGCTGCACGACGTACCGAAGACGTAGCCGGACACCGTGAGCCGGGTGCCGGGCAGGCCGGTCGCGATTGCGGTCCGCTGCGGCGAGTTGGGCTTGAAGTAGGGGCCTTCCATCTGCGGCGGCGTCTCGTCGTCGCCGTCGTCGCACATCGGCGTCGGTGCCAGGCTCACCTGGTCGGTGTCCCGGGCGAGCGCGGGCACCCCCGCGAGCAGGATCGGCACCGGCGCGGCGACGAGCGCGGCGCGCAGCAGCTGCTTGCGGGTCAGAGCGGGTCCGCCCGGACGGTTCTCGTCCAGGGCGGCGTCGTCGTCGTGCTGGCCTGTCATTGCCGGCTCCTCGGTTCGCTGGTCGGCCCGCTCGTAACGGGCCCGACCGCGACACTAGGCAAGGCAATCGGCACTGGTCGATGGACGTAACACCGCGATCATGGTGCATTTGCAGCAGCGAACGGCGGCGTGCGGGCGGCGGCACCGCCGACGGCACCCTCGTCCAGCTGTGGGAGTGCAACGGCAGCGCCGCGCAGGTGTGGTCGGCGCGCTGAGCACCAAGCGCAACGGCCCGCCCGACGAGGGCGGGCCGTTGCGCTCAAAACCATCAGGCGCCGAGCGTGACGTGGAAGAGCTTCTCGTTGCTGTTGTTCGGGATGCTGTCCTTGTCGCCGGTGGTGCTGGTGGTCAGCCACAGGCCGCCGTCCGGCGCCGGTTCGACGGTGCGGAGCCGGCCGTACGCGCCGTTGAAGTACGCCTGCACGTTCGTCAGCGAGGTGCCGCTGATGACCGCGCGGTACATGCGGGTGCCGCGCTCGCAGGCGATGTACAGCACGTCACGGACGATCGCGATGCCGGAGCAGGAGCCCTCCGCCGTCGGGTACGTGCGCTTCGGCGCGATGAACCCGGCGGTGCCGCACGTGCCGCTGGTGCCCTCGCACGCCGGCCAGCCGTAGTTGCCGCCCTTCTGGATGAGGTTGGTCTCGTCCATGATCGCGTTGCCGAACTCCTGCTCCCACAGCCGTCCCTGCGAGTCGAACGCGAGCCCCTGGGGGTTGCGGTGCCCGTAGCTCCAGACGTAGTTGCCGAACGGGTTGTCCGACGGCACGGTGCCGTCCGGGTTGAGCCGCAGCACCTTGCCGTTGAGGCTGTTGAGGTTCTGCGCGTTGTCGCCGTTCTGCGCGTCGCCGGTGCTGGCGTAGAGCTTGCCGTCGGGGCCGAACCGCAGCCGGCCGCCGTCGTGGAACTTGTTGCGCAGGATGCCGCTGAGCAGGACCTGCTCGCTGCCGGTGTTCAGGGTGCCGTTCTCGTACCTGATCCGCACGATCCGGTTGTCCGACGGCGAGGTGTGCATGATGTACAGCCAGTGGTCGCTCGCGTGGTTGGCCGAGATCGCGAGTCCGAGCAGGCCGCCCTCGCCGTCGGTGTTCTGCACGTTCGGCACCGTGCCGATGCTGTTCTTCGCGCCGGTGGCGGGGTTGAGGTGGACGATGTCGTGCGCGTCGCGCCGGGTGTAGAGGATCGTGCCGTCCGGCAGCGTGACGAGGCCCCACGGGATGTCGGTGTCGGTGCCGATCTGCGTGACGGCGCAGACCGAGCCGCCGCACGCGGCGCCCGTGGTGACGGTGGCGGTGTTGCTGCGAGGCGACACGTTGCCCTGCGCGTCGCGGGCGACGACCTGGTAGGCGTAGGCCCGGTTGGCGGCCAGGGCGCTGTCGATGAACGTGGTCGCGGGGGTGGTGGTGCCGGTCCCCGTGATCGTGCCGACCTTCGCGTTGTCGCGGTAGACGTCGTACGCGCGGACCTGGATGTTGTCGGTGGCGGCGGTCCACCGCAGGGTCACGGTCGTGCCGGACGCGGATCCGGTGAGCCCGGTCGGCGCGGTCGGCGGCGTGGTGTCGGCCTGGCACTGCGGCGGCGTGATCGGCACCGTGGTGCTGGCCTGCGAGACGTTGCCGGCGGCGTCGCGGGCGTTGACGTACAGGCCCCAGGTGACCCCGGGCACGACGGTGAGGTCGGTGGACAGCGTGGTCACCGACTTCATCAGCTGGCCGTCGTGGAAGACGTCGTAGAACGCGACGCCCACGTTGTCGGTGGACGCGTTCCAGGAGAACGTGACGGCGTCGCAGACGAGGTTGCTGACCCGGGGGTTGCCGGGCACCGTCGGCGGCTGCGAGTCACCGGCCGCGGTCGTCCACCGCTGGTTGCTCTGCCCGTTGCAGGTCCACAGGGCGACCGGCGTGCTGTTGGCGGTGGCGGCGCCGGTCACGTCGAGGCACAGGCCCGACTCGACGCCGGTGATGGTGCCGTTGGTGTTGATCCGCCACTTCTGGTTGGCGCCGCCGTTGCAGGTGTAGATCTGCGCGGTCGCCGGGGCGGTGGTGTCGTGCCCGGCGACGTCCAGGCACTTGGGGGAGTCGTACACCCGCAGCTCCCCGGCGGCGGTGAAGGTCCACGCCTGGTTGGCCTGGCCGTTGCAGTCGTAGATGTTGACGAGGGCCTTGTCCGCCTGCGACTGGCCGACGACGTCGAGGCAGCGGCCGGAGGCGGCGCTGACGACGGTCGAGCCGGTCGCCGCCTCGGCCGGTGCCCGGACCGCGACGGTGACGACGGTGATCACGCCCGCGGCGGCGATCCCCGCCGCCAGCAGCCGTTTCGGGATGCGCATCATGCCTCCAATGCATTGATCAGTGCAAAGTGCGACAACTCCGATCGAAGAGCAAAAATAGGCGTGTGTCAACGTTGTCAGTACAGCTCGGGGCAGCATTTAAGGCGTATTTCAGGCCCCCCTCAAGTGGGCCTTCCGTGGACCCGGACGGCCGCCGGCCGATACCGTCGACATCATGGCCACCTACTCGGGACCCGCGACGCTGGTCCTCACCACCGGGGCGCGGGTCACCGGCATGGCGTCGCTGAACACCAACAACCGCGGCGCACCCGGCGGCTGGAGCGGCACGTTCCGCCCCAATGAGGTCAGCACGGAGGTGCGCGACGCGACCGGCGGGCAGATCGAGCTGCCGTACGAGCAGGTCGGCACGGTCGCCGTCACCGGCGTGCGGCGCCTCCTGGCGACCCAGGTGCTGATGTCGCTGACCGGCAGCGGGCCGGCCCCGTTCTGATCAGAAGCGGTCAGGCGCCCATCAGGTCGTTGAATCGGGTGGTGAACCCGACCTCGTCGGGGCGCTGCGTGTCGCGACGCTCCGCCGCCCGCCGCACGAGGATCTCGACCTCGTCGGTGGCGAGGACCGCCATGGTCTCGTCCAGGTAGTCCCGCAGCGGCATCGCCCGGGGATCGGTCAGGTTCACGTCCATGAGGTGGGTCTGCGTGTAGGGCGGCGCGATCTCCAGCACCGACACCGGGGTGTCGCGCAGGCGGTACCGCAGCGACAGCGTGTAGGAGTGCAGGGCCGCCTTCGTCGCCGAGTACAGCGTCGAGGAGGCGAGTGGCGCGTAGCCGAGCATCGAGCTGACGTTGACGATGGTCGCCGACGGCAGCGACCGCAGGTGCGTGACGAACGCCGAGTTGAGCCGGATCGGGCCGAGCAGGTTCGTGGCGACGATCGCGGTCAGCGCCGCGTCGTCGATCGGCTCGGCCGGGTCGTCGCCGAACATGATGCCGGCGTTGTTGACCACCACGTTGAGGTCCGGATACGTGGCGATCAGCTGCGGCACGACGACGGCGATCGACGCCGGGTCCGACACGTCGAGCCGCACCCACCGCATGCCGGGGTTGGCGGCGGCGACCTCCTCCAGGGCGGCGACGCGCCGGCCGGCGACGATGACCGTGTTGCCGCGCCGGTGCAGCTCCTCCGCGAGCCCACGGCCGATGCCGCTGCCGCCGCCGGTGATGAGGACGGTGTTGCCGGTGAGCTTCATGCGACTCCGTTCGCGTGCTTGCGCACGTACGCCTCGAAGGTGGTGGGCGGGCGGCCGAGCAGCCAGGTGAGCACGTTGGGGTTGCCGACGAAGTCGTGGCTGCTGTACCGCTCGGTGATGGAGCGCAGCACCCGCAGCTGGTGGGTCACCTCGCGCGGGTCCGCGTCGCCGACCCAAGCCTTCAGGTAGGTGTCGGCGTCGATCCGGCGCACCTCGACGGGCCGCCCGAGGACCCGGGAGATGATCTCGCCGAGCTCGTGCGCGGTGTACCGGCCGGGCCCGGCCAGCTCATAGGTGGCGCCGTAGTGGCGCGCACCGTCGGCGAGGACGGTGCGCGCCACGTCGGTGACGTCGTCGAGGTCCACCATGGACTGGCGGCGCTCCAGGGACCACGACAGCTCGAACACGCCGCGGGAGAAGACGGGCTTGAGCTTCAGCGGCAGCATGTAGTTGGCCGGCTGGAGGATGGTGAACTCCAGCCCCGAGGACAGCAGGTGCTCCTCGACGTCGCGCTTGATCTCGTGCTGGACGAGGTCGGTGGTGATGGCGTGCAGCACCGAGCTGAAGACGAAGTGCCGCACGCCGGCGGCGCGGGCCGCGTCGACGACGGTGCGGCCCATCTCGCGTTCCCGCGGGTGCAGGGTCGGGCCGATGTGGTAGACCTGCTGCGCGCCGTGCACGGCCCGGGCCGCGACGGCCGGGTCGCTGACGTCGCCGACGACCACGTCCGGCACCCCCATCTGGTGCAGTCGCCGGGCCGACTCGACGCTCCGCACGCACGCGCGGACCGGCAGCTTCGCGTCGAGCAGCTTGGGAATCAGCAGCCGCCCCTGGTTGCCGTTGGCGGCGGTGACCACGATCATGTCGTTGCCTTTCCGTCAGGGGGCGGTCAGCGGACCCGCGTGCCGCCGATCCACACGCCGCGGATGTCGCGGGTCGCGGCGATGTCGGCGGACGGGTCGCCGCCGACGAGCAGCAGGTCGGCGCGGCGGCCGGGGGCGATCACGCCGCGGTCGGCCAGGCCGAAGGTGTCCGCGGCGGCCGACGTGGCGCCGCGCAGCGCCTCGGCCGGGGTGAGGCCGGCGTCCACCAGCCGCCGCAGCTCCTCGTGGATCGACTCGCCGTAGGGCACCTGGCAGGGCGTCTTGACGTTGTCGTTGCTGTCGGTGCCGACGAGCACCGTCATGCCCGCCTTCCGGAACGTCGACACGGTCGCGGTGGCATGCTCGTACCGCATCCGCATCCCCGGCATCAGGGTGCCCAGCACCCGCATGATGAGCTTGCCGCCGATGTTGCGCACGACGCCGTCCATCATGGTCAGCGTCGGCACGATGACGACCCGGCGCCGGGCGAGCAGCGCCTCGAACGCGGCGTCCAGCTCGCTGGTCAGCGCCGTGTGCGTGACGATGTCGGCGCCGGCCCGGACGGCGACGGTGAGCGTGTCGGCGCTGACCACGTGCGCGATGGTCAGCAGCCCGGTGGCGTGCGCCGCCTCCACGACAGCGGCGACGGTCTCGGGGCTCAGCGCCTTCGTGCCGGGGATCTTCGGGTCCTCGACCGCGATCTTGATGTAGTCGGCGCCCTCGGCGACCCGGTCCGCGACGAACCGGGTCGCGTCCTGCGGCCCCGTCACGGTGCTGGACGGCCCGAACCCCATGTGCTTCACGAAGTGCGAGCCGGGCGCGTTGGCGAGGTTGCCGGCGATGCGGACGTCCGGCAGGCCCGGCAGGCCCTTGAGCCTGCCGGGGATGCCCGCGTCCCAGCACCCCATGTCGAGCGCGGTGGTGACGCCCCACCGGGCGGCCGCCTCCAGGTGCGCGACCTCGGTGACGTGGACGTGCGTGTCGATGAGCCCGGGCAGCAGCGCGGCCCCCCGGGCGTCGATCGTTTCCGCGGCCGCCGTGCCCGGTGGTGCGATGAGACCGTTCGCGATCACGACCGTGGCGGGGTCCCCCAGGCGTGACCCGTCGAACACCCGGGCGTTCAGCAGAGCAGTGCTCAACTGGGGTCCTTGGCCACGCTGACCTCCAGGGCGAACGCGAGCTGGCTCAGCTGCAGGGCCGCGCCGGCGTTGTGGAAGTCGACGCAGTGCCCGGCGTTGCGCACGAGCCGCCCGTCGACGACCGGTGCGGACGTGAACGACGCGGCGTAGTCGGCGGCCTGGGCGGCGTCGGTGATCCACAGCGCGTCGAACTCGCCCTGCCGGGCGTGCACGGGCACGGTGACCTGGGCGTTGACCTCGCGTACCCGGGAGATCCAGCCGTTGTTGATGTCGATCAGCTCGGCCCGCGGCACGGACGTGTCGGAGCTGTGGCTCAGCTCGGGCATCGTCGTGTCGTGCGTCCAGGCCGGGCCGAACATGACGCTGTCCTTCATCGGGCCGGGCAGGTCGATCATCAGGATGTCGGGCAGCGCGTCGAACGCCATCCGCGGGCCGTCGGGCACCTGCAGCAGGCAGCCGGAGACCGCGATGCCGAGCAGCGGCCAGCTCGGCTGCCCGGCGGCGATGGCGGTGGTGACGGCGCCGCCGATGGAGTGGCCGATGACGAACACGCCGGCGTGGCCCTCGCCGTGCCGCTGCCACAGCTCGCCGATGACCCGGTCGAGGGCCTTCGCGTTGGCGAGGATGATCGACTCGCCGGGCTCCACGTGGGTGCTGCCGAGGTAGCCCGGGCGGTCGAGGGCGATGACCGGGATCCCGAGCGCGGCGGCCCGCTCCAGCAGCGAGTACCCGGGGATGTCGAAGTACTCGGAGGTGTACGTGCCGCCGTGGATCGCGATGACGAGCGGCACCTGCGCGGCCGCGGCCGGCGTCTGCGGGGTGTTCCGGCGGCCCGTGACCGTCAGGCCGTCGGCGCTGGTGTGGGTGAAGGGAGTGGCGGTGGGTGTCATGGTTGGTGTCTCCATTCTCCGCGGATCGCCTCGTCGACGATCCGCTCGGCCTCGGCGTCCGGGACCGGACGGCCGATCCATGCGATGTGCTGGTCGGGGCGCACCAGCACCAGTCGTCCGCTGAAGAACGCGTCCAGTCCGAGCGAGGGGTCGTCGAGCACGGCCAGGGGGATGCCGTGCCGCTCGGCGTGGCGGATGAACACGGCGGCGTGCCAGGCCGGGCCGATGATGGTGAGCTCGGGCCCGAGCCGGTCGAACAGGGACTGCCCGTCGGGCAGCCAGGTGTGGGGGAGCCGGTTGCCCGGGGCGGCCACCGGCAGGTAGTCGGATCCGTTGGTGGTCTGCACGTCGGCGTACTCGGTGTAGCCGACGCCGAGCACCAGGCCGTCGCTGTGGAACTCGGTGCGCTTCGCCGCCTGGATGACCGCGGCGGCCTCCTCGGTGGTGCCACCGCTGGTCAGGCCGGCCGCGGCGGAGAGGACCGCCGGCCCGCTCTTGCCGTTCTCCGCGGCGGCCGCGACGAACCGCTGCGCGACCGGGCGGCGCTCGGCCTCGTAGCTGTCCAGAAGCGCCTCCGGCGCCCACCCGTTGATGACGGCGGCGAGCTTCCAGCCGAGGTTGACCGCGTCGCCGATGCCGGTGTTGTACCCGTGGCCGCCCCACGGCGGGTTCTGGTGCGCGGCGTCGCCGGCGACGAACAGCCGCCCGCGGCGGAACCTGTCGGCGATCAGCGTCCGTGCCCACCACGGGTCGGTCGCGATCACCTTGATCGGCAGCTCCCGGCCGAGCAGCCGGTGCACGAGCGCGGTGGCGTCGACCTCGCCGGTGTGGTCGTCGTCCTCGTCCTCGTCCGGGCGGACCGTGGCGATCGCCCACCAGGTGCCGTCGAGGTCGAGGCGGCCGACGAGCCCGGGTGCGGCGGCGTCGAGCACCCAGTACTGGACGGCGTTGCCGTGCGGGATCAGGTCGCCGAGCTCGGCGCACTCGAACGTGATGCTGACGTTCGGGCGGGGGAGGCTGGACCCCTCGTACACCGCGCCCATCGCGGTGCGGACGGCGCTGCGCGGCCCGTCGGCGCCGACGACGTAGTCGGCCTCGACGGTCGACGTGGTGCCGTCCGCGTCCTCGATCGTCACGACCACTGTGCTGCCGCGCTCGTCGAACGCGACGGCCCGCCGGCCCAGCAGGAGCGTCGCGTGGCTCTCCGGGCGGCCGAGGGCGTCGCGCATCGCCTGCTCGACGATCGGCTGCGCCACCTGCTGGCCCGGCTCGGCAGCGACGTCGGTGCCGGCGAGGGCGAGCCCGAGCGTGCCGGTCAGCCTGGTCACCTCGCGGCCGGTGACCGACATGCAGAAGACGATGTCCTTGGACCACTCGACGTGCAGCGGGGCGCGCTGCCGGACGGTGTCGGCGAGGCCCCACCGGCGGAACAGCTCCATCGTGCGCGCCGACGTCGTTTTCGCGCGGGGGCGCAGGTAGGAGACGTGTTCCCGCGGCTCGACGACCACCGACGCGACGCCGTGATGGTCCAGCTCCATCGCCGTGGCCAGCCCGACCGGCCCGCCGCCGACGACCAGCACGCTGGTCCTCAGGTGCCCGCTCATGCGTTCACGGGGGAGGAGACGGCCAGCTCCTGGAGGTAGTCCTCCACGGTGCGGGGTGCGCGGCCGAGGACCCGTTCGACGTCGGGCGTCACGAACTCCGACTGCCCATCGCGGAACAGCTGGTACATCTCCTGGAAGTGCTCGGCCTCCCACAGCGCGGTGCCCCGCTCCAGCAGCGAGGCGCGCACGTCGGCAGGGGTGATGTCGACGGTCTCGGCGCCGAGCAGGCCGGCGATCTCGCGGTACGTGACCGCACGCCCGCCGGTGAGCACGACGGTCTGCCCGGTCCAGCGGTCCTCGGTGAGCAGCTCCGCGCAGACGTCGCCGACGTCGCGGGTGTCGACCAGGCTGATGCCGGCGTCGCCGATGGCGTTGGGGATGCGCCCGGTCGCGCGCACGGCCGGCATCATGATGGTGCCGATCAGCGTCTGCATGTAGCCGTTGGGGCGCACGATCGTGAACGGCTGCCCGCTGTTGACGAGCACCTGCTCGATCTCCCAGTGCTGGCGGCAGGTGTACGGGCCGTCGGGGTTGATCGCGGTGCTGGTGCCGGACAGCTTGACGATCCGCACCGGCAGGCGGCGCAGCGCGCGGATGATGCGCAGCTGAAGGTCGGCCATGTCGTGGTCGTGGCCGCTGAGCAGGAAGACCGCGTCGACGCCGGCGGCGGCGGTCACGACCGTGTCGTCGTCGCCGGGGTCGCCCTCGACGACCTGGCAGCCGGGCGGCAGGACCGTGGCGGCGCGGGCGGCGTCGCGGGTGAGGACGCGCACGACGTCGTCGCCGCGGCGCAGCAGGGCCCTGGCGACGTGCGGGCCGACGTTGCCGGTCGCGCCGATGAGCAGGACGGCCATCAGTCGAACACCGTTACCTTCGCGTCGGCCGGGATGTCGTCGTTGACCCGGTCGGTGTCGTCCGCGCGGCGCCACAGCTCGTAGCCGTTCTCCCGGCAGATCTTGCCGTCGCGCATCTGGAAGGCGTGGATCAGCCGCATGCTGCACCGGGTCCCGGGCGGGAACGGGCAGTTGCGGAACCCGTCGGTCTTCACCGTGATCTCGAAGATGCTGTCGTCGAACACCCACTCCTCGGTCGCGAACCGGTAGAGGTTGGTGATCCTGTGGACGTGCATGGCGTCGAAGATCTTCAGGTATTCGGCCTTGACCTCGGCCTTGTCCTTGAGCAGGAGGCCGCGGGCGGGGACCTCCCAGATGATGTCGTCGGTGTAGACCGCGATGGCGAGGTCGATGCCCTCGGGGTTCTCGTTGTGGAAGTGCTGGTCCACGGTCGCGTTGTTCCGGGCGATGATCGCCTCGCGGATCAGCTCGGGGGACCCGGCGTCCATCTCTACAGACATGGGGCAACTCCATCCTGTGGCGGCGCTAGGATATACGTTTGACTCCAGACGTTCGCACACGATCCGTTCTCGCACAACCAGCGTAGGCGGAGTTCCTCGCATCGCGTGGCCAGTGCTGCAGCTTCCGCCGTTCGGGCGAGATCCGGAAGGTCTTGTGCTGGCTCCGGCAGCGTGTCAGGCTAGAAAATATATTCTAGCGTCCGCCCCCTGCTGGGCGCGTGCACTCCTTTGCAAGAAACGGAGCCACCCATGTCTGCCCAGACCGAGGCCGAGAAGCGGGAAGCGATCATCGCGTTGAACAACGCGACCGTGGACGAGCACTTCCACAACGAGAACCCGGAGAGCATCGACCAGGCGATCGCGGTCTACACCGACGACATCGTCTGGGAGGTCCCCGCCCGCGGCCTCGTCCACCGGGACAAGGAGACGGTCAAGGCCGAGTACCTGCAGATCTTCGCGGCGATGCGCGTCCACAAGATCACCAACCTGCACCGGTTCGCGACCGAGGAGTGGGTCTTCGACGACAGCATCTTCGAGCTGACGATCACGCAGGAAGGCTTCCGCAACTGTCCGTTCCCGCCCGGGACCCGGTGCAGCATGAGGCTGATCCACGCGTTCCAGATGCGCGACGGCAAGATCTGCCGGGAGAACGGCTACGAGATCTGGCGCCGCGCGGACGACACCGACCGCGTCAACGACGACATCCACGCCGACGCCGTCGTCACGGTGTTCGACTGATGCGGCTCGCCAACGTCGCCGGCCGCCTCGTCAGCCAGGAGGGCGCCGACCTGGTCGACGTCGCGTCCGCCAGCGGCGGCCGGTTCGGCCCCGACCCGCACGACGTCCTCGACCACTGGGACGAGTTCCTGGCCTGGGCCGACACCCGCCCGCCGGCCGGTCCGCCGCTGCCCCCGCCGCCGGACGCGGGCCCGCCGGTGCCGCGGCCGTCGCAGGTGTTCGGCGTCGGGCTCAACTACGCCGACCACGCCGGCGAGTCCGGCATGGTGCTGCCGTCGCAGCCGATGGTCTTCCCCAAGTTCAGCTCCTGCATCACCGGCCCCGGCGCCGTCGACCTGCCGTCTTCGACGGTGGACTGGGAGGTGGAGCTGGTCGTGGTGATCGGCCGCCCCGCCCGGCACGTCGCCGAGGCGGACGCATGGTCGTACATCGCCGGACTGACGATCGGGCAGGACCTCAGCGACCGGACGCTGCAGTTCGCCGGCGGCACGCCGCCGCAGTTCGGCCTGGGCAAGTCGCTGCCCGGCTTCGGGCCCATCGGCCCGTGGCTGGTGACCCCCGGCGAGCTCGGCGACCCCGACGACCTGGAGATCGGCTGCCGCCGCAACGGCGACGAGGTCCAGCACTCGCGCACCAGGCACCTCATCTTCACCGTACCCGCGCTGGTGGCGTTCCTGTCGTCGCACCTGCCGCTGCGCCCCGGCGACCTCATCTTCACCGGGACCCCGGCCGGCGTCGGCTTCGGCCGCGACCCGGCCGTCTACCTGCGCCCCGGCGACGAACTCGTCAGCACCATCGAGGGCCTCGGCTCGCTCGTCACCCGCGTCACCGGGAGCGCCTCGTGACCGCCGGCTGCACACCCTGCGAGATGGAGGCCCTCGAGGACGCCGCGGTGGTCTTCCGCGACGACCTCTGGGCGTGCGAGGTGCTCGACGGCTTCGACGTCCCCGGCTGGTTCGTGCTGCGGGTCCGCCGCCACGCCCTGCGGATCGGCGGCCTGAGCGACGCGGAACTGGCCACGTACGGCCGCCGCGCCCGCGACCTCTCCGCCGCCGTCAGCGAGGTGACCGGCGCCCCGGCCACCTACCTGCTCACCTTCGGCGAGGCGAACCCGCACTTCCACACCCTCGTCGCCGCCCGCGGCGACGAGGTCCCGCCGGAGCGCCGGCTGGGGGGCATCATGCAGCAGCGCACCGACCGGCTGGACCGACCCGCCGCGCTGGCCCTCGTCCCGGCGATGGCTGAGGCGTACGCACGGCACGCGGCCCGCTAAACACCACGAAGACCGCCGGCCGGGGCGCCCCGCGCGCCGCAGCGACGCCCTGGCCGGCCCTCGGACCCGATGCACGGACGTGTCCCGTCCGGGGTCGGGTCCTTTGCCGTCCCTGCGGTGTCAGGAGGTTGGGGGAAGAGCGGCCATCCACTCGAGGCAGGCGAGCTCGTGCTCGGCGAGGTGCTCGTTGACGGCGAGCTTCAGCTCGGCGGGGGAGCCGGTGCGGGCGGCGTCGATCAGGAGGCGGTGGGCGATCTCCCGGCGGCGGCGCTCCTCGCGGTCGATCTGGTAGGTCTCGTAGACGACGCGGGTGTAGCGGTCGCAGGCGTGCCACAGCTGCTCCAGCAGGCGCAGGTCCCACTCGGTGAGGGCGGGGCGGAGCAGCGCGAGGTGGAACTGCTTGTGGATCTCCCAGGACTCGTCGGCGTCGAGCTCGTAGTGGGTGAACGCCTTGAGCAGGCGCTCGGCCTCGTCCAGGTCGGCGGGGGTCAGGCCGATGCAGGCGCGGGCGGCCAGGTCGCACTCGATGAGCTTGCGCAGCCGGTAGATCGAGCGGAGCTCGTCGCGGTCGAGCGGGTTGACGATCGCGCTGCGGCCGGGGCGCAGGGTGATGAGCCCCTGGGTCTCCAGGCGCCGGAGGGCCTCGCGGACGGGGATGTGGCTCACCCCGAGCTGCACGCTCAGGTCGGCGATCGAGAAGCTCGAGCCGGCCTTCAGTGTGCCGTTGAGGACGCCGCGCCTGATCTCGGCGGTCACCCGGTCCACGGCGGAGTTCGGCCCGGCGACGGACCGCAGTCCGACCCGGCCGGCTGACTTCTCGAGCGACGCCTCAGACACCACGAATATACGGTAGCGCATCCGCGTGCGTTTCGGTGTGTTGCCTGGATCGCCTTGCCACGCAGGGGAGTCGTACACCTGCGACGGCGACTACAGGAGACTCTTGCGTCTATCATATATTCCAACCTACTGTGGCATCATGACCAGCATCCTCCACACACCGGTGGTGCCCGTGACGGATCAGGCCGAGCCCGACGCCCTGCAGCAGGTCCAGGACCGGGTGCTGTGGCTGTCCACGGCCATGGTCCACCATGCCAACCGGGTCCGGCCCAACCCGAGCGGGCTCAAGGTCGGCGGGCACCAGGCGTCGTGCGCGTCGATGGTGTCGATCATGACGTCGCTGTGGTTCGAGCAGCTGCGGCCGGGAGACCGGGTGTCGGTCAAGCCGCACGCGTCGCCGGTCCTGCACGCCGTCAACTACCTGCTCGGCGAGCTGGACGAGTCCTACCTGCCACGGCTGCGGGAGTTCGGCGGGCTGCAGTCCTACCCGAGCCGCGCGAAGGACCCCGACCCCGTCGACTACTCGACCGGCTCGGTCGGCATCGGCGCGACCGCACCGATCTGGGGCGCGATCGCCAGGCGGTTCGTCGACGCGCAGACCGACGCGAGGACCGGCGGCGGCCGGCAGTACTCACTCGTCGGCGACGCCGAGCTCGACGAGGGCGCCGTGTGGGAGGCGATGCTCGACGCGTCCGTCGCAGAGCTCGGCGAGGTCGTCTGGATCGTCGACCTCAACCGGCAGTCCCTGGACCGGGTCGTGCCGCACATCGCCGCCGGCCGGCTGGAGCAGATGTTCGCCGCCGCCGGCTGGCAGGTCATCACGGTGAAGTTCGGCCGGCTCCTGGAAGAGCTGTTCACCCGGCCGGGCGGCGCGGAGCTCAAGCGCCGGATCATCGACATGCCCAACCCGGAGTACCAGCGGCTGCTGCGCTGCGGCGCCGACGAGCTGCGGGCCCGGCTCCCCGGGACCGACCCGAAGGTCGCCGCGCTGGTCGCGGACCTCGACGACGACACCCTGACGAAGGCGATCCGCAACCTCGGCGGCCACGACCTCGACGCGCTGCGAGCCGCCTTCGCGCAGATCGACGACACCCGCCCGACGGTCGTCATCGCGTACACCATCAAGGGCTACGGCCTGCCCACCCAGGGCCACCCGCAGAACCACTCCTCGCTGCTGACCGTCGAGCAGTACGAGCAGCTCGCCGCCGGCCTGGGCATGGACGCCGGTCGGCCGTGGGTGCGGTTCGCCGCCGACTCCGCCGCGGGCAGGCTGTGCCGCGACACGGCGGACCGGCTGCGGCGCGAGACCCCGGCGGCCGTGGCGCCGCCCGCCATCCCCACCGATATCGGCCGGACGCCGTCCGGCACGTCCACCACGCAGGCCGCGCTCGGCCGGGCGCTGCTCGACCTGACCCGCGAGGCGCCCGAGGCGGCCCGCCGGGTGGTCACCGTCAGCCCCGACGTCAGCTCCAGCACCAACCTCGCCGGCTGGCTCAACAAGGTCGGCGTGTGGTCGCCGACGGAGCGGCACAACTGGTTCGCCGACGACAGCGAGACCACCATGCACTGGCGGGAGCGCCCCACCGGCCAGCACATGGAGCTGGGCATCGCCGAGGTCAACCTGGTGGGTCTCATCGGCGAGCTCGGCGCCACCTGGAGCCGCTGGGGCCAGCCCCTGTTCCCGATCGGGGTGCTGTACGACCCGTTCGTCGAGCGGGCCCTCGAACCCTGGTCCTACGGCATCTACGCCGGCGGCCAGTCGATCCTCGTCGGCACCCCGTCCGGGGTGAGCCTCGCGGCCGAGGGCGGCGCGCACCAGTCGATCAAGACGCCGTCGATCGGCCTGGAGCAGCCCGGCTGCGTCAGCTTCGAGCCGGCGTTCGCGATCGAGGTCGAGTGGACGCTGTTCGACGCGATCTCCCGCCTCGGCCGGCCCGACGGCAGCTCCTCCTACCTGCGGCTGTCGACCCGCCCGGTCAACCAGGCCCTGGCCGCGGTCCCCACCGACCCGGCCGCCCGCGAGCGGCGCCGCCGCCAGGTCCTGGCCGGGGCGTACACGCTGCGCGCCGCGACGGGAGCGACCCCGGCGGTCACGCTCGTCGGGATGGGCGCGATGGTCACCGAGACCCTGGCGGCCGCGGACCGGCTCGCTGGCCTCGGCGTCGACGCCGAGGTCATCTGCGTGACCAGCCCCGGCCGCCTGTTCGAGGCGGTCCAGGCGCGCCGCGGGCAGGGCGACGGGCCGTCGTGGATCCTCGACCAGGTGTTTCCCGAGCACCGGGCCGCGCCGATGGTGACGGTCCTCGACGGGCACCCGCACACACTCGCGTTCCTGGCCACGGTCAACCGGGTGCGGACGCTGTCGCTGGGCGTGTCACGGTTCGGCCAGGCCGGCGGCCTGGAGGACGTCTACCGCTACCACGGCATCGACACGGACTCCGTCGTCCGGGCCGCGCTGGACCTGACCGGCTGAGCGGTCAGTGCCGGTGCACGGCGTCCGGGTGCCTCGGGTCGCCGGGGTGCTCGTAACCGGGCGACAACCGCACCAGCGCGGCGCAACGCTCCTCGAGCCACCGCGCGAACCGCCGCTCGGCGTCCTCCGCGCCGAGCCGGGCGGCGAGCGCGTCACGCACCTGCGCGAAATCCAACGGGAAGAGGTCCCGGTTGCGGTCGTAGTACGCCGCCGTATCCGCCTCGGTGGCGGGCACCGGCGGCGCCACGACCGCGCGGAGCGACCGTGCGAGGGGATGGGCCGCGACGACCGCCGCGGTCACGCCGCCGGACCGCAAGGCCTCCGCGAGCGTCACCTGCCGGGGCGCGTCGCCGGAGGCCGCTGTCAGCCCGAGCGCGTGCGCCTCGTGGGCGACGACCGCCTCCACGGTCAGCACCTGCACCAGCCAGCGGCGGAGGTTGCGGCCCTCCGCGGTGGCCGGGTCGGGGAGCCGCGCCGCGTAAGGCCCCTGGCGCATCGCCGCGAGCCGCGCGTCGACCGCGGCGACGTCGAGCGGCCTGCCGGCCACCCAGGCGACGGCGGTCATGGCAGCACCGTGACGGTGACCGGCGCCGTGTAGTGCAGCTCGCCGGCGTGGGCGACCTTGCACAGCGCCCACCAGGTGCCCGGGTCATGCCCGTCCGGGACCGTGACCGGGATCCGCAGCGTCGTCCGCCCACTCAGGTCCACCCGGCGCGAGGGTGCCGGGAACACGTCCCAGGTGTGCCACGGGCTGATGAGCTGCACGTCGACGACGATCGGCCCGGCGGCGTCGGTTTCGAGCGAGAGCTCCAGCTGGCTGGACTGCCCGGGGCGCAGTCGCAACGGGCCGGGGTCGCTCCAGGCGGCCGTCACGGTTTCGGGTCCGTCGACGCCGACGAGCAGCCGCACGAAGTCCTCGACACCGTGCGAGGTGCTGGCGCGCAGCCAGTACACCCCCTGCCGAATATCCAACGGAGGATGGATTACGACCTGGTGCCGGACGAATTCGCCCGGCGGAAGGTCGAACGCGAACCCGCCCGGCTCCGCCCCGAACCCCGGCGGCACCTCGAGCGAGACGGTGCCGGCAGCGCGGTCGCGGGCCAGATCCGACGCCACGGTCACCGTCACGGCCACCGCCCCGCCGCCGCTCACGACATCAGTGGCGGGTGTGACGGCAGCAGCCAGCGCATCGGAAGCCGCCGACGTGACAGGAGCTGCGGACATGGCGGGCACGGCGAGGGTTGCCGGAGGTGCCGGCGCTTCGGGCGTTGTGGGAATTGCGGTCGCGTCGAAAGTCGCGGGCACGGCGCGCATGGCGGGAGATGTCGGAGTCGCGGGAGTTGCGGCTGTGTCAGGCGCGTCGGGTGCGGCGGCCGCCTCAGGCACGTGGGGCGGGGCGGTTGTGGTGGGCGCGTCGGGTGCGGCGGCCGCGTCAGGCACGTGCGGCGGGGCGGTTGTGGTGGGCGCGTCAGGCACGTGGGGCGGGGCGGTTGTGGTGGGCGCGTCAGGCACGTGGGGCGGGGCGGTTGTGGTGGGCGCGTCGGGTGCGGCGGCCGCCTCAGGCACGTGCGGCGGGGCGGTTGTGGTGGGCGGGGCGGTCGGCGTGGGGGTGATGGTGGCGACGGGTGGGTCGAGGTGGACTGTCACCGGGAGGTTGCCGGTCGGGGCTGGGCCGGTGTTGTGCAGCCAGTACTTCGCGTAGGCGGGGGCGGCCGGCGCCGGGGCCGGGGCGATGGGGTCTGTGTCGGCCGTGAACTGCGCGATGCTTGCACCGTCCAGCGACAGCAGCACCGCGCCGTCGCGCACGGGCAGCGGGGCGGCGGGTGATTCCAGGAGGTTGGTCGAGTGGGCGGCCGCCACCGGGGTCCACAGGGCGAGCCGGACGTCGGTGGGGGAGCCGGACGCCTCGTAGAGGCGCACCGTGACGTTGTTGACCGTGGCTGGGGGGATTCCAATGGCGAGTGGATTTCCTGAAGGCTTGAGCGCGGTGACGACGATGTCGCCGGCGGATGAGACGGTCAGGTAGCTTGCGGACTCCGCGGAGGAGCCGGGGACCACGCGGGCGTGCAGTGGGTGGTTCACCTCGTGGCCGTGCCGCACCAGGGCGGTGGCCCGCCAGTCGCCGGGGCCGGCGACAAGGGCGGCGTCGAAGGTGTGGGTCCAGTGCTGCTGCTGGAATGTCGAGCCGTCGGGGGCGGTGCGGCGCGGCGGGTCGATCCACACCCCGGACGGCCAGCCGGTGCAGGAGCGCAGCAGCGACAGGTGCAGCGCGCCGGTGGTGTCGACGGCGAAGCCGGGGATGCCGCGGTTGACGATGGCGACGGTCCGGTCGTCGAGATCGGGGTCGGGCATGACGGTCAACGGCTGCGTCACCGGCACGGTCCCGGTGGCGGCGAGGTCGTCGCACAGCGCCTCGACCGCGCCGGCGCCGATGACGATGAGCACCGGCAGGTCCAGGACGCCGGTGAGGTCCGCGTTGGGCACCCACACGTCCGTCAGCGGCCGAGCCGCGGGCACCAGCACCCGGGCGCGGCCCGCGGCGGCGAGCTGCCGGTCGACCTCGCCGGCGTACGAGGGGTCCGCGGCGGCGAGGACGGCCTCCGTGAACGCGGTCCGGCCGACGCTGATCCGCACGTCCGGCAGGTTGGAGTCGACGGCGAGCCGCCCGTAGCGCGGGCCGCCGGGCCGGGACGTCGTGGCGGTGACCCCGCGCCGCACCAGCGCGACGGCGAGGTCCCGCACGTCCTGCGCGGCAACGATCTCGGCGATCCCGATCGCTCTGGTGTGCCGGCGTACGCCGGACAGGTCGTGCACGTCGACGCGGGCGGTGCTGGAGACGGCGAACCAGTGCTGCGCCGGGTTGTCGAGGGTCCACGGCGCCTGCCCGCTGTCGACCTCGACGAGCCCGAAGCCGCGGCCGACGACGGCGTTGCCGACCTCGCTGACGGGCAGCCCGCCGGGGACGTCCACCGGCCAGCACAGCCGGACGAGGTGGTCCTCGCCGGTGAAGTCGTCGACCCGGGTGGCGAGGCCGAGGCGCTCGTCGCCGTGCCAGAGGGTCAGGGTCTGCGTGAACCGCAGCGGGCCGGCCGCGCCGGTGACGGTGATCCGCTCGCCGAGCGGGCCGTGCTCGACCAGGACGCCGGTGGCGGGCTCCCGGGCGGAGCCGTGGGTGGCGGGGCCCTTCGGCAGCAGGTGCCAGGGCCCTTCGTGGAAGCGGGGGTGGGCGGAGTACTCGTCGTAGACGAGCAGCTCGTTGCCGACCCGGCCGGGCCGCAGCAGCTCGCGGCCGGTGCGCAGGTCGACGAGGCTCGACACGCAGCCGCCGCGGGCCGGGTCGACCGTGAGGCGGTAGACGTCGTTGGCGATGACCGGCTCGCCCCCGGTCGCAGTCCAGCCGAAGGCCGGGGCGGGGGCCGGGGCGGAGGAGAGCGCCAGGGGGAAGGCGCGGTAGCCCAGCGACGGCACCTCGGTGGCGCGGAAGACCACGTCGACCGAGGCGACGGTGCCGTCCTCGTGGTGGCGCGGGTGCTCCAGCTGGACGGGCAGGTCGCCGACCGTGAGGCCGGTCGTGCCGGGGCGGGGCAGGTCGACGCGGACCCGGACCAGGTCGGTGCGGGGCCAGGCCGACGGGTTGAAGACGACCACGGACCGGTCCGGCCCTCCGCCGGGTCGCGGGCCGAGCCGGTCCAGCGCCCCGTCCAGCACGGACCCCGCCAGGTCGTGCGCCTCCCGCCAGCCGGTCAGCAGGTCCAGGTACACCTGGTCGGACTCGCTGCCGGTGATGGCGTCGTGGTGGGCGCCGTACACGAGCTGCCGCCACGCCTTGTCGACCTCGGCGTGCGGGAACTGCGCGCCGTGCAGCGCGGCGGCGACGGTCGCGAAGAGCTCCGCGTCGACCAGCAGCGCCTCGACGTGCCGCTGCGCCTGCTTGGTGTCGATGAACGACACGTCCTTGCCGGTGTAGACCGGGTTCATGTCGCGGGTCTGCGGCGCGGCCGGGACACCGTCGGCGGCCAGCTGCGCGCGGACCGCGGCGAAGAACTCGCGGGGCAGCCCGCACACGAAGCGGGGCCAGGCGTAGCGGGAATTCCACTCGCGATGGATTTCCGTCACCCACTTCGCCGGTGGCGTGTAGTCGGTGCCGACGGGCAGCAGCACGTTGCGGGTCGCGGCGACCTTCTTCAGCAGCAGGAACAGCTCGTAGACGCTCTGCTGCGCGCCGGCGAGGGTCGGCTGGGCGTCGATGTGCCAGCCGGCCGAGTAGTGCGCGGGCATGTAGTGGGTCAGCACGCCGCGCCCCGAAGGGGAGATCCACTCGAACTCGGAGCTGAACTGCATCGCCGACGGGTCGCCCCAGCCGTCGCGCGGCTCGTACGTCCACAGCATCGGGCCCCACTGGTGGAACGGGCCGCGCGCCCACGACGACGAGTCGAGGCCGGCGTCGGCGACGAGCCCGGGGAACTGCGGGTCGTGCCCGAAGACGTCGAGCTGCCAGGCGGTGCGGGGGTCGCCGCCGATGACGTCGCGCTGGAAGCCGATGCCGTGCACCAGGTTGCGGATCGTCGACTCGGCGGAGGTGAGGTTGGTGTTGGGCTCGTTGTAGGTGCCGCCCATGAGCTCGAGGCGGCCCTCGGCGAGCAGGGTCCGCAGGTACCGGCGGTCCTCGGGGTGACTGTCCCAGTAGGGCTTCAGGTAGTCGAGCTCGGCGAGGACGAACTTGTAGTCCGGGTCGCGGCGGGCGGTCTCCAGGTGCAGCCGGACCAGGTCGAAGCCGGTGTGCTGGAACGCGGCCCGGAACTCGGTGCCGAGGCGGCCCTCGCGGTCCCACGTCGCCGTGTAGGCCGCCTGGGTGTTCCACCAGACCGGGTCGTAGTGGAAGTGCGGGACCATCCACACCGTCCATCCCGGCTCGGCGACGACGAGGGAGGCCTCGACCGTGTGCCCACCGGTGGCGGTCACCCGGATCGGCACCGTCGCGCCGGGCGGCGCGGTACACGAGACGCCGACCTCGACCAGAGGTCCACTGTGGACGTCGGCGTGGCCCGCGACGCCGTCGCCGGTGATGTCCAGCCGTCCCGGCCAGTCCTCGACCTCGACGCGGACGACCTGCAGCGGGCCGGTGAGAAACAGTTCGGTGCCGGTGACGCCGACGATGCGCATGTGCTGGTTCAGCCTTTCACCGCGGAGCAAGTGCCTGGACGTGAATGGTGCCGCCACCGCGGACGGCACGCCGGTCATCATCTACGACTGCCACACGGGCGCCAACCAGCAGTGGAGCGTCAACGCCGACGGCACCGTCGTCAGTGTCGCGTCCGGCAAGTGCCTCGACGCGACCGCGCACGGCACGGCCAACGGCACCCCGCTGGCCATCTGGACCTGCAACGGCGGCGCCAACCAGCGCTGGTACCGCACCTGAGACCCCGGCCCGCCCGGGCGCCGCACCGGGCGGGCCGGCTCCTCCCCAGGAGGCACGTGTACTGCAAGTTCGGGGTCACTCCCGGTTGAGCTCCCGGAACCGGCCGGGGGTGACGCCGACCTCGCGGCGGAAGAAGCGGCAGAAGTACGCGGGGTCGGCGAACCCGACGGCGTGCGCGACCTGCGCGACGCTCAGCCCGGTCCGGGCCAGCAGCCGCCGCGCCTCCAGGGCCTGGGCGCGGCGGATCAGCCGGCCGGGCGGCTCGCCGGTTGACGCCTTCACCGCCTCCGTCAGGTGGCTGGTGGAGACGCCGAGCCGCGCCGCGTAGGCCCGCACGGTCGGCGCGATCCCCGTGTCGTGGGTGAGCAGCCGGCCGAACCGCTCCGCCACGCCCGGCGCCGGATCCGCGGGCCTCGGCGCGCCGAGGCGCAGCGCGCGGACGACGAGCACGTGCAGCAGCGCGGCCAGGACGGTGGTGAAGCCCGGCCGGCGTTCGGTGTACTCGAGCGCCATCGCGGCCAGCAGCGACTCGAGGCCGGCCGCGTCGCCGGGGGCGGGTCGCAGCCCGGGCGCGGCCGACAGGGCCGTCAGGGCGCGGCGGTCCTCCGGGTGCTGGTGCAGCGCGTCGTCGGCGAAGACGATCACCCAGCCGTCGAGCCCGCAGACGTCCCGCCAGTGGTGCACCTGCCCGGGTGCGACCGCGAAGAGCTGCGGCGGCCGCAGGCGGTGCGCGGCGAGGTCCACGACGTGCGCGCCGGTGCCGCGGGTGACGTAGACGATCTCGTGGAAGCTGTGCCGGTGCGGGAAGCCGGCCCGCGCCATCGGCCCGAACCAGTCGAACGAGCCGATCGCGAACGGCAGCGGCGCCGGGTCCGGCACGTCCAGCTCGTGCCTCGGCAGCACGTCCTCCACCTTTCTGTAAAGAATCCTCAAAGTAACGCGCTCATGTACCGCGGTCAATGCCGATGCTTGACGGCCGTTCCTAGGATCGCGCCCATGCATGCGTTGCGAGTGATCCTCGCCTTCTCCTTGGCGTTCTCCATGGCCGCCTGCTCGTCCAAGCCGAAGCGCACGAAGAACAGGTCGTCGGACCACTCGAACGCCGGCGTCACCGGCACCAGCCCGACGCGCCGCGCCAGCAGCACGCCCAGCGGCACGGCGTTCCTGACCGCGCTCGGCCGGATCGAGGCGGGCGACGCCACCCGCAAGGTGGTGCGGTTCTCCGACACCACCGCGCTCAACGGTCTCGGCGCGGAGTGGAAGGCCCTCGCCGGCTACGGCACCCACAGCGCGAGCCCCGGCGAGGGCTACGGCATCAACCACACCACGGCCACCTACGCCGTCACCGCCGGCACCGGCCCGATCGTCACCGTGCTCGCCGGCGGCCAGGACCCGGCCACGGTGCAGGCGGCGCTGACGGCGAAGGGCTGGACCGCCGACGGCGACCGCCTGATCGCGCCGAAGCAGTCCGCCGACCGGGCCGCCGGCGTCTACCCGGTGGTCCGCGCCATCGGCTCCGACGTCCTCATCGGCAGCGCCGGCGCGACGCTGGACGTCGTCAGCGCGGCGAGGTCCCTCGCCGGCGATCCGGTGCCGCGCTCCCTCGCCGACTGCCTCGGCGGCGTCGTGGTCGCCCATTACGCCAGCACCGCGACCGGTGCCGTCGCCGTCGGCACGCTCCGCCCGTCGTCGGACGCGAAGATCCACGCCGTGGTGTGCTCCGCCGCGGCGTCCCCGGCCGCCGCTGAGCAGTCGGCCGCCGCGCAGCGCACCGCGTACGGCAGCGGCACCGCCCCGCTCGCGAACGCCACCGTCACCGTGACCGGATCGGTCGTCCGCGTGGACGGCGTCGTCACCGGCCCGAAGGTCGTCCTGGACGCCTTCACGCGGAGTGCCCTGCCGGGTCTGTAGCTCAGCCGACCATGCTGTCGAGCACCGCACGCAGGAACGCGGTGCGGTCGGCGGGAGGGCCCCACGAGTCCTCGACCCGGCACAGCAGCAGCACCCGCGCCGGGACGCCGTGCCGCGCGTACGCGACGAGCTTGTGGTGTCCGTCGAGGATCACCCCGACGAAGAACCGCTCGGGGTGGTCCATCCGCACGTCGCGGTCCTCCACCCACGCGGTGACCACGGCGGTGGGCCGTTCACCAGCGGCGATCCTTGCCGTGTGTGCCGCCACGGTACGCGGATCGACGGCCGCGAGGTCCTGGGACGGCAGCACCACGGCGAACGTCGGCCGCACCCCGGGCACCGTCGTGCGCAGCTGGAGATGGCCGGTGCCGGGCCAGTCGACCTCCGGCACGTCGAAGGGCTCCTCGTCGACGCGCAGCTCGTGGCGCCGCAGGCACCAGGACGCGGCCGGGTCGTTGACCAGCTCCAGGTCCAGGTCGGCGAGCGCGGCCAGGTAGTGCCCGGAGCGCAGCCCCGTCAGCAGCGGCGCCACCGCGTCCAGCACGTCCCGGTCCAGCGCGGTCACGTCGCCGAGCCGCTTCCGCACCAGCTGCGACAGCGCCGCCGCGGGCCGCTCCGGCCACCCGATGAGGTGCAGCGTGGTCTCGCACGTGCCGCAGTCGGAGCCCACCCCGTACAGTGGCGACCCGCCGACGAGGAGCGACTTGAACCAGCGCGGCCAGGTCGAGCCGGGTGGCGTCGGGTCGTAGTCGATGCCGACGACGCCGCGCCCGTCGGCGACCACGAGCCTCGCCCGGTCGTCGCCGAGCGGCTCGACGTCCTCCACCCGCGGCCGGGCCTCCGTCGCCGGCGTCCAGGCGGCCCACGCCATGCGCACGGCGTGCGGCCAGGCGTCGCGGTCGAGGGGGAGCACCGGGTCGTGGCCGGTCAGCCGGACCAGCGCGTGGTGCAGTCCGAACAGCGCCTCCCCTGGCGCCTCACCCACCCGTTCCCGCAGCGGCCCGATCGCCGCGGGGTCGCCGCGTTGCTCGACGGTCACGACGAGCCGGTCGTGCTCGAGCCCGGTGAGCCGCGGCAGCCGCGCCAGCAGCGAGGCGAGATCGTCCGTCACCCGCGCAGTCAAGCACGGCGCGGTGAGTACGGTGGGATCGTGACGGCGCCGGTGACGACCGTGCTGCTGGTGTTCGGGCGAGGGGTCGCGACCGCCGGCGGGGAATGGGTGCTCACCCCGGCGGGTGCCGCCAGGGTCGACGCCGCGATCGGCTACGTCTCGGCGCACCGGGACGCGTTCGACGCCGCGGCGGCGCCGCTGGTCGTGTTCAGCGGCGGGTGGGCGGAGGCGGCCGAGGGCGCGCCGCGACCGCCGGAGGGCTGCCGGGAGGGTGACCTGATGGTGGCCCGGGCGCGGGCCGCCGGGCTCGACCGCCACGCGGCGCTGCGGACCGAGTGCCGGTCGCGGAGCACCCTGGAGAACCTGCTGCACACGGTCGAGGACGGCCTGCTCGCCGGGCACGAGTTCGGCCCCGGGCACCCGCTCGGGCTGGTCTCGCACGCGTGGCACCTGCCGCGGATCCGGTTCCTCGCCCGCAAGGTGCTGCGGCTGCGTGGTGCGGCGCTGCTCGACGTGCCCGCGACCGGCGGCGAGCCGGCGTCGCGGCGGGAGCGGGCGCTGCACGTCGCGTCGCGGCTCTGGTTCCTGGGCGTCGCCGACCCCGCCGGGCTGCTGCGCCGCGAGCGCGCGGTGGTGGCGGCATTGCGCCGCCGCCCGGCTGGGTAACAGGCATCCGTGATGTTTCTGCTGCCGGTGTACGAGCCGGGCCACGGCCTCGTCAGCACCGTCATCGCGCTGTCCGGGGCGCGGCCGGGGGCGCACGTCGTCGTGGTCGACGACGGCAGCGGACCGGCCGCCGCGGGCCTCCTGCACCGCGCCCGGGAGCTGGGCTGCACGGTGCTGCGACACGGGACGAACCGCGGCAAGGGCGCGGCGCTGAAGACCGGCTTCCGGCACATCGCCGCGGCGCACCCCGGCCAGGCGGTCGTCTGCGCCGACCCCGACGGTCAGCACCTCCTGGAGGACATCCTCCGGGTCGCCGAGCACGTGGAGGTCGGCGGCCAGATGGTGCTCGGCGTGCGCCGCTTCGAGGGCCGGGTGCCGCTGCGCAGCCGCTTCGGCAACGCCGTCACCCGCGTGTTGTTCCGCGCCGCGACCGGCCGCGGCGTCCGGGACACGCAGACCGGGCTGCGCGGCTACCCGGCGGACCTGCTGCACTGGCTGTGCGGGATCCCGGGCGAACGGTTCGAGTACGAGATGAACGTCCTGCTGCACGCCGCGCGTGCCGGCCGGCAGATCAACGAGACGGTCATCGCCACCACGTACATCGGCGACAACGGCACCTCGCACTTCGGTTCGCTGTCCGACTCGGCCCGCGTCTACCGCCCGCTGCTGCGTCACGCGCTGTCATGGAGGGGTGCGCGTAGCCGGCCGGTTACGCGATGAGGGATCATGGAGGCATGGAACCGACCACTGGCCGCCGCCCGACCCAGAAGACCGCAGTGAGCGAGGGCGAGGCTGGGTGGGTGCCGATCGCGGAGCTGACCGAGCTGGCGCGGGCGCTGCTGGGTGAGCGGCCGAGCGGTCGCGACGTCGTGCCCCTGGCGGTCGCGGAGCGGATCAGCCGGCTCGCGGCGCAGTGGGCGTCGGCCGGGTTCACCGCCGCGACCGTGCGCCCGTGGGTGGACCTGCAGCCGGCCGCGGCCGCCGTGCTGGCCAAGGCCGGTGCGACGCCGGAGGCCCTCGACCGGCAGGTCGTCACCGTGTCCGGCGCCGCCATGACCCTGTGGCGGGCGGTCTGCTCCGGCGCGGTGTCCGCCGCCGACGCCGCCGCCGCACTGCGACCCGCCGGCGGTGCGCCCGCGCCCGCCCCCGCTCCCAGCGCCGCCCCTGCCCCCGTCGGCGTCGAGGCGCCGGCGCGGGCGAAGATCGCTCCGGCGCTGTTCTCCCACCCCGCGACGGAGACGGTGCACGACACGGCCGAACAGCGCCGCCGGTCCGCTCCACCGGCGACGCCGTTCAGTGCGTGAGCCGTCTCAGCGCGGTGCGTGAGCCGGCTCAGCGCGGGTCTCAGCCGGTGTACGCGGCGAAGATGCGGCTGAACTCGTAGGGCTGCTGCGGGATGTTGGTGCACATGTAGAGCGCGCCGGTGCACGCGTTGCGGTCGCGGGTGGTCTCCCAGAACGACAGCATGCCCAGGTGGTTGGCCTGCGCGAACGCCACCAGCTGCCGAGCGTCGGCCTGGTCGTAGGTGCCGCCGTCGTCGTTCTTGCCCAGCATCGGCGTCACGCCGACCATCCGCCACAGCTGCGCGTCGGTCTTCGCCGGGTACAGGGTCTTGAGCTGCGCGAACGTCGACTGCGCCGCCTGCACGGCGAAGTTGCCGTAGTCGCCGCTGCTGCGCTGGTAGTCCATCGCCATGACGTTGACCAGGTCGAGGTTCACCCCGGCGTCGCGGGCGGAGCGGACCACGGCCACGCCGTCGGCGGTGAGGCCCTCCGGCAGGACCGGCAGGGTCAGGGAGATCTTCAGGTTGGGCCGGGCGGCCTGCAGCAGCGCGAGGGCCTGCGACCGGCGCGCGACCGTGGTCGGGTCGGCCACCGCCGCGCCCTCGATGTCCAGGTCGATGTAGTTGAGCTGGTACGCGTCGACGACGGCCTGGTACTCCGCCGCGACGGCCGCGGGAGTGCCGCAGGCCTGGGCGAGCTCGATGCCGCTCGCACCGCCGAAGGAGATCTTGACGTCGCCGCCGCGGGCGCGGATCGCGTCGATCTGGTCCTTCGCCCACGCGGCCCTCGGGTCGTACGCGTTGAACCACGACGCCTTGCAGCCGGCGCTGTTGACGAACGCGAGGGTGAAGCTCTTCAGGTTGCCGGCGGTCGCCATGTCGGGGAGTGACGGGGTCGGCCACGCGCCCATGTCGACGTACGGTGCGACGGGCACCGCGGTGCCGCCGCCACCACCACCCGCGGTGGTGCTGACGCTGACCTGGTTGCTCGCGGCGGAGGTGTTGCCCGCGGCGTCGCGCGCCTTGACCGTGAACGTGTAGGCCGTCGACGCCGACAGCCCGCCGACCGTGCCGCTGGTGCCGGTGACGGTGGTGGCCAGGGTGCCGCCGCGGTAGATGTCGTACGCGGTGACGCCGACGTTGTCGGTCGAGGCGTTCCAGGCCAGGCTGACGCTGGACGAGGTGGCACCGGTGCCGCGCAGGCTCGCCGGGGCGGTCGGCGCCTGCGTGTCGGCCACGCCGGCGCAGCTGGCGCCGTTGAGCTTGCAGTTGGCGGGCTTGCCGCCGCCGGAGACGAGGAACCCGAAGCTGGTCGACGCGCCCGGCGCGAGCGTGCCGTTGTAGGTCCGGTTCGTCGCGGTGACGTGGGTGCCGGCCTGGCCGGCCAGGGTGTCCCAGTAGCTGCCGAGCGTGGTCCCGGCCGGCAGGTCGAACTCGACCTTCCACGACGTGACGGTCGCCGCGGAGCCGTTCGCGATCGTGTACTTCGCCTGGTAGCCGGAGCCCCAGTCGGAGTCGTACGTGAGGGTGGCGGTCAGCGAGCCGGCCGCTTCCGCGGTCCCGGCGAGGACGGCCGTGCCGCCCGCCGCCAGGATCGTCGCGGCGGCGACCAGCACCAGCCGGTGTCGTAGCGCCATCTATGCCTCCAGCGTTGGTCTGATTGATGCCCAACGATAAAGAAAGTTAACTAAAAGTCAATGGGTCGTTCCCGGCGCTCGATCTTTGCTTCGCGAGCCCCCGGATCGGAGGAGGATGGGTGTCGCGCCGCCGAAGCTGGGTAGCGCTTCCTTGTCACGCGTCCCGCGTCACGCCTGGTTCGGATTCGCCGCGCGAACTTGCTGGTTTGTCACGCTTTGTTCGGATTCGTCACGCCTGGTTCGGTTTGCCGAGGGAGGGCCCATGTTCAACCCGCTGGAGCACCCGGGACTGCCGGTAGGCCGCCAGGGCCGGCACTGGCACGAGCTCGACGTCGAGGCGACCCAACTGCGCTCCGCCGAGCCCGGCGCGAGCGGCCGGGTCGACGAGATGGAAGCCCTCCAGGCGGCCGCCGCCCTGTTCAACCGCCGTGCCGCCCTGCGCTGCCCCGACCTGGAGTCCCAGCGTGCCGTGCAGCGCCTCGGCCTGGCCGCCACGGCCCGCCACGACACGCTCGCCGCGCTGCACCCGTTCGCCGGGGCCGCCCTGTCCCCGGGTGGCGACCAGAGCCTCTGGGCCCAGCTGGTCGTCCAGGAGTGCGCCGCCTGCGCCATGTACCACACGTTCCTGGAGCAGGAGACCGACCGCCGGCTGCGCCAGCTGTGGGAGCTGCACCTGCAGATGGAGCTCGCCGCCCTCCACACCGCCGGCGACCTGCTCCGCCTGCACGAGGACCGTGACCCGCAGGAGCTGATGGCCGCGATGCCGGCCGCCGGCGTGGCCGACCTGCCGGCGATGCTCACCGAGCACCAGTCCCGGATCGACGAGCAGTTCGACAGGACCGCGGCCGCCGCGGGGGAGGACCGCTACACCGCGTTCGGCGAGCTCGCCTGGATGATCGCCGTCCACGAGACGATCGAGGAGGAGA
This sequence comes from Dactylosporangium maewongense, assembly GCF_039531485.1. Lineage (NCBI taxonomy): Bacteria > Bacillati > Actinomycetota > Actinomycetes > Micromonosporales > Micromonosporaceae > Dactylosporangium > Dactylosporangium maewongense. The sequence continues at coordinate 2,800 of NZ_BAAAQD010000025.1, read as the reverse complement.
TCGTCCACCCGCTCACCCGGCACCTCGACCCCCCGGACCACCTCGCCGACCACCTGCTCGACGAGGAGCGCCGGATCAGCGAGGCCCTCGCCGACGTCTCCATCAGCCTCGGCGACGTCGACGGCCTGGCCGCCGTCCACGCCATGCTGCTGGCCCACACCCGGCGCGAGTCGACCGAGGAGTTCCCGCTGCTGCGCGCTGGCATCCCCGCCGCAGAGCTCGCCGACCTGGCCACCGCCGCCTGGGCCGCCGAGTCCCAGGCCTGTGCCGGCGCGACCGCGCGCCCGGGCATGCCGCAGGCCTCCGACCTCGTCCGCGACGTCCTGCGACCCACCGCCCAGCAGCTGCCCGTGTGACCGCCGGCCAGCACGGGTCCGGCACGGTTCGGGAGCGCGCCTGATGGGTACTGTCCTGCTCGGGGGACGAATTGGCAGGCCACGAGTTGGCAGGCCACGAGACGGGCGTAAGGACGCGGTAACCGATGACACGCGACCGGATACGCTCTGTGACTCGGGAGTTCACCGGCGATGGCCTACGCCGCGTCCGGGAGCTCGTCGAGCAGACCGCCCGCCTCGCCGGCGTCTCCGCGTCCAACGTGCGCGATCTGGTGATCGCGGTCAGTGAGCTCGCCGCCAACGCGATCCGCCACGGCGGCGGCAGCGGGCGGATCGTCATCGAGCAGACGGATGAGGGCGTGCGGGTCGAGGTCAGCGACCACGGGCCGGGCCTGCCGGAGTTCGTGTCGCGGGAGCTGCCGGCGCCCGAGGAGATCAACGGCCGCGGCCTGTGGATGGTCCGGAACCTGTGCCGGGACCTGCACATCACCAGCACCGCCCGCGGGGTCACGGTCCGGCTGTTCATGCCCCGTGCAGGGCGCACCGCTTGAGGCTTTCGCCGCCACTGTACTGACGGAGCGCGCCAAACCTTCACTGGGTGGTTCAACGATACGGTTGAAGTCATGACTGACGCTGCCACCCCGGAGGCGATCGCCGGCCGGATCCTCGCCCTGCCCGGCGTCGAGCTGCTGCTCGCGACGCAGGAGTCGGGGGCGCCGGAGACGAGCTGGGGCGACCGGTTCTTCTACGTCGGCCCGGACCGCAGGATGCCGTTCGCGACGATCGTCGGGCGGGACACCCCCGGCTGGGACGAGGCGTCGCGGCTGGACCGGCCGGGCGTGTTCCGGGTCAACGTGCACGCCGGGCGCGAGGCGTTCGAGGCGCACCTCGGCTACCCGCCCGCGGAGCTGCCCGAGCGGCAGGCGGGCATCGACTTCGCCGGGCTCGACGAGATCCTGCCGCACCCCGCATACGGGCGGCAGGGCTGGGTCTGCGTGCTCAACCCCGGCGCCCGTACCGCCGCCGACCTCGACGACCTGATCGCCGTGGCGCACCGGCACGCCACCGAGGCCGACCTGCGCCGCCGGCCGGGAACGCCGGGCTGAGCGGGGCGTGAGCCGCTTTGCGTCGATTCGATTGCCTTCGTGGTGGGCGGGGTAACGGGAAGCTCCGACCCGATCAGGATGGAGTTCAGCGATGGCGCTCAACGACGACGACATCACCACCACCCCGCCCGGCCCGGGCCCCGAGGGACCCGCCGACGGCGGTGCCGTGCCGGCCGCGCACGACGGCGGCGCGGACGGTGGCGCGACCATGGACGAGGGCACCGCCGACGGCGGGGCGAACATCGAGGCCGAGGACGGCGGCGCCGACGGCGGTGCCGATGAGGGCCCCAACGACGGCGGCGCTGACGCGCGCGCCACGGACGGCGGCGCGGACGGCGGCGCGAGCGAATGACCGCAGACAGCGGCGGCGCCGGTCAGAAGGTGAGGTCAGCGCTGCGCCGATGCGTCCCGATCCCTGCCGACGACTTCGCCGAGCGGCACTGGGACCGCGCGCCGCTGCTGTCGCGCCGGGCCGATGACTACACCGACCTGCTCGACCTCGACGACGTCGACGAGCTGCTGAGCCGCCGGGCGTTGCGCACACCGTTCGTGCGGATGGCCCGGCAGGGCAAGGTGATCCCCGCCGCGCGGTACACCGGCGGCGGCGGACCAGGAGCCGAGGTCGGCGACCAGATCCTGGACGAGCGGGTCTTCGAGCAGCTCGCCGGCGGCGCGACGCTGGTGCTGCAGGGCCTGCACCGGCTGTGGCCGCCGCTGGTCGACCTGGCCGGTGACCTGGGCCGGGAGCTGGGCGTGCCGGTGCAGGTGAACGCGTACCTGACGCCGCCTGGCAACCAGGGCTTCGCCACGCACTACGACACGCACGCGGTCTTCGTGCTGCAGGTCGCGGGCACCAAACGGTGGCGGGTGCACCCGCCGGTGGTCCCCGACCCCGTCGAGCGGCAGCCGTGGGGCGGCCGTGCCGAGGAGGTCGCCGCCGTCGCCGCGGGCGAGCCGCACCTGGACGCGGTCCTGGAGCCGGGCGACTCGCTGTACCTGCCGCGAGGCTGGCTGCACGCCGCCGGTGCGCTCGACGACTGGTCGCTGCACCTGACGATCGGCCTGCGCGCGCCGACCCGGCTCAGCGTCGTGGAGGCGCTGCTGGACCTCGCCGCGGACGCGCCGGCGCTGCGGGCGGGGCTGCCGATGGGCGCCGACCCGGGCGACGGGTCGGCGATCGCCCCGTTGCTCGCCGACACTGTGAAGGCGCTGCACGAGTGGCTCGACACGCTGCGCCCCGACGACGTCGCCGACCGGTGCCGCCGCGGCCGCGGTACTGGGGCCCGGCCGGCGCCGCTGAGGCCGGTCGCGCAGGCGGCGGCGCTCGGGCGGCTGGCCGCGGGCGACCGGGTCCGGCTG